>JAHFPO010000123.1 GCA_023266695.1 Hyphomicrobiales bacterium | reverse complement strand
CATACGACGCATGCGCACGCGACTGCCGACGTGCCTGTCGATTGGGTTCGGCGATTTTTTGTTCATTTTGTTCATACTGAACTCCACTTATACCACAAAAAAACTTACTCCGAATCACAATTACGAGGATAGCGATCGATCCTGCGGCAGCTGCGACGTGTGCGCGCATTGCGACCTTGGTTAAGGGACGGGATCAGCTGGAACGTTTGTTCGAGCGGCGAACAATTAGAACAAGCATAATGAACAATAGCGCGAGCACCAAGACCGGACCATCTCCGAAGCGGGCGTACAACGTCGGCTCGATCGGCATCGGCAAGATCGAATCGATCACACCATCTTGTCCCAGCGGCAATGCGCGCACGATGCGGCCGAGCGGATCCACGACGGCGGAAATGCCATTGTTCGCGGCACGAACGAGAGGCAGACCTTCCTCGATCGTGCGCAAGCGTGCCTGCGCGAAATGCTGGTGTGGACCCGGCGTGTTCCCGAACCACGCGTCGTTGGTCACGTTGAGCAGCCAAGCGGGACGCTTGGCTTCGGGCAGGACTTGGCCCGGAAAAATCACCTCGTAGCAGATGAGCGGCGCCGCCGGCGGCAGGCGAGGAATCGCCAGCGCCCGGCGGCCCGATCCGGGGGTGAATCCACCGCGTACGCGGGTGATCTGCTCGAAGCCAAGTCGCTCGAGGAAGCTCTGGAACGGCAGGAACTCGCCGAACGGAACGAGATGGACCTTGTCGGAGGTCGCAAGAATCGCGCCGTCATCGCCGATGACTCGGATGCTGTTGTAGACCTTGGGCTCGTGTTCTCCACTGCGCGCTTCCTCGAGACGCACCGCGCCGGTCACGAGCACGACGCCGGGTGGCAACAGATCCGCGATGCGCGCAAGCGCGTCGGCTTCGCGCTCGAGGAAGAACGGAAAAGCGGATTCGGGCCAGAACAAGTGTGTCACATCGCGTATGCCCCGAGTGTCGGCGCCGGTCGCGCGGTCGCTCAGCGAGATATAACGGTCCATCACCGCCTGCTTGGCGGAGGTTCGGAACTTTTCGTCCTGCGGCAGATTGGGCTGCATGATCCTGAGCCGCACGCCTTCGACCCTTCCGACCTCGATGGTGGCGAGACGATGTGCGCCGATGAGGGCTAGCACCACGAGCGTGAGCGCGGCGAGGAGGGGCGCGAGCCACGGGCGCGACGTCGCTTCGCGTCCATCGGCGAGCACGGCGGGGCTCGCGAGCGTCACCAGCGTGAGGAACGTGAGACCCCAAAGACCGACGAATGCCGCCGTCTGCGCGATCACGGGCATCGCGGCGAGCGCGTAGCCATAGCTGTTCCAAGGGAAGCCGGTGAGCATATGGCCGCGCAGCCATTCGGTGGTGCCGAATCCGACGGCGAAGGCGAAAAGACGGCTCGGTCCCGAAGTCCACATCAGGCGGGAGATCGCCGCCCCGAGCGCGGGGAAGAGCGCGAGCCCGGCCGGGATTGCGATCACCGCGAACGGCAACAGCCAGCCGAACTGATCGGCCTCGACCAGCAAGGCCATGCCGATCCAGTAGAGGCCGGCGAAAAAATAGCCGAAGCCGAACCACCAGCCCGCTCCGAAGGCCGAACGTACGCCCGCTGTTCCCGCGCCGGCGCCGTCGATGAGCCAGATCAGGACCGGAAATGTGAGGATCAGCAGCGGCCACAGATCGTAGGGTGCCATCGCGAAAGCCGACAACGCTCCGGCGCCGAGCGCGATCAACCGTCGCCGCCAGCCTGAAGCCAGCACCACACGATGAGCCAGCGTCGCAAGCTTCACCGAGTGCAATCCGGATTAGCTGGAGGACTCGTCGGCGGATCGTACCGTCCGCGCCGCCGGCTCGGGCACAGCCACCGGCAAGGACGGAGCGACCGTCGGCCCGTCTTCCGCCTGACGCCGGCGCGCTTCACGTCGCGGCGGACCCGGCGGGCGGCGATAGATGCGCAGCCGCTTGACCCGACGGGGATCGGCGTCGAGCACTTCGATTTCGAAATCGTCCGGCCCCGCAAGGATCTCTCCGCGTACCGGCACGCGTCCGGCCAGCATGACCAAAAGGCCGCCGAGCGTGTCGATTTCCTCGACCGCTTCGCCGGCGGCGAAAACCGCACCGATCTTCTCCGCCGCTTCGTCGAGGCTCGCGCGCGCATCGGCGATGAAACTGCCGTCGTCTTGCAGAACGATGCGCACGGCCTCGTCGTCATGCTCGTCCTCGATGTCGCCGACGATCAGTTCGACGATGTCCTCCATCGAGGCGAGGCCATCGGTGCCACCGTATTCGTCGATGACGAGGGCGAGATGGATGTGTGTCGCCTGCATCTTCACCAGGAGATCGACCGCCGGCATCGACGGCGGCACGAACAGGATACGGCGGACGATCTGTGTGGCCGAGAGCGGCTCGGTGAGGTCGACCGATTTCGGATCGAGATCGGCGGGCAGGGGCTTATTGCGGCGCGCATTCTCATCCGCCGCGATCGTCGCGCGCCCGGTAAGATAAGCGACGAGATCGCGAATGTGCACCATGCCGGTCGGGTCATCCAGCGTATCGTCATAGACGACGAGGCGCGAATGCCCGGCGCTGGCGAATACCTTCAGGAGATTGCCGATCGGAATATCCTTCTGCACGGCGACGATGTCGGCGCGCGGCACCATGAGGTCGCCAATCCGCCGCTTCTCGAGCTCCAGGATGTTCTGGAGCATGGTGCGCTCGGCAGGCGAGAACCCGGTTTTCCCCGCCTCGTCCTCGGCCAGCACCTCTTCCAAGTCGGTTCGAAGCGAGCCGGAGCGTAAGCCGACGATCGCCTTGAGACGGTCGAGCCAACTCTCGCCCGATCGCGTCTGATCGAGCGCCGGCCCGGCAGGCCCACTCTCTCCGCTCGCCGGGGGAGGAGGGTTCGTAGGATCGCGCGTATTCATGCCGGTTGTTTCCGTCCTTGATCGCCGGGCGCATAGGGGTCGGGAACACCGAGCCGGGCGAGGATCGCGCGCTCGCGGTCTTCCATCGCCGCCGCCTCCCCGTCGCCTTCGTGATCGAAGCCCAAGAGATGCAGCACACCGTGCACGGCAAGGTGGGAGAGATGATGATTTGTGGGCTTACCCATGGCGGCGGCCTCGCGCGCCACCGTTTCGAAGGCGAGCACCATGTCGCCGAGCAGACGCGGACCTGCCAAGGGGAGAACCGGCGCCGGGAACGACAGGACGTTGGTCGCTTCGTCGGCGCCGCGCCAGGCGTTGTTGAGCGAGCGAATGCGGGCGTCGTCGGTGAGCACGACGCCAAGCTCGGCTTCGGTTTCGCCTGCTTCGGTCAGCGCCTCCTCGACCGCGCGGCGGATGGTTTCCTCCGCATCGGGAAGGCTCATCCAGACAGGCGCCTCGACGGCGATCTCGATCGCGACGCTCACGGCCGCTTCTCCTTGCGTTTCTTGTTCCTCGCCGCGTCGGAAGCATCATAGGCTGTGACGATGCGCGAGACGAGCTCATGGCGCACCACGTCCGCGGCGGTGAAGGCGCTATGGCCGACGTCCTCGAGCGAGGCGAGCAGGCTCACCGCTTCGTCGAGACCCGATCTCTCCCCGTCCGGCAAGTCGACCTGACTCGGATCGCCGGTGACGATCATGCGCGAATGTTCGCCGAGGCGGGTGAGAAACATCTTCATCTGCCGCGAGGTGGTGTTCTGCGCCTCGTCGAGAATGACGGCCGCGTTCGAGAGCGTGCGGCCGCGCATGAAGGCAAGCGGCGCGATCTCGATCTCGCCCGACTGTAGCGCTCGCTCGACCATGCCTCGATCCATGAGATCGTAGAATGCGTCGTAGATCGGGCGAAGATATGGATCGACTTTCTCGCGCATGTCGCCGGGAAGAAAACCCAATCGTTCTCCGGCTTCGACCGCCGGGCGCGACAGCACGATACGGTCGACCTCGCGCCGCTCGAACAGATGCACCGCATGGGCGACGGCGAGCCAGGTCTTGCCGGTTCCGGCGGGTCCGGTCGCGAACACCAGGGTATGGCGCTTGAGCGCGAGCAAATAGTCGTTTTGGCCGGGCGTGCGCGCACGCACCAGGCGCTTACGCAGGCGGATTTGATCGAATCCCGTGCGTTCGATGGAAGAATCGACCTCGAGCAACGAGGATTGGGTCATCACCTGCCGGATCGCGCCTTCGACGTCGCCGGTGGCGAGTTCGTGCCCGCCGCGCAGCCGATCGTAGAGCGCCTCGAGCGCGAGCCTTGCCTGCTCGCAGGCCTCGCGCCGGCCTTCGATGGTGACATGATTGCCGCGCTGGTCGGCGACGACGCCGAGCCGGCGTTCGATGAGCGCGAGGTTTTCGCCATAGCGGCCGAACAGGCTCGATGCCAGCTGGTTGTCATCGAAGGCGACGACGATCTGCGCCGCACTGTCGCCGTCCTGTTTCCAGGGCGCCTTGCGCCCGATGTCCGGTCCAGGCTGGCGCAATCAAGCACCTCCCGCCGCGGCGAGAACGGCCGGCTCGCGCACCTGCGGCCGTAGGGTCGAGATCAGCTCGCCAAAGAGACTGTTCGCCCCCATGTCGAGGATGGTGACCGGCGCGATGGTTCCGATGAGATGAACCGGCGCCATCACCTGCACCGGCTGCAGATAGGGCGAGCGGCCGACCAGTTGGCCGTCGAGTTTTCCCGGTTTTTCGAACAACACGTCGAGCGTGCCACCGATCGTGGCGGCATTGAACTTCCGCAGGCCGGCGTCGATCAGCGCTTGCAGACGCGCGAGCCGCTCGATCTTCACCGCATCGGGCACCTGATCGAGGATCGCGGCCGGCGTGCCGGGGCGCGGGCTGTACTTGAAGGAATAGGCCTGCGCGAAGCCGACCCGCTCGACGATATCGAGGGTCGCCGCGAAGTCCTCCTCGCTCTCGCCGGGGAAGCCGACGATGAAATCCGAGGAAATCGCGATGTCGGGACGCGCACGGCGCACCCGCTCGATGATGGAGAGATAATCGTCGCGACCGTGGCGGCGGTTCATCGCCGCGAGCACGCGATCGGAACCCGACTGCAACGGCAGATGCAAATTAGGCATGAGCTTCACGAGATCGCGGTGCGCCGCGATCAGGTCCTCGCTCATGTCGCGCGGATGACTGGTGGTGTAACGCAGCCGTGCGATACCCTCGATTCGAGCAAGCCGTTCGAGCAGCCCGGCGAGGCTTGAGTTCATCCCGTCGGATTCCTGCCCGTGATAGGCGTTCACGTTCTGGCCGATGAGCGTCACTTCGCGCACGCCTGCGTCGGCGAGGCGCCCGACTTCCGCAACGATCTTATCGACCGGCCGCGAAACCTCCGCGCCGCGCGTATAGGGCACGACGCAAAACGTGCAGAACTTGTCGCAGCCTTCCTGCACGGTGACGAAGGCGGCGATCCCGCGTGCGCGGGTGGCGGCGTTGCTCGGCGGAGCGAGATGGTCGAACTTGTCCTCGACTGGAAACTCGGTGTCGACGACCGCCTTGCCATTTCCCGCGCGGGCGACGAGCTCGGGCAGGCGATGGATGCTCTGCGGACCGATGACGAGATCGACAATCGGTGCTCGGCGCACGATCTCGGCGCCTTCGGCCTGGGCGACACAGCCCGCGACCGCGATGAGCATGGGGTTCCCGTCCGCCGCCGCCTTCTTCTTCAGGCTGCGCAGGCGGCCGAGCTCGGAATAGACCTTCTCGGCTGCCGTCGCGCGGATGTGGCAGGTATTGAGGATGATGAGATCGGCCTCGTCCGGCCGGTCGGTCTCCCGATAGCCCTCGCGCGCCATGGCATCCGCCATACGATGGGAATCGTAGACGTTCATCTGGCAGCCGTAGGACTTGACGTAGAGCTTGCGGGGTTTGCTCATCGCGCCGTTCAGGCCGGGCTTGGCCCCGCCCGTAATGGTTGCATCTGGACTGTGGCCCACCCTGCGATCCGCTATTCTTGCCCCTCATTACCGGGTTTCGGCCGGGAAGGGAACGGGTTCGGGTAGCTCCTTGGACCGGCCTGCCAGCGCTGCCGCCGTCATGCGGCGCACCGCGTCCTCGGTCGCGCGGGCAAGCGTCTTGCGGTCCATGGCGGGTTCCACCTCGACGGCAAGGCCGAAGGAGACGGTGACGTCGATCGCGCCTTCACGCAGCACCCGGGCCAGGTGGGTCGATAGATCGATATCGCCATAATAGGCCGCGAACCAGCGATGCTGGCGTCCCATCGGCAGGCCGTGCAGCCGGGTATAGGCGATCGAGACCGGCTGCACATAACCGCGGCCGCTTTCTCCCAGCACTTCATGCAATGCGCCAAGGAGCGCTGACCGGAACGGCATCACTCGGTTGCCGTCGCTCGATGTGCCCTCGCCGAACAGCACCACGGGATCGCCCTCGGCGAGCCGCGCGGCGATCCTGCGATTGACGTGTCCGGTGGCGTGCCGTTTCGAGCGGTCCACGAAGATCGAACGCTGGAGCTTCGCGAACAGGCCGAACAGCGGCCAATGGGCGATCTCGGACTTGGCGATGAAGATCACCGGCGCGATCGAACTCAGCACCAGAATGTCCAGCCACGAAGAATGGTTCGAGACAAACAGGAGCGGGCGCTCGCTGGCCGGCGCGCCGCGAACAGCGACGCGGATGCCGAGCAAGCCGAGACAGATGCGATGGAACAGCCGAGGCAACCAGCGCCGCAACGGCAAACGCAAGCGTAGCGCCAGCCACTGGAGCGGCACTCCGATGATCGCGATGACCGCGATCACGACGAGGATGAAGGCGGAGCGGATCATCGCAATTCAGGGTTTCTCTTTGCCGAGCGGCACCGCATAAAGCTCGAGCCGGTGACCGACGAGCTTGTAGCCGAGCTTGCGCGCGATCTCCTGCTGCTTCTGCTCGATCTCCTCGGAGCGGAATTCGGTCACCTCGCCCGTGCGCA
>JAHFPO010000025.1 GCA_023266695.1 Hyphomicrobiales bacterium | reverse complement strand
AGATCGCGCTCGCGGCGATGTTGACGGTGAGCGCGAGCAAGGCGGCGTTGAAGACGAACGAGACGATGCCGTGCGCGGTCACCGTCTGGCGGATGGCCTTGGAGGCGACCGCCACGTCGGAAACTTGCGAGGTCATTCCGACGACGAACGAAAAATAGACGAAATCCCAATAGCCGGGTTGCTCGCCGCCGGGGAACTTGAGACCGCTCTTTTTCTCGCCCTCGCCGTAGAACTCGTGGGCGTAGTGCAAAGCGAAGATGGTGTGGATGAATGTCCATGACGACAGGATGGTCAAGGTCGCGAGCAGCAGATGACCGAAGTGTCGTTCGACTCCCTGCCCGGTGCCGAGTTCGACGATGATGGCGGCGAGCGTCGCGAGCGCAGCCACCACCGTCAGCACCAGGATCGCGATGCGTCCCTCGTCTTCATTGGCGGCGTGTCTGCCGATGTGGCTCACGCTCGACTTTGCGATCAGGCGATAGATGAACAGGAGATAGAGCCAGACCGCGGCGTCCCAGCCGACCAGGATGCGGGTGGCATAGCGCCATTCCGAGGGCATGAGCGCGATCACCGCGAGCCCGGCAAGCGCCGCCACGAACAGGCGCGGGCGGGCGCGCACGATCCGTATGAGATAGGGCAGGCGGCGCGCACGGCGGTTTTTCTGGGTCATGGCTCTATCCGATCTCGAGCGGCCCTCGGTCACGCCCGCCGTTCGGCGACGAAACGGGCGGCGGCCTTGAGCCAGAGGGCGTCTTTGCCGAACGGGGCGAGCGCCGTCTCGGCTTCGGCGACGAGTTGAGCGAGCCTAATCCTCGCCTCAGCGGGACCGAGCACGCCGACGAGCGTCGCCTTGCCGGCGGCGGCGTCCTTGCCGGCCGCCTTCCCGAGCGTGGCGGCGTCGCCCTCGACGTCGAGGAGATCGTCGGCGATCTGGAACGCCTGGCCGAGGGCGGCGCCGTAACGGTCGAGCGCCCCGCGTTTCTCGGCGCCGGCTTCGCCCAGCATGGCGCCGGCGACACAGGCGAAGCGCAACAGCGCGCCGGTCTTCATCGCCTGCAAGGTGATGATCTCGCCTTCGCCGAGCCGCTCAGGCCGGCCGCCGGCAAAGCGTCCCTCGGCGGCGAGATCGAGCATCTGGCCGCCCGCCATGCCGCCCAAGCCCGCGGCGCGCGCGAGCGCCAGCACCAGCCCGACCCGGACGGCGGCATTGGGGTGGGTATCGGGCCGCGACAGAATGTCGAAGGCGAAGGTGAGGAGGCTGTCGCCCGCGAGAATCGCGGTCGCCTCGTCGAAGGCCTTGTGAACGGTCGGCTGTCCGCGCCGGAGCGCGTCGTCATCCATGGCCGGCAGATCGTCGTGCACCAGCGAATAGCAATGCACGCATTCGATCGCCGCGCCCGCCAGCAGGGCGTGCTCGCGCGCAACCCCGAACAGCGCCGCCGCCTCGACCACCAGGAACGGCCGCAGCCGCTTGCCGCCGCCGAGGCTGGCGTAGCGCATGGCCTCGAGGAGCCGCCCCGGACGGGCGACCTCGTCCTCGGTCGGCGCCACGGCGAGCAGCCGCCCGAGCAGCGCCTCGATCTCGGCCGCGACCGCGTTCAGGCGCGTCAGAAACAGGGCGCCGCCCTTCATGCCCGACACGAAATCGCTCCGTTACCCGTGAGACCGGCCGCCCATATCATGAACTTCACAATAATCCGGTTGAAGAAAATAGCACGATTGCTAGAAGCTTAAGCCCGGTCGATCGAAATTGCAGTCCCCCCGCCGTCGGCGGAGACCTTATTCAGGTCTTTTTTTGGGGTTCAATTCCGCCCGGCTCGATCCAGCGTCGTTTGGGATGCGCCCGCGACGACCCGCCAACCCACGGACCGCCGCAACCAGGGCCGCCGCCAGACCGCCGCATGTTGAAATCGATCATTGAACGAACGGTCGAGTTGTGCACGCGGTTTGCGTGGATCGTGATCATCTTGTCCGTCCTGCTGACGGCGGCGTCATCGGTCTACATCGTCCGCAACTTCGCGATCACCACCGATATCACCCAGTTGATCTCCAAGGATCTGCCCTGGCGCCAGCGCGAGGTGGCCTTCGACAAGGCCTTTCCCCAGCGCGGCGCCTACATGCTGATCGTGCTGGATGCGCCGACGCCGGAACTCGCCAAAGCGGCGACCGGTGCCATGGCGCGGCGATTGGCTGGCCTCAGTCAATCGTTTCATTCCGTTCATCAGCTGGGCGGCGGCGAGTTCTTCGGGCGCAATGCGCTGCTCTATCTCTCGACCGAGGAGGTGGCCCGCACCACCGGCCAATTGGCGGGGGCGCGGCAACTCCTGGGCGTCTTGGCGAGCGACACCAGCCTCAGGGGCGCGCTCAATGCGCTCTCTTTCGGCCTCAGGGGCGTCCAGGCGGGCCAGTTTAGGCTCGACGATCTCACCCGGCCGCTGACCATGGCGGCCGACACGGTCGCGGATGTCCTTGCCGGACGCCCGGCGAGCTTCTCCTGGCACGTGCTGATGAAGGGGAAGCCGGCGGAGACGCGCGAACTGCGCCACTTCATCCAGGTCCAGCCGGTGCTCGACTTCGGCGACCTGGAGCCCGGCCACGCGGCGACGGCGGCGATCCGGAAGGCCGCGGTGGATTTGAAACTCACTGAAGATTTCCAAGCCAGGATACGGCTCACCGGCCCGATCGCCATCGCCGACGAGGAATTTTCCACGCTGAAGGAGGGCGCGCTCCTCAACAACACCGCGACCATCGCCGTCGTGCTGCTGATCTTGTGGCTGGCGCTGCACTCCGGGCGGATCATCCTCGCCGTCTTCCTCACCCTGATCGCGGGCCTCGCCATGACGGCGGCGCTCGGCCTCTACATGGTCAACGCGTTGAATCTGATCTCCGTCGCCTTTGCCGTCCTGTTCGTGGGTCTCGGCGTCGACTTCGGAATCCAGTTCAGCGTGCGCTACCGGGCGGAGCGTCACCGAACCAACCATCTGCGCACCGCTTTGAAGAGCGCCGGGGCGAGGGTGGGCGTCCCCCTGACGCTCGCCGCCGCCGCCACCGCCGCCGGTTTTCTGTCCTTCCTGCCCACCGACTATCGCGGCCTCTCCGAGCTCGGACAGATCGCCGGAGTCGGCATGATCATCGCGTTCCTCACCAGCGTCACGCTGTTGCCGGCGCTCCTCTGGCTCCTGAATCCGCCCGGCGAGCCGATCCCGCTCGGCTACAAGGCGCTCGCGCCGGTCGATCGATTCATGGAGCGGCACCGCATACCGATCATCGTGCTCACCGGCTTCATCGCCATCCTCGGATTGCCGCTGCTGTTCTGGCTGCGCTTCGACTTCAATCCGCTCAATCTCAGAAGCCCGAAGGTCGAATCGGTCGCGACCTATCTGGAACTGAAGAAAGATCCCGACACCAACACCAACGCGATCGAGATCCTGGCGCCTTCGCTCGCCGCCGCGACAAGGATCGCCGCTCGATTGGAAAAGCTCCCGCAAGTCAAGCGCGCCCTGACGCTGCAGAATTTCGTGCCGGGCGAACAGGCGAGGAAGCTCGCGTTCATTCGAAATGCGGCGCAGGCGCTCGGGGGGCCGATCAATCCGGGGCGGCTGAGTTCTGCCGCGAGCGAGGAGGACAATATCAAAGCGCTCAATGACGCCGCCGATCGCCTGAAGCAGATCGCCGGCACGGCAAGAGGGAGGGGAGCCGACGCGGCGAGGCGTCTTTCCCCGCTTCTCAGCGAGCTCGCGAACGCTTCTCCGGCCGTTCGCGGCCGGGCCGAAACGGCCGTGATCGTTCCGCTCAAGACCGCTCTCGACGATCTGCGCAGCGCGCTGCGGCCGCAAAACGTGACCCTGCAGACGCTTCCCCCCGACCTGGTGAACGACTGGATGACGCCCGATGGTCGTGCACGCGTCGAGGTCGCGCCCAAGGGCGACCCGAACGACAACGAGATCTTGCGCGATTTCGCCACCGCGGTGCTGGCGGTCGAGCCCACTGCCACGGGTTCGCCCATATCGATTCAAGAATCCGGACGCACCGTCGTCCGGGCCTTCATCCACGCGGGCTTTTGGGCGTTATTCTCGATCGCCATCCTGTTGTGGATCACGTTGCGCCGATTTGGAGATGTGCTCTTGACACTGGTGCCGCTCATTCTCGCCGGCGTCGTCACGCTGGAGATTTGTGTGCTGATCGGACTTCAGCTCAATTTCGCGAACATCATCGCTTTGCCGCTGCTGCTGGGCATCGGCGTCGCCTTCAAGATCTATTACATCATGGCGTGGCGGGCGGGTCAGACCAATCTGTTGCAATCGAGCCTCACGCGCGCGGTGATTTTCAGCGCGGCGACGACGGCGACCGCATTCGGCAGTCTCTGGCTATCGAGCCATCCGGGGACGTCCAGCATGGGCAAATTGCTGGCCTTGTCGCTGGCCTGTACCTTGGCGGCGGCGGTGCTGTTTCAGCCGGTGCTCATGGGCCCGCCGCGCGAGGCGAAATAGCGCCTCTCGCCCCTCTCACTTGCTTTTACTTGGCGCGCGTCCAGTTCTCGCCGCCGCACAAGAGGCCGCCGAGCACGCAGCCGTCGATCCTGAGGACATCGTCGCTGGCGAGAGAAATGTAGCCGAGATAAGTCTTTCCGTTGTCAGGATTGTAGATTTCTCCCTGCCAGCGCCCCTGTTCGCTCGGCCTCATTCCCAGCAGGATTTGCACGCCGACAACGGAGCGGTTGCGCTTGGCCGGATCGGGATTGTGTTCGTCGATCCCCGGATTCCGCGTCGAAGCGATGGTTCCGCACAGCGCATCGCCGCAATTCGTGATCCGGATCACCGCCGTATTGTCGGCCACGTTCCAATCCCCGGCCGGGTCGGCGGCGAACGCGGGACCGCTGAGGCAAACCACCATCATCACGGCGAGACCAGACTTGCGCATCCTCGGCTCCCTATCCGGCTGTCCTTCTTGATCGCATGCAAGCGGTGAGATCGAATCGAGGCGCCGTTCTCGCTTCCCTCTGGCCCTTCATGCGCGACCCCAAAGCTCATTGTAATTGGGGAATTGCGGAAGCGTCTTGTCGTAGCGCGTGGGCTCGATCAGGGGGAGTATCCACTTCAATGGCGTGTTGAAAATCTCCGACGTGTGCCGCACATAGAGGTCGAGCGGATCGAGCTCGGACCGCAGATGCAGCTTGGGATCGTAATTGAGCCCGCTGCTGTGCATCCATCGATAGCCGTTGGCCATCGCCCAGGTGACGACGTCGCGAAACGCGTAATAATAGAGGTGCAGGTCGAACGCGACCCGATAATCGAGGCCGAGGTATTCCGAATAGATCGTATCGCCCTGAATCATGCACAGGCTGAAGGCGATGATCGATCCGTTCTGGCGCCAAACGAAGAAACGGACCTTGTCGGGCATCCGCTGTCCGAGGCCGCAGAAATACTCCTTGGTCAGCTTCTCGAACTGGAGGTTCGATCGTTCATAGACATGGAGATAAAGCGGATAGATGTCGTCGATGATCGGCGTGACGTCCTGGATGACGCTCATTTCGATCGCTGGCGCCCGCTCCGCCTTGCGGAATTTTCGGCGCAAGGTCTGCCGCGTTCCGCTGCTGAGCGCCGTGTCCAAATAGTCGTCGAAGCTCGTATACCCGATGTTGAGACGGGTCATGGGGAGGCTCGGCACCCGGGTGAATCCGCATTGCAGGAAGCACTCCAGCGCCGTCCGATATTTCGCGGGGAACTCCTTGAGCACGATCAGCTTGGCGTTCAGATCGCGGGCATGTCGCAGGATGACGGAGGCGAGGAGCTGCGCGTTCGAGTGGCGCGACAATTCATCCTCGCCGTCGAGATGGCCTTCGCCCGCCGCGCAGCCCACCATCAGCGTGCGCACCTGCATGAAGCGTGGCCAAAGCCGACGGATGAAACGGGCGAGCGCCCTGATCCAGCGACCGCTACCGGCCACGAGATCCTGATCGAGAATGAAGAACGGCTGGACCGCGATGACCTCGCCGCGCTCGTCCCGGAGCAAGAAATGACGATGCTCGAACCCTTGGCGGATGGCGTCCTCGACCAGATCGTAATAGCGATGGTCCTTGCGTTGGTTCGAGAAGGCCTTCGCCCAGCGCAGGCAGCGCACGAGCTCCGCGCGCGTGACAATCTCCACGCTGCTGCTGTGCGCGACGATGTCGCCCGCTCTTGTGGGGTGAACGATTTCGTTCATTGAGAAAACACTTCGGCGAATGGCGTTGAGCGACGCGGGCGATGTATCGTTACTCAGATTCAGGCCTGCTCACAAGGGATTGGGCGTTATCCGGGCGCCGATATCCCTCGCCAATTGGGGCCGGATTATCGCCTGAGAATGGCGGTCTGGCGGCGTGCCCATGGGTCCGGCAAAGCGGGTTTGGGGCCGGCGCGGTATCGCCGCGCCGCCATTGCGATTGCAAGCGCGCGGGTTTAATTCCATTCCACGATAGATAAACAGGCCGTAAAATCCGGCAGGGAGATCAGTATGAACCTCGATATCGCATCGCTGTTCGCGGAACGGGAAGGGGAGCGCTATGCCCTGCACACGCGCCATCTCAACGAGCAGATGGTGCGGGTCCTGAAGGCGATCGGCTTCGATGTCGGCTTCAAGAGCGGCCGCGGCCAGTATCTCCATGACCGGGAAGGCGCCAAATATCTCGATCTCCTGAGCGGCTGGGGCGTCTTCGCCATCGGGCGCAATCATCCGCACGTGCGCGAGGCGCTGAAGAATGTCCTCGACAGCGACTTGCCCAATCTCGTGCAGATGGACGTCTCGGTGCTGGCCGGCGCGCTCGCCGAACGGCTGCTCAAGCACGTGCCGTTCCTCGACAAGGTCTTCTTCGCCAATTCCGGCACCGAGTCGGTCGAGGCGGCGCTCAAGTTCGCGCGCGCGGCGACCGGCCGCAGCGGGATCGTTTATTGCGGTCACGCCTTTCACGGTCTTTCCTGCGGTTCGCTCTCGCTCATTGGCGACGACATCTTCCGCAACGGATTCGGCCCGCTCTTACCCGATTGCATCGAAATCCCGTTCAACGATCTCGCCGCCCTGGAGCAGGCTCTTGCCGGACGCAAGATCGCGGCCTTCGTGGTCGAGCCGATCCAGGGCAAGGGCGTGAACATTCCCGACGACGGCTATCTGCGCGGGGTCGCCGAGCTGTGCCGCAAATACGGCACGCTCTTCGTCGCCGACGAAATCCAGACCGGCATCGGCCGCACCGGCCGCTTCCTCGCGCTCGAGCATTGGGGGGCGGAGCCCGACATGGTGCTGCTTGCCAAATCGCTCTCCGGCGGGCATGTGCCGGTGGGCGCCCTGCTCACCCGCAAATGGATTTTCGACAAGGTGTTCAACCGCATGGACCGCGCCGTGGTGCACGGCTCGACCTTCGCCAAGAACGATCTCGCCATGGCGGCGGGCCTCGCCACGCTCGACGTGATCGAATCCGAACGGCTGATTGAAAACGCGGCACGCATGGGCGCGCGGCTCATCGCCGCCTTCGAGCGGATGGCCGAGCGCTTCGAGCTGGTGAAGAACGTGCGCGGGAAGGGCCTGATGATCGGGATCGAGTTCGGCCCGCCGCGCTCGCTCAAGCTCAAGGCCTCGTGGAGCACGCTCGAGGCGGTGAACAAGGGCCTGTTCTGCCAGCTCATCATCATTCCGCTGTTCAAGGAGCACAAGATTCTGAGCCAGGTCGCGGGCCACGATATCCACACGATCAAGCTCTTGCCGCCGCTCGTCATCTCCGAGTCCGACTGCGAATGGATCGAACGCGCGTTCGAGGCGGTGATCGCCGATGCCCATCAGGTGCCGGGCGCGATCTGGTCGCTCGGCAAGACGCTCGCCGGCCATGCCATCAAGGCGCGGGCGAGCGCTTGAGCGGACGACGCGGATGACTTTGAGCCTCGCGATCGCAGCGGCCGCCTTGGCGGTCTGGATCTATCTGATCGCGGCGCGCGGCGCGTTCTGGCTCGGCCGTGAGCGCGACGACCGCGAGGAGGCGCCGCAACCCCGTTTATGGCCGCGCGTCACTGCGGTGGTGCCGGCGCGCGACGAGGCCGCGGTGATCGCCGATAGCCTCCGCTCGCTTCTCGGTCAGGACTATCCGGGTGAATTCGGCGTGATCCTGGTCGATGACCAGAGCCGGGACGGCACCGCCGAGGTCGCCGCCAGGATCGCGGCCGAGCTTGCCGCGAAAGATCCGCTCACGATTCTCTCCGGCCGCGCGCTCCCCGCTGGCTGGACCGGCAAGCTGTGGGCGATGAAGCAAGGCATCGATCACGCCGGAAACCTGCCGCATCCGCCGGACTATCTCCTCCTCACCGATGCCGACATCGCTTATGCGGGCGACGCCTTGCGGCGGCTCATCGCGCGGGCAGAAGCGGGCCGCTATGGTCTGGTTTCGCTGATGGTGAAATTGCGCTGCGAGAATTGGCCGGAGCGCGCGCTCATTCCCGCCTTCGTGTTCTTCTTCCAGCTGCTCTATCCGTTCTCCTGGGTGAACCGGAAGGATAGCGAAACCGCGGCGGCGGCGGGCGGCTGCATGCTGGTCAAGCGCAATGCGCTGATCGCCGCCGGCGGCGTCGAGGCGGTGCGCGGCTCGCTCATCGACGACTGCGCCTTGGGGAAACGTCTGAAAGCGGTGGGTCCGATCTGGCTCGGCCTGACCCACCGCGTAAAGAGTCTGCGCCCCTATCCGCGTTGGGGTGATATCGGCCGCATGGTCTCCCGCTCGGCCTATGACCAGCTCGGCTATTCGCCGGTTCTGCTTCTCGCAACCGTCGCCGGCATGGCGCTCGTCTATGGGGCGCCGCCCTTGCTCGCCTTGTTCGGGAGCGGTCTCGCGCGCGCCTTCGGGGCCGCCGCCTGGGCGCTGATGGCGCTCTCCTTCCAGCCGATGCTGCGGTTCTATCGCCTCTCGCCCCTGTGGGGCGTGGCCCTGCCGGCGATCGCGGGCCTCTACATGATCTTCACCCTCAATTCCGCCTATCAGCATCAGCGCGGCCGGGGCGGGCTGTGGAAGGGGCGCGTGCAGGCGAACGCGTCGGGGACGCGATGAGGAAGCCGGCAGAACTGCGCTCCGGCAAGGGTCACCGGGACGAGAATTTCCCGGTCGCCTCCCGTCTCATTCATCGGCGCCACCGCGCCCCGATCCTGGCGTTCTACGAGTTCGTGCGCACCGCCGACGACATCGCCGATCATCCCTCGCTGCCCGAGCGCGACAAGCTTGCGCTTCTGGGCGAGCTCGAGGACGCCTTGCTCGGCAAGGGAACAGATTCCCGCGAGGCCGAACGGCTGCGCGCGGTCCTGGCCGAGCGCGGCCTCTCCTCCAGGCACGCCCAGGATTTGCTCACGGCCTTCCGCATGGATGTCACTAAGCGCCGTTACCAGGACTGGAACGATCTCATCGGCTATTGCACATTTTCGGCGATGCCGGTCGGCCGCTTCGTGCTCGACGTGCACGGCGAGAGCCGGGCGACCTGGCCGGCGAACGATGCCCTGTGCGCTGCGCTGCAGGTGATCAACCATCTGCAGGATTGCGGCGAGGACTATCGTCGCCTCGACCGCGTCTATATTCCGCTCGATGCGTTAGAGCGCCACGGCGCCAAGGTGGAAGAACTCGCCGCCGCCGAGGCATCGCCGGGCTTGCGCCGGTGTATCCGCGATCTCGCCGAGCGCACCTCCATCTTGCTGCGCGATGCCGAACCCTTCTCCGCTGCGATCGCCGATCTCCGCCTCGGCCTGGAAGTCGCCGCGATCCAGCGCCTGGCGCGGACATTGACGGGCATGCTGATGGAGCGCGATCCCTTGAGCGAGCGCGTCCACTTGAACAAGATGGGCTTCGCCGGAACGAGCATGCTCGGAATCATCGAAGGCCTATCCCGGCGCCTGGCGCGGCGGGCCGCCCCCGGCGGCCGCACAGCGCTGGATGCGTGAGGGTCGCGTGGCCGTCGCCGAACCCCTTCCGGTGAGTGCCGCGCGCCGCGCCTCGGGCAGCTCGTTCTACGCCGCCATGCGAATCCTGCCGCGCGCGCAGCGCGACGCGGTGTTCGAAATCTATTCCTTCTGCCGTGCGGTCGATGACATCGCCGACGACGGCGGCCCTCGCCCGCAACGCTTGGCGGAACTCGCGCGCTGGCGGGCCGACATCGACGCGCTCCATGCCGGCCATCCGCCGCCGCGACTCGGCGCTCTCGCGGCTCCGACCAGGACCTTCAAGCTGCGACGGGAGGATTTCCTCGCCATCATCGACGGCATGGAGATGGACGTGCGCGCCGACATTCGCGCGCCCGACTTGAAGACGCTCGATCTCTATTGTGACCGGGTGGCGAGCGCGGTCGGGCGCCTGTGCGTCCGGGCCTTCGGCCTGGAGACGGAGCAAGGAATTGATCTTGCTCATCATTTGGGGCGCGCCCTGCAGCTCACCAATATCCTGCGCGACCTCGACGAGGACGCGGCGATCGGGCGTCTCTATCTGCCGCGCGAGGCGCTCCTCGCGGCGGGCATCACCACCACCGATCCGGCCGCGGCCTTGTCTCATCCCCGTCTCGAAGAGGCCTGCGCCTTTCTGGTCGAGCGCGCGCGCGAACATTTCCGCGCGGCCGACGCGATCATGCGCCGCTCCCCGCGCCGTGCCGTGCGGACGCCGAGGGTGATGGCGGAAGCCTATCAGTCGATGCTCGATCAACTGGTCGCGCGCAGCTGGTCGGCTCCTCGCCGGCCCGTCCGGCTCGGCCGTCCGCGCCTCCTGTGGATTCTCGCGCGCCACGCCGTGATTTGATGCCGAACCCCGTCATCCATGTGATCGGCGCAGGACTCGCCGGCCTCGCCGCGGCGGTCCGGCTGACGGCAGCCGGTGCCAAGGTCGTCGTCCACGAGGCGGCGGGCCAGGCCGGCGGGCGCTGCCGCTCCTATCACGATCCGACTCTGGGAGCGATGATCGACAATGGCAATCATCTCGTCCTCTCCGGCAATCACGCGACGCTAGCGTATCTGCGCACGATTGGAGCGGAGCATTGGCTCATCGGGCCCGCCGTGGCGGAGTTTCCGTTCGTCGATCTCGCGACCCAGGAACGATGGACGCTGCGGCCGAACGGCGGCCGCCTGCCGTGGTGGATTTTCTCGCCCGGCCGCCGCGTGCCGGGCACGCGCGCCATCGATTATCTCGGGATCGCGCGGCTGCTGTGGGCGCGGCCCGCCCAGCCGATCGCGGCCGCAATGAACTGCTCCGGCCCGATCTATGACCGGCTATGGCGGCCGTTCCTGCTCGCCGCGCTCAATACCGAACCGCGCGAAGCCGCCGCCGGTCTCGCCGCCGCGGTCATCCGCGAAACATTGCTCAAGGGCGGCCGCGCCTGCCGGCCCCTCATCGCCCGCGACGGATTGTCGGGCGCGCTCGTCGATCCCGCGCTCCGTTTTCTCGCGGCGCGCGGCGCGGCGATCCATTTCGGCCATCGCTTGCGCGCGCTCGCCTTCGAGGGGCGGCGCGCCGAAGCGCTCGATTTCGGCGAGGAGGCCATGGAATTGGCGCCGCAGGACGCCGTCGTGCTCGCCGTGCCGCCGCCGGTCGCGGCCTCCCTCATCCCCGGCCTCTCTACGCCGACTGAATTCCGCTCCATCCTCAATGCGCATTTCCGCCTGAGGCCCCCGGCGGGCCTCGCCGCGATCACCGGGGTCTTGAACGGCACCGTCGAGTGGATTTTCTCTTTCCCCGAGCGCATCTCGATCACGGTCAGCAGCGCCGACCGTTTGCTCGAGGTTCCGCGCGAAACGCTCGCCCGCGACCTGTGGCGCGAAGTCGCGACGGTGACGGGCATTGCGGAGGCCTTGCCCCCATGGCAAATCGTCCGGGAGCGGCGCGCCACCTTCGCCGCCTTGCCGGCCGAGAACAGAAAACGCCCTGCAGCCGCAACGGCTTGGGAGAACCTCGTGTTGGCGGGAGATTGGACCGCGACCGGCCTGCCGGCGACCATCGAGGGCGCGATCCGTTCGGGCGATCGGGCAGCGAAACTCGTGGGCAGGCGCGGCTGAGGCGACGAGCCGGATGATGAGCGACATGTCCCATCGATCTTCGCCCGCGCGTGCGCGCGAGCCGTCGCGATCCGATCTCGAGCGGCCGATCGCGGCGGCGGCGAAGGCGCTCATCGATTGCCAGCAACCGGACGGCCACTGGGTGTTCGAGCTCGAGGCCGATGCCACCATCCCGGCCGAATACGTGCTGCTCCGGCACTATCGCGGCGAACCGGTCGACGCCGCGCTCGAGGCGAAGATCGCGGCCTATCTCCGCCGCATCCAGGGCACCCACGGCGGCTGGCCGCTCTTCCACGACGGCGATTTCGACATGAGCGCGAGCGTGAAGGCCTATTTCGCACTCAAGATGATCGGGCACTCGCCCGCGGACGCTCACATGCGGCGCGCGCGCGAAGCGATTCTCGCGCGTGACGGCGCCGCCGAGAGCAACGTCTTCACCCGCGTGCTGCTCGCGCTCTATGGCGTCGTCTCCTGGCGCGCGGTTCCGGTGATGCCGGTCGAGATCATGCTGTTGCCGCGCTGGTTCCCGTTCCATCTCTCCAAGATCTCCTATTGGGCGAGAACCGTGATCGTGCCTCTCCTGGTGCTGCAGGCGCTGAAGCCGAAAGCGAAAAATCCGAAGGGCGTCGGCATCGACGAGCTTTTCACAGAGCCGCCGGCGACGGTATGTGGCAGGCCCAAGGCGCCGCACCAGAAGTGGTTCTGGTTCATCCTGTTCCGCGCGCTCGACGCCGTGCTGCGAGTGGCGGAACCCTGGTTCCCGGCGCGCTCGCGCAAGCGCGCGATCGACAAGGCCGCGGCCTTCGTGCGCGAGCGCTTGAACGGCGAGGACGGCCTCGGCGCCATTTTCCCGGCCATGGCCAATGCGGTGATGATGTTCGACGCCCTCGGCTATCCGAGCGGCCATCCCGACCTCGTCACCGCGCGCGCCTCGATCGAGAAGCTCCTGATCCTCAAGGACGATGAAGCCTATTGCCAGCCGTGCGTGTCGCCGGTGTGGGACACGGCGCTCAGCTGCCATGCCTTGCTGGAGGCGGGGGGAGACGAGGCGATGACGCGCGCCGCCGAGGGTCTAGAATGGCTGAAACCGCTGCAGATCCTCGATGTTGCCGGCGACTGGGCGGTCGAGCGGCCTGACGTGCGACCCGGCGGCTGGGCTTTCCAATATGCCAATCCCCATTATCCCGACCTCGACGACACCGCGGTGGCGGTGATGGCGATGGACCGCCATGACGGCGTGCAGAAATCGAATCCGCCGCGCTTTCGCCGCGCGATCGAGCGCGGCGCGGAGTGGGTGAGGGGACTGCAGGGCCGGGACGGCGGCTGGGGCGCCTTCGACGCCGACAATCACTACGAATATCTGAACAACATCCCGTTCTCCGACCACGGCGCGCTGCTCGATCCGCCGTCCGCGGACCTGACCGCGCGCTGCCTGTCCATGCTCGCCCAGCTCGGAGAAAAGCCCGCGACCAGCCCGGCCGTGAGAACGGCGATCGAATGGCTCCGCCGCGACCAGCGCGCGGACGGAAGCTGGTACGGCCGCTGGGGCATGAATTACATCTACGGTACCTGGTCGGTGCTGTGCGCGCTCAATGCCGCCGGCCTCGGCGGCGATGCGCCCGAGGTGAGGAAAGCGGTCGATTGGCTCGCCTCGATCCAGAACGAGGACGGCGGCTGGGGCGAGGACGGAACGAGCTACAAGCTCGATTACCGCGGTCATGAACCGGCACCTAGCACGGCCTCGCAGACCGCCTGGGCAGTGCTCGGCCTGATCGCCGCCGGTGCCGTGGATCATCCGGCGGGCGAGCGCGGGATCAGCTATCTCGTCCGCACCCAGGGCCCGAACGGATTCTGGTCCGAGGAACGCTACAATGCCACCGGATTTCCGCGGGTGTTTTACCTGCGCTATCACGGCTATGCGAAGTTCTTTCCGCTCTGGGCGCTTTCGCGCTATCGCAACATGAAGGCGAGCAACGCGCGCAAGGTCGCGTTCGGCATGTGAGCGCCACCTCCATCATGCGGCCCGTGGTGGTGGTGACCGGCCTCGCCTTCGAGGCGAAGATCGCCGTGGGCGCGGGCGTGACGGTCGTCTGCGGCAGCGGTGGGCGAATTGAGGCCGCGCTCGAGGAGGCGATCGCGCGCGGATGCGCCGGGCTCCTGAGCTTCGGCACCGCGGGCGGGCTCGCCCCCGATCTCGTGCCCGGCCGCTGGGTGGTGGCTTCCGCAATTGTCTCCGAGCGCGAACGATTTCCGACCGACCCCCGTTGGTCGGAGAAGCTCTGGCGAACATTGCCCGATGCCACCCATGCGATGATCGCCGGGGTCGCTGCGCCGGTGGCCGATGCCGCGGCCAAACGCGCGCTCCACCGGGCGACCGGCGCTGCGGCCGCCGATATGGAATCCCATATCGCCGCCGCCATCGCCGCCGCCCGTGGTCTTCCGTTCGCCGCCTGCCGGGTGATCATAGATCCCGCGCACCGGACGCTCCCGCCGGCGGCGCTCGTCGGCATGCGCCCCGACGGCAGCGCCGACGTCGCGGCGGTGCTCGGCTCGCTCGCGCGGCAACCGGGTCAATGGCTGGATCTGGTGCGCACCGCGCTCGATGCGCGCGCCGCGCGCTTGGCTTTACTCCGCGGCCGCCGGATGCTTGGCGAGCGCCTCGGCCTGCCGGATTTCCGCTAGCTTCAGTTCGACATGGCGTGAGAATACGTATTCGGCTGGGCGCTGCCGGTCGAGCGGGATTTCCGGCGCCATCGCGCCCTCGGTGCGCACGCCGCGCATGGCCATCGCCAATTCCTTCCACGGACGGGTGATCGCGTCCTTCACGGCGGTGGCTTCATAGCCGCAATGCACCATGCAGTTGGCGCATTTCTCGTAATTGCCGGTGCCGTACTTGTCCCACTCGGTCTCTTCCATCAATTCCTTGAAGGTCTTGGCGTAGCCTTCGCCGAGCAGATAGCAAGGCCGCTGCCAACCGAACACGGTGCGGGTCGGGTTTCCCCACGGCGTGCAGTGATAGGTCTGATTGCCGGCGAGGAAATCGAGGAACAGGCCCGATTGACTGAACGACCAGTCCTTGCCGCCGTTGCCGCGGCGGAACACCTCGCGGAACAACCGCTTGGTCTTTTCGCGGTTCAGGAAATGCTCCTGGTCCGGAGCGCGCTCGTAGGCGTAGCCCGGCGACACGGTGATGGCGTCCACGCCCAGCGTTTTCGCGCTGTCGAAGAAATCGGCGACGCGCGCGGGTTCCATATTGTTGAACAGCGTGCAGTTGATATTGACCCGGAAGCCGCGTTTCTTGGCGGCGCGGATCGCCGCCACTGCCTTGTCATAGACGCCCTTCTGGCAGACCGAGCGGTCGTGCATCTCCTTGTCGCCGTCCAGATGCACCGACCAGACGAAGAACGGGCTCGGCTGGTATTGATCGAGCTTCTTCTCCATCAACAATGCGTTGGTGCAGAGATAGACGAACTTACGCCGCGCCAGGATACCCTTGACGACCTCGGCGAGTTCCCGGTGCACCAGCGGCTCGCCGCCGGCGATCGACACCACCGGCGCGCCGCACTCGTCGACCGCCTGCAGGCAGTCCTCGACCGACAGCCGTTGGTTCAGGATTTCTTCCGGATAATCGATCTTGCCGCAGCCCGCGCAGGCGAGATTGCAGCGGAACAGCGGTTCCAGCATGAGCACGAGCGGATAGCGCTTGCGGCCGGCGAGGTGCTGCCGGATCACATAGGCGCCGACATAGGCCTTTTGCAGCAGAGGGATTCCCAAGGAAGCTCCTTATTGTCGATTCATCCGCCAAACGAAAATTCAGATACGTCTCCGGTGGTCGAGGATATCGCGGGCGCCGGGCCGGCGGCTCAGGCGACCCTTCCTCCGCCGGCACTGACCTTCACGGTCCGCCCCAGCGCCTTCATCACCGTGGCGGCGATGTCGGGGGCGTTCAGTCCCGCCTGCTCATACATGCGTTCCGGCTTGTCATGATCGATGAACACGTCGGGCAGCACCATCGACCGGATCTTGAGGCCGTTTTCGAGCGCGCCGTGCTCGGCGAGCATGTGCATCACATGGGAGCCGAACCCGCCGATCGAACCCTCCTCGATGGTCACCAGCACCTCGTGCTCGCGCGCAAGCCGCAGGATGAGGGCGGTATCGAGGGGCTTGGCAAAGCGCGCGTCGGCGACCGTGGTGGCGAGGCCGTGGGCGCCCAGCTCTTCGGCGGCCTTGAGACATTCGGCGAGCCGCGCCCCGAACGACAACAGCGCCACCTTGTGGCCTTCGCGCACGATCCGGCCCTTGCCGATCTCGAGCGGTTTTCCTTCCGCCGGCAGCTCGACGCCGACGCCTTCTCCGCGCGGGAAGCGGAACGCCGAAGGCCGGTCGTCGATCGTCACCGCGGTCGCCACCATATGCATGAGCTCGGCCTCGTCCGCCGCCGCCATCACAATGAAGCCGGGCAAGCAGCCGAGGTAAGCGACGTCGAAGGCTCCGGCATGGGTCGGGCCGTCGGCGCCGACGAGGCCTGCGCGGTCGATGGCGAAGCGCACCGGCAGCGACTGAATGGCGACGTCGTGCACTACCTGGTCGTAGGCGCGCTGCAGGAAGGTGGAATAGATCGCGGCGAACGGCTTGAAGCCTTCGGTCGCGAGCCCGGCGGCAAAGGTCACCGCATGCTGCTCGGCGATACCCACATCGAAGGTGCGGTTGGGGAATTCCTTGCAGAACAGATCGACCCCGGTGCCCGACGGCATGGCGGCGGTGATGGCGACGATCTTGTCGTCCCTCTTCGCCTCCTTGATCAGGCTTTGGCCGAATACCTTGGTGTAGGAGGGCGCGTTGGTCTTCGTCTTGGCCTGCACCCCGGTCGCCACGTCGAACTTGACGACGCCGTGGTACTTGTCGTCGGAGGCTTCCGCCGGCGCGTAGCCCTTGCCCTTTTTGGTGACCACGTGAACGAGGATCGGGCCGTTCCTGGCGTCACGCACGTTTTTCAGCACCGGCAGCAAATGGTCGAGGTTGTGGCCGTCGATCGGCCCGACATAATAGAAGCCCAGCTCCTCGAATAGCGTCCCACCGGTCCAGAACGCGCGCGCGAATTCCTCGGCGCGCGCCGCGTGGCGCTCGATGAACTTCGGCAGGTGCTTGCCGAACTTCTTGCCGATCTGCCGGAGCGAGCGATAGGTGCGCCCCGAAATCAGCCGGGCCAGATAGGCCGACATGGCTCCGACCGGCGGCGCGATCGACATGTCGTTGTCGTTGAGGATGACGATGAGACGGCTGTCCATCGCCCCGGCGTTGTTCATCGCCTCATAGGCCATGCCGGCCGACATCGCCCCGTCACCGATCACGCAAACGACGTTGTGCGGCTTGCCTTCGAGGTCGCGGGCAACCGCCATGCCGAGCCCGGCGGAGACCGAGGTCGAGGCATGGGCGGCGCCGAAGGGGTCGTATTCGCTCTCGGCGCGCTTGGTGAAGCCGGAAAGCCCGCCGCCCTGGCGCAGCGTGCGAATGCGGTCGCGCCGGCCGGTCAGGATCTTGTGGGGATAGGCCTGGTGGCCGACGTCCCAGACCAAGCGGTCACGCGGAGTGTCGAACACGTAGTGCAGCGCAACGGTCAACTCGATGACGCCGAGGCCCGCCCCCAGATGACCGCCCGTCACGGAAACCGCACTGATGGTCTCGGCGCGCAGCTCGTCCGCGAGCTGTTTGAGATCGCTCTCCTTGAGAGAGCGGAGATCGGCGGGGCTCTTGATGGCGTCGAGCATCATGGGTTCCATGCTCACAATCGATACGCGTCAGAATACGCATAGACACGATATCTGTTGAGCGAAGTAGATAACATACAACATTAGGCAGCCCCATAGGTTCGCTTTTTTATTGCCACATTTCAACCATGAAGCGGTCGGCCGTTGGGCCCTGGAAAGGGCGGAACATTTCCGGAAAACCGAATCACGAATGCCGGATCGGCGTCTTAGTTACTCGCTCCGCCAAGCCTGGTGTCTCGATGCGACCCAATGACCGCTTAAGGGGCGTATTGGGCTTGATTGGACCCCCCTCCGAAACCTCATTCAATCCACAGAAAGATGCCTGTTATGAAGCGGCAGGGCGGGTTGAGGGAAGAGGTTCAACACAAGTCTGGATCGCTTCCCTCCTCGCACCCCTTCCTCGCTCTCGAGTGCCGCGGGCCGGCGGTTTCGAGCGTGGCGCCGAGGCCGGGGCTGAACTAACGTCGAGTCTCGCTCTTGTGCGGGAGGCGGACCGTGAGCGAAATCCACATCTCGGAAATCTTCGGGCCGACGATCCAGGGCGAGGGCGCTCTGATCGGCAGGCCGACCGTGTTCGTCCGCACCGGCGGCTGCGATTTCCGCTGCAGCTGGTGCGACACGCTTTATGCCGTGCTGCCCGAGTACCGGCACGAATGGATTGCGCTGACGCCCGGGCAGATCATGGCACGGGTCGAGGAATTGAGCGGAGGCCGCCCGCTCCTGGTGACGCTCTCGGGCGGCAACCCGGCGATCCAGCCGCTCGGGGCCTTGATCAGGCTGGGGCGTGAGCGGGGATACGACTTCGCGTTGGAGACGCAGGCGAGCGTAGCCTCGCCTTGGTTCGCCGATCTCGCCTGGCTGATCCTTTCTCCCAAGCCGCCGTCGTCGAAGATGACGACCGATTGGACGGCGTTCGATGCTTGTCTCGCCGCAGCGAAGGACGGCCCGCGTACAGTGCTCAAAATCGTCGTGTTCGACGAGGCCGATTATGCCTATGCCCGGCAAGTAGCGGCACGCTACCCGGCCTTGCCGGTCTATCTCCAGGTCGGCAACCATACTCCGGCGGAGCCAAATCAGGCCGGCCGGGCGGGCGTCGATCATGCTGGTCTCAACCAACGCTTTCGCTGGCTGGTCGGCAAGGTCGTGGACGACCGCTGGTTCGAGGCGACCGTATTGCCGCAGCTGCACGTGCTCGCATGGGGAAATCAACGCGGAGTCTGACGCAACACGCTCGCGCTTCGCACTCCCTCAGCGCCAACTCAAGTTGCGTCCACCGGCTTCCGCCCCATGGCTTGATCGGCTTGATCCTGAAGTTTGGTGAGGGCCTTTTCGAGACGGGCCCTCGCGCCGTCGTCATCGTCACCGTGACCGATGCGGAACGGTTCCCCCCAACGGATGACAATCCGCGAAAACGGCAGGGGGACGAGAAAACGATCCCATGTCTTCATCAAGACGCCTCGGCTGGTGCTGATGGCCGCCGGCACGATCGGCAGTTGGGTCAAGCGCGCGATGCGAATGATGCCTTCGTTCACTCGCATCCGCGGACCGCGCGGGCCGTCAGGGGTGAAGAATAGGCTGTGTCCCTCGCGGGCGAGCAGCACGAGCTCTCTCACCGCACGGACGCTGTCACGGTTGCTGGAGCCTGAAACCGTGCGGATGTCAAAATACCAACCGGCCTTGCTGATGAGCTGCCCGTCCCGGTGTCCGCTGATGAGCGCTACGAGCGAGCGGTTTCCGTGCCGCAGATAATGCAACAGAGCCAACCGACCATGCCAAAGAGCGATGATAACAGGAGTATTAAGCGGCGGCTTGGGACGATCGAGTTTGCTTGTCCACTTCACCAGCATCATATAGCCCGCGCCCAAGGCGCTGATCAGCCACTGCAGGGAGGCGAGTGCCATCAACCGTCGATAGATCAAGGGAGATGCCATGAGGGCTCACCGACCAGGAACAATTCGCCCTGCGGCTCGATTCAATCCCACATCGACTGCGGCGCCGGTTTGGAAACGACGTATCGAGGCAGGCTGGCACGAAGACGGGATTGTTGCACAGCTCGACGGCCGACGCCCGGTGAATTACGGGCTTGAATTGTTGTACGGCGGGCGAATGTGGATGGATCGATCGGAATCTGCATCCATCCAGGGGTCAGGGGGTGAGCGCGGTAAGCCGGTTCCCGAGCGCGCGCGGGATCAGAAAATCAGGCCTTCCAATCCTGCGATAATTTTTGA
>JAHFPO010000024.1 GCA_023266695.1 Hyphomicrobiales bacterium | reverse complement strand
TGACGAGGGTCGAGCCCAAGAGGCGTTTCGCCTCTTTCTTCACGTCGTCGATCGATTTCACCACCTTGACGCCGCCTGCCTTGCCGCGGCCGCCGGCGTGAATCTGCGCCTTCACCACCCACACCGGGCCGCCGAGCGCTTTCGCCGCCTTCTCGGCCTCCGCGACCGAGAAAGCGGGCTCGCCGCGCGGAACCGGCACGCCGAATTCGCGCAATACGCTTTTCGCCTGATACTCGTGGATATTCATCGGATAGCGACTCGCGAAGACTTTCCGCGGTTCGAATGGCTATCGGCGGCGCGGGACCCGATCATTTGTCGAGGTCGGGCGCGATCTTAAGACAGGCGTCGACCAGCCCCTTCACCGCCACCACCGACTTATCGAACATGGCGCGCTCGTGGCGGTCGAGCTCGATCTCGACGATGCGCTCGACCCCCTTGGCGCCGATCACCACCGGCACGCCCACATAGAAGCCCCGCACCCCATATTCGCCGCTCAAATAGGCGGCGCAGGGCAGAACCCGTTTCTTGTCCCTGAGATAGCTCTCGGCCATGGCGATCGCGGACAGGGCCGGCGCATAGAAGGCGGAACCCACCTTGAGAAAATTGACGATCTCGGCGCCGCCGTCGCGGGTGCGCTGGACGATCGCGTCGATGCGTTGCTGCGTGGTCCAGCCCATGCGGACGAGATCGGGCAGCGGGATGCCGGCGACCGTCGAATAGCGTGGCAGCGGCACCATGGTGTCGCCGTGGCCGCCGAGCACGAAGGCGGTGACATCCTCGACAGAAACCGCGAACTCATCGGCGAGAAAATAACGGAAGCGGGCGGAATCGAGCACGCCGGCCATGCCGACCACCATGGGCTTCGGCAGGCCGCAGGCCTTCTGCACCGCCCACACCATGGCGTCGAGCGGATTGGTGACGCAGATGACGAAGGCCTTGGGCGCGTATTTCTTGATGCCGGCGCCGACCTGCTCCATCACCTTCAGATTGATGCCGAGGAGATCGTCGCGGCTCATGCCGGGTTTGCGCGGCACGCCGGCGGTGATGATGACGACGTCGGCGTCCTCGATCGCCTCGTAGGAATGGGTGCCGACGAATTTGGCGTCGAAGCCTTCGATCGGCGAGGCCTGGGCGATGTCGAGCGCCTTGCCCTCCGGAATGCCCTCGGCGATATCGAACAGGACCACGTCGCCGAGGTGCTTGAGGCCGATGAGGAGCGAGAGCGTGCCGCCGATCTGGCCGGCGCCGATGAGAGCGATCTTGGCTCGAGCCATGGGAGGAGAGAGTCTTTCCAGGAGAGGATTGGCGGGATTCGGTCGCGGGTTTGACTAGCCGGTTTGACCGGGTCGTTCAAGCCAGAGGATCAGCGGCAAAGCTCACTTCCCGATCACGTCTCGACCAGACCGGTGGTATTGCCCGAAGCCTTCGAGTCGCGCCGGCCGTGCGGCAGCGCGAGATAGTCCGCCGCGCGCATCTCATGGAGCCGCGAGGCGGTGCGGCGGAATTCGAGCGCTTCCCATCCCTCGGTGCCGAGATAGAGCCGGTCCGGTTCGGCCGCAGCCGATGCGATGAGCTTCACCCCGTTGTCGTAGAGCGTATCGATCAGAAGGATGAAGCGTTTGGCCTCGTTCTTCCGTCCGGCGGCGATGACCGGGATGTCCTCCACCACCACGGTGTGGAAGGCGCGCGCGACCTGCACGAAGTCGGCCGCTCCGAGCGGCGTCTCGCACAGATCCGCAAAACTGAAACGGGCGGCGCCGCTGCCCGCCCGCGGCACGCGGATGATGCGGCCCCGGAAGCCGAGCTCGACCGGCCGGCCGCCGTCCGCTCCGGCTAGCCGCCGCCAACCGAGATCGATCGCGGCACGCGCCTGATCGTTCGCCGGAACGTACCAGCTGGCGACGCCTTTGAGCTTCTCCAGCCTGAAATCGGCGCGCGCGTCGAGACGCACGACCTCGAGGCGTTCCTCGATGCGGCGGATGAAGGGCAGGAACAGCGTGCGGTTGAGTCCGTCCTTGTAGAGATCGGAAGGCTGCACGTTCGAAGTCGCGACCAGGACGAGCCCGCGCTCGAACAGTTTCTCGCACAGCCGGCCGAGGATCATGGCGTCGGCGATGTCGGTGACGTGGAACTCGTCGAAGCAGATCATCGAGGTTTCTTCGGCGATGGCGCCGGCGGTGAGCGCGATCGGATCCTCGTCCGCGATCTCACCGTATTTCAGCTGGTGGCGATAGGCCCGTACGCGCTCGTGGACCTCGGCCATGAACTCGTGGAAATGCACCCGCCGTTTCTTCGCGACCGGGGCGCCCGCGAAGAACATGTCCATGAGCATGGTCTTGCCGCGGCCGACTTCGCCCCACAGATAGAGTCCGCGCGGGGTCTCCTGCGGCGGCCGCGCCAGCAGCCAACCGAGCGACGCCGATCCTGCCGCCGGGCTATATTCCGTGAGTTCGTCCCCGAGACGCGAGAGCCGCCCAACCGCCAGCAATTGACCCGGATCGGATTCGATCTCCCCGGCCGCGACCCGCGCGGCATAACGCTCCGCGATCGCCGACATGCCGTAAGAACCCTGCTTCGATTCGCCGCTCCAGTGCCGCGGTGCTTAGCGGGGCGGACCCGAACCGGCAAGGAAGCTCCGCGCCGAGCATCGGTACGCCTTCGCCGCGGCGGCAGGTCGCGCCTGCAGCCAATGAACCGCCTGGTCCGGGCCATGCTTTGGCTGCATGGCAGCAATACCTTCGATTCCGCATTGGGTCGCACATTATTCACCTGGCGGACCTAGCTAGGGCGTGATCCCGAAAAGTGGAAACCGGTTTTCGGATAAGATCACGCCCAAAAGCTAGGGCGTGATCCCGAAAAGTGGAAACCGGTTTTCGGATAAGATCACGCCCAAAAGCTAGGGCGTGATCCCGAAAAGTGGAAACCGGTTTTCGGATAAGATCACGCCCAAAAATTAAAATGTTATAGGGGCAGGCCGATTCAATTCGAACTGATCAGACTCCAGAGGAATGGGCGTGAAGAAGCCGACGGTTTGGACCGAAAGGAACGAGGACGAGATGCCCACGGAAGCCGTTCACGAGCCCGGGCCGATCTCCGCCGCCATCCGCAAGCTCTGGATCGGCGAGGCAAAGCATTTCCGCGACCATTTTCTGCGCCTCGATCCGGAAAGCCGGCGCAATCGCTTCGGTTCTCCGGTCAACGAGTCCTTCATCGAAAATTACTCCGCCCGCGCGCTCGCGCCGGGTTCGGTCGTGCACGGCTACTTCATCGGCGGCGAGTTGCACGCCGTGGCGGAGCTTCGCCCCTTCGGCAAGTATTTTCTCTGCGAGGCAGAAGCCGCGTTCAGCGTCGAGCGTGACTGGCAGAATTGCGGCGTCGGCACCGCGCTGCTCGAACGCACGTTGCTCGCTGCGCGCAATCACGGCATCCGCACGATCTACATGAGCTGTCTCGCCAACAATCGCCGCATGCAGAGGGTGGCGCGGAAATACCAAGCTGAACTGCGGTTCGGGGCAGGCGAGGTAATCGGAGAGGTCGCGAATACGGGACCGACTCCGCTGTCGCTCGTCCGCGAATTCATCGCCGACGGTCACGGCTTCGCGACTGCGATCCTCGACGTGCACAGCCGCATGTTCCACACCGCCTGACGGCGTGCAATGAATGAATCCGCGTCCCATTTTTTCGCGCGTCGATGCATTTTCCGCCGTCCTGTGGACGAGCGAGCGCATTGTCGTATTTCATCGGCATCGCGACGCTGTTGCGGGCATGGGCGCGAATCTTTTCGAGCTTTTTCGCGCAATATCTAACTTATTGAGTCGAAATTCATTTTCGCCGTCGCGCGAGTCGTCGGGAGTCATCGAATCGCTTGCTGCATCGCAATGAATGTCCGCCACGGGATCCGATGGGTCGTGATTGAGCAGAACTTTACATCTCACATCTGTATTTTCCGTTGGCAATTCTTCCATGGTTGAGTGATGTTGCTGCGTCGGCTGCTTGATTCGGAGGCAAGGATGTCCAAGACCGACCGTACGAGTCCGATGGTGGGCATGTTCGGCATCAAGCCGAGGGAGTCGACGGGCGACAGCATGCCCGGCGAATTCAGGCCGTCGCCGAACTTGCCCCCTGCTCGCCCGACACCGCCCCCGTCACCGACCCACGCATCCACCCAGAAAAAAATTGCGAAGAAGGCCGCGAAGAAGCGCACCACCAAGAAATCTAGAAAGAGGCGACCCATGAGAAAAGCGAAGAAAAAGCGGAAGACCAGGCGTAGGAAGCGGCGTGCGATGAAGGTGAAAAAGGTCACCAAGCGCAAGACCAGGAGACGGCGGAGAAAGCGGCGGAAGTAGAGCCACGCGCTCTATCTCTCTCTAACTCCGGGTCTGCCGGACGGTCGCGCGTCAGAGCTGGCGCGCGACCATCATTTTCTTGATCTCGGCGATCGCCTTGGCGGGATTCAATCCCTTCGGACAGGCCTTCGCGCAATTCAAGATCGTATGACAACGATAGAGGCGGAACGGATCCTCCAGTTGATCGAGCCGCTCACCGGTCGCCTCGTCGCGGCTGTCGATCAGCCAGCGATAGGCCTGCAGCAGTACGGCGGGACCGAGATAGCGGTCGCTGTTCCACCAGTAACTCGGACACGAGGTCGTGCAGCAGGCGCACAGGATGCATTCGTAGAGGCCGTCGAGTTTCTCACGGTCTTCGTGGCTCTGGTGCCATTCCTTTTCGGGATTGGCCGTCTTCGTGTGCAGCCACGGCTCGATCGAGGCGTACTGGGCGTAGAAGCTGGTCATGTCCGGAACCAGATCCTTGATCACCGGAAGATGCGGCAAGGGATAGACCCTGACGGGAGCGCGCATCTCGTCGATGTCGTGGGTGCAAGCGAGCGTATTGACGCCGTTGATGTTCATGGCGCAGGAGCCGCACACGCCCTCGCGGCAGGAACGGCGGAAGGTGAGCGTCGCATCGACCTTGTTCTTGATCCAGATGAGCGCGTCGAGCAGCATCGGCGCGCAGTCGTCGCGATCGACGAAATAGGTGTCCATCCGCGGATTTTGCCCGTCGTCCGGATTCCACCGGTAGACGCGGAACTCCGACGTGCGCTTGGCGCCCGCGGGCTTGGGCCAGGTCTTGCCCTCGGTGACCTTGGAGTTCTTCGGCAGCGTGAATTCGACCATCGCGTCTGCGCCTTTTTCCCCGAGTCTTTCTGGAGCCTCAATACACCCGCTTCATCGGCTCGATATATTGCACTTCGTTGGTCAAGGTATAGGTGTGCACCGGCCGATAGTCGACCCGCACATTGCCGTTCGCGTCCATCCAGCCGAGCGTGTGTTTCATCCAATTCTTGTCGTCGCGCTCGGGGTAATCCTCGCGCGCGTGCGCGCCGCGGCTCTCGGTCCGATTGAGCGCCGAATCCATGGTGACGACCGCCTGAATGATCAGGTTGTCGAACTCCATCGTTTCGACGAGATCGGAATTCCAGATCAGCGAACGGTCGCTCACCCCGATGTCGGAGACGCCCGCGAACACGTCGTGGATGAGCTTGTGCCCTTCTTCCAGCACCTCGCCCGAGCGGAACACGGCGCAGTTGTTCTGCATCACCTTCTGCATCCTCACGCGCAGCTCCGCAGTGGGCGTGGAGCCGTCGGCATGGCGGAACCTGTCGAGGCGCGAGAGCGAGAATTCGGCGGAATCATTCGGCAGCTCGGGCTGCTTCTCGCCGGGCGTGATGATTTCGGCGCAGCGCAACCCGGCGGCACGCCCGAACACGACGAGATCGATGAGCGAGTTCGATCCCAACCGGTTGGCGCCGTGCACCGAGACGCAAGCCGCCTCCCCGATCGCCATCAAGCCGGGCACGACCTTGTCGGGATCGCCGTTCGCCTTGGTCAGCACTTCGCCGTGATGATTCGAGGGAATCCCGCCCATGTTGTAGTGCACCGTCGGCAGCACCGGGATCGGCTCGCGCGTCACGTCGACGCCGGCGAAGATTTTGGCGCTCTCCGAGATGCCGGGAAGCTGCTCGTGCAAGACCGCCGGATCGAGATGATCGAGGTGCAAGTAGATGTGATCCTTGTGCTTGCCGACGCCGCGACCCTCGCGAATCTCGATGGTCATGGCGCGCGAGACCACGTCGCGTGAAGCGAGATCCTTGGACGAGGGCGCATAGCGCTCCATGAAGCGCTCGCCTTCCGAATTGACGAGATAGCCGCCCTCTCCGCGCGTGCCCTCGGTGATGAGGCAGCCGGCGCCATAGATGCCGGTCGGGTGGAATTGCACGAATTCCATGTCCTGCAGCGGAAGCCTCGCGCGCAGCAGCATGGCGTTGCCGTCGCCGGTCTGGGTGTGAGCGCCGGTACAGGAGTAATAGATGCGCCCGTACCCGCCGGTCGCCAAAATGATCATGCGGGCGCGGAAGCGATGGATGGTGCCGTCGTCGAGCTTGAGCGCGACCACACCGCGGCAGCGGCCGCCCTCGTCCATGATCAGGTCGATGGCAAAAAATTCGATGAAGAACTCGGCCTGATGCTTCAGCGCCGCGCCGTACATCGTGTGCAGCATGGCGTGACCGGTGCGGTCGGCGGCGGCGCAGGTGCGCTGAGCGGTGCCCTTGCCGTAATGGGTGGTCATGCCGCCGAACGGACGCTGATAGATCTTGCCTTCCTCAGTGCGCGAGAACGGCACGCCCCAATGCTCAAGCTCATAGACGGAGGCCGGCGCGTGGCGGCACAGATATTCGATCGCGTCCTGGTCGCCGAGCCAATCGGACCCCTTGACGGTGTCGTACATGTGCCAGCGCCAGTCGTCCTCGCCCATGTTGCCGAGCGCGGCCGAGATGCCGCCTTGGGCCGCGACCGTGTGCGAACGGGTCGGGAATACCTTGGTGATGCAGGCGGTGCGCAAGCCCGCCTCGGCACAGCCGATGACCGCACGCAAACCCGCGCCGCCCGCGCCGACCACGATCACGTCATAGGCATGATCCGTGATCGGATAGGCCCGATTGTTGATCGCGGGAGCTTTCATCTTGGCAGGGCCGATCGTCGCCATCGTTCACGATCCGAAGCAGATCCTCAAGATGGCGAAGGTTGCGACCAGTCCGACGGCGCACGAAAACAACGTATTGGCCATCAGCAGCGTGACCTTCATCCCTTCGCCCTGTACGTAGTCCTCGATGATGACCTGCATGCCGATGCGCATATGGACGATCACCGAGATGACCGCCGCGAGCAGCAGGATTCCGATCGCGGGCTGGCTGAGCGTTGCGATCACCGAGGCATGACTGCGCCCCGCGAGCACGATGACGAGAATGACGAGGGCGAGCACGAGCGGCACGTTCGCGATCGCGGTGAGACGCTGAACCCAGAAATGCTCGGTGCCGGAACGGGCGCTGCCGAGCCCGCGAACGCGGCCGAGGGGTGTGCGCATGATCCTGTCTCCGCTCAGCCTTTGAACATGAATCCGAGCATCCAGATGACGAACGTCAGCGTCACCGAGCCCACGATCGTCACCCAGGCGAAGAATTCGCGCTCAGTAGGCCCGAGGCCCCGGCCGGTATCCCAGATCAGATGCCGTACGCCGCCGATCAGATGATGAAGGAGCGCCCAAGTGTATCCGAACAAGATCAGATACCCGAACCACGACCCGAGGAAGCCGTTGATGACATCGAAGCTTTTGGACGTGGCGGCGGCCAAGAGCCACCATACAAAGAGGATCGTGCCGACATAGAGCGCCGCCCCGGTGAGCCGATGGGCGATGGACATGGCCATCGTCAAGGTCATCCGATAGACCTGCAAATGCGGCGAGAGCGGGCGCGTTACGGTGGTCTTGGTCTCGGTCATGGGCATGTCCGGAAAGCCGGGGTTGAGTAGCGGAAAGCTTGCCGCGCTGCAATGATTCGTCGTCTGCGGCATGATGATGCCTGCCATGCACGAAGGCATCCTTCTGCCGGCCATGGGTATCATAAGGTATGTGCGTACGATTCCGCCGGACGTAAAATTGTCCCGAATCACGGCCACCTGTATCGATCACCGGCAGAATTTCGCCTGTTGAAATTCATCCACGAGGACGCGCGCGGCGACATGCCCCGGAAACAGCAATTGCGATCCATGTGGCTGGTCATCGCCGCGGCATTGGCGCTCGCATCCTGGACCGGTTCGGCGAACGCTAGCGAAACCCGCGAGCTTATCGTCAATGGGGTCAAGCGTACCTACCGGATGTTCCTTCCCTCCGACCTGCGCTCCGCTCCCGTCCCGGTGGTGATCGCGCTCCATGGCGCGGTGCAATCGGCCAAGGAATTCGAATCCGATCTCGGCATGAATCGCATCGCCAGCCGTGAAAAATTTGCGGTGGTTTATCCGGTCGGTCTCAACCGCGTCTGGGACGACAGCCGTCCGGCCGCGATCCGTCTGCAGTTCCTGGCCCAGCCCGGCGACGACGTCGCCTTTCTCACCGCGCTGACACGAACGCTCGTCAATGAAGGGATCGCCGATCCGGGCCGCGTCTATCTGACGGGCCTGTCCATGGGCGGCTTCATGACCGAGCGCATGGCCTGCGAACAAGCGGAACTGTTCGCCGCCATCGCCGTCATCGGCGCGACCGTGCCGAAGAAATATCGCCAGACCTGCAAGCCCGGCCGGGCAATACCCGCGCTCCTCATGCACGGCACCGCCGACCCGATCAGTTCCTGGTACGGGGTCGTGATGCCGGGCGCCGAACTCCTGTCCGTGAACGAAAGCGCGCAGTTTTATGCCGATTTGGCCGGCTGCATGGCCGCTGCCGACAATGCGCTGCCGAATCTCGGCCCGGCCCGGGCATCGACCGTGACGGTCCGGCGCTGGTCGATCTGCCGCGGCAGCGCGGCGGTCATGCTCTACCGCATTCAGGGAGGCGGACACCTGCCGCCGTCCTTCGACCCCGGCCGCGGCGAGACCCTGGTCGCCACCCTGCTCGGCGAGCGCAGCCATGCCATCGATGCGGCCGAGGAAATCTGGAACTTCTTCCGCCAGTTCCGGCAGGAATCCGTCGCTCAGCGCGGGATCAGCGCCCAGTAATCGAGATCGAGGATCACCGCGGGGTCGTATTCCTCGCCCTTCTTCCCGGGGAAATCGGCGCACGGCCGGTCCTTGGTCGCGAATGTACGCAGGCGCAGCGCGCCCACGTCCTCGCGCCTGGGAATTTCCTGGCGGTCGAGCACCTCGCTCCAGGCGAACACGGTTTCGCCCGCGAACAGCGGCGCGACGTGGCGGCCGGCGTTGATGGCGGCGAAATGGAAGGCATTGGCGAGGCCGTTGAATGAGAGGGCGCGGGCGAGCGAGATCACGTGCCCGCCATAGACGAGACGCCGGCCGAAGCGGCCCCGGCCTTCGCTCCACTGATTGAAATGGATGCGCGCCGGGTTCTGGTAGAGCCGGGTCGCGATCTGATGCTCGGCCTCCTCGACGGTGACGCCGTCCACATGATCGATCCGGGCGCCGATTTCATAGTCGCCAAGGCGGTGCGGGCTGCCTGCAAGGGCGAAGTCGTATTCGCCGATGGCGAGCACGGGCACCGCATTCCCCAAGGCGCCGGCGTGGAGATGGGAGGGGAGCTTCGGCACCGACGGCTCGGGCGCCGGGCTCGCCTCGTCGCGCTTTCTCACCATCACCCAGCGCACATAGTCGACGACTTCGGTCCCGTCCTCTTTGAAACCGGTGGAGCGCACATAGACGACGCCCGACTTGCGGTTCGAGTTCTCGCGCACGCCGATCACCTCGGAGACTGCGTAGAGCGTGTCGCCGGCATAGACCGGCGCGAGCAAGCGGCAGGCGGCGTAGCCGAGATTGGCCACGGCATTGAGCGAAATATCCGGCACGGTCTTGCCGAACACGACATGGAAAACCAGGAGATCGTCGACCGGCGCGTGCGGATATCCGATCGCCCGCGCGAACACCTCGGACGATTGCACTGCGAAGCGCGCGCCGAAGAGCGCGCCATAGAGCGCGACGTCGCCCGCCGTCAGCGTGCGCGGGGTGGCGTGCCGGATCACCTGGCCGAGGCGGAAGTCCTCGAAGAAATTTCCCGCGCTCATGGCGAGCCTCTCGTCTCCCGGCGCTTCGCCGCAATCCCGTTCGCGGCTTGGTCGCCCTCCCGCGCCGCGATCGCCTCGGCGAGGGCGACGGTGCGCCGCGCGATCTCGGCATGCAGGCGCTCGACCATGCGGCCGTCGAGCGCGAGCGCGCCTTTATCGCGATTTTCGGGCGCTTCGAACGCCGCCACGATTTTCTTCGCCTGCGCGATCTCGGCTTGCGAAGGCGAGAAGGCGGCGTTGGCGGGCTCGATTTGCTTGGGATGGATCAGAGTCTTGCCGTCGAAACCGAGTTCGCGCCCCTCGGCGCACTCGCGCGCGAATCCCTGCGGATCGTCGAGATCGTTGTAGACGCCGTCGATCACGTCGAGGCCATAAGCGCGCGCCGCCACAATCGCGGTCGAGAGCCAGCCGAGCATGGGAAGCCGGCCCGGCACGATCCGCGCGCGCGTCTCCTTGGCAAGATCGTTGGTTCCGAGCACCACGACCTGAAGCCGCGTCATCGGATCGCGGGCGGCCGCGGCGATTTCGCCCGCGCCCAGAATCGACATGGGCGTCTCGATCATCGCCCACAGCCTGAGCGATGCCGGCGCGTCGAGCTCGCTCACCATGCGGCCGGCCACCATGAGATCGTGGGGCGAGGAGACCTTGGGGAGGACAATCGCATCGGGTCCGGCGGCGGCGACGGCGGCGAGATCGTCGAGGCCCCAGAGGGTGTCGAGGGCATTGATGCGGACGGCGACCTCGCGCGGGGAAAAGCCGCCGGCCTTGACGGCGGCCAAAACCTGGGCCCGGGCAATGCTCTTCGCCTCGGGCGCCACCGAATCCTCAAGGTCGAGGATCAGCGCGTCGGCGGCAAGGGTCTTGGCCTTTTCCAGCGCGCGGGCGTTGGAGCCCGGCATATAGAGTACGCTGCGGCGCGGGCGAACGTGCATGGGCGGAGGATGGCCGCGGCTCACGCCGCCTTCTTCTTCGGCGAAAGCAGCTTGCGGTTGACCAGGCACTCGGCGATCTGCACGGCGTTCAAGGCCGCGCCCTTGCGCAGATTGTCCGACACGCACCAGAAGGCGAGACCGTGCTTGACGGTCTTGTCCGCGCGGATGCGTGAGACATAGGTCGCGTCCTCGCCCGCCGCCTCGTACGGCGTCACGTAGCCGCCGGGCTCGCGCTTGTCGACCACGAGCACGCCTGGCGCCGCGCGCAGGAGACCGCGTGCTTCGTCTACGCCGATCGCCTTCTCGAACTCCACATGCACCGCCTCCGAATGGCCGATGAACACCGGCACCCGCACGCAGGTCGCGATGACATCGATCTTGTCGTCGAGGATCTTCTTGGTCTCCGCCGACAGCTTCCATTCCTCGCGCGTCGAGCCGTCCTCCATGAAGGTGTCGATATGCGGGATCACGTTGAACGCGATCCGCTTCGAAAACTTCCCGGGCTCGGGCGTCTCGGCGCCGAAGATCGCGCGCGTCTGCTCGAACAGCTCGTCCATCGCCTCCTTGCCGGCGCCCGACACCGACTGATAGGTCGCGACCACCACGCGCTTGATCCGGGCGCGGTCGTGCAGGGGCTTCAGCGCCACCATCAGCTGCGCGGTCGAGCAGTTCGGATTGGCGATGATGTTCTTCTTCCTGAAGCCCGCGACCGCCTCGGCGTTCACTTCCGGCACCACCAGCGGCACGTCGGGGTCGTAGCGCCAGCACGAAGAATTATCGATCACGACGCAGCCCGAAGCTGCGATCTTCGGCGACCATTCCTTGGAGACGGCGGAGCCCGCCGATATCAGGCAGAGATCGGTGTCGGCGAAATCGTAGTGCTCGAGCGCCTTCACCTTCAGAATTCGTTCACCATAGGAAACCTCGACGCCGAGCGAGCGGCGCGAGGCGAGCGCCACCACTTCATCGGCGGGAAAGCCGCGTTCGGCCAGCACCGAGAGCATCTCCCGGCCCACGTTGCCGGTGGCGCCGACGACGGCGACCTTGTAACCCATCGTTCACTCTCCGCCGAAATTTCACCGCGATCGGGACCGCGCGGATACGGAAACGCAGCGGCTTCTACGCGAGATGAGGGAAACTCGCAACGCCGAACCTGCAAGAAGGAAAGCAGGCGTGCTCATCCTCGACGTTTACTATGCTTACCGCGATGCGTTCTACCGCGCCCGCGACCAGCTCGCGGCGCTGCGGGATCGCATGGGCGACCTCACCGCTTCGAGCGCTCTCGCCTATGTCTCGGTCGGCATCATGGGTGCCATTCTGGCGAACGACCTCGTCGCGCCCACGCCCGCCGTCTCCTCGGTCACGCCCACCCCGGTGATCCGTTCGCCCTGGATCGAGACGACGCGCGGCCAGGGCGCCTTCGCCCTCGAATTTCCGGCGCTCGAAGGATTGCAAGCCCGCTATGTCGTCCGGCGTCACCGCGACGGCGGCGGACGCAAGGACGAAATGAGCTGGGGCGGCGCCGCCGATCCCGGCGGCTATGCGCGCGTCGCGCTCTACCGCCCCGGCAAGGAAGCCGCGGCGCCGGCCGATCCGCTCGATGCGGTGGCGGCGGTGGCCGCCGAGTCCGCGATCAATGCCGAGCTCACCGAGACCGAGAGCAAGCTCATGACCAAGTTCGGCGCGCTCGCGCTCATCGACATGACGGTGAAGGGCGGTGAAGGCGAGCGCGGGTGTCTCGCCGCCGCCGGCTCCTGGAGCGATCCGCACCTCGGCCTGGTCGCCTGGTGGTGCAACGCCGGGCCGGAGATGGTCGCGCACGGCCATCTCGCCTGTCTCCTCGACCGGCTCGCCCTGATGAGCGCGGGCGGCGACGACCGGCTGGCTGAATTCTTCGCCAAGGCGGAGCTGAAGCGGAGTTTCTGCGGCATGCCGGGCACGCTGGTCAATCCGACGCCCAAGCGCATCGACGACTGGATTTCCGGCAAGACCGAGACCAAGCTGCGCGGCCGCATCGCCGGGCATTGATCTCTCGGGTCAGTTCTTCAAGAACGGATTCTGATAGCTGCGGCCGGCGGGCGCCTTTGACGGAAGAGCGCGCGATGGTTGAGTTCGCGGTACAGCGGCCCAACGGCGCGTTTAGATCTTCGTATCAAGGAACCTCAGAGCTCAAAACGCATTGTAGTTCGATCGGTCTACCCCCTATTTCGACGAACCAAAGCAGGCTATGGTATTGATGAAATCAGTCTACTCGAAAGGTAACCCATGCGTCTTGCGTCCTTCGCCACCGTTGCAACCGCGCTGGCGTTTCTCGCCGCAAGCCTGCCCGCCGAGGCGCAAAGCGAGCGAACGCGCACGCGCATCATCGTCAAAAAGCCGCGCAGCTATCTCGACGCCGGCACCACGGTGAAGGCGGGCACCGCCAAATATCACGATTACGCCAATCCGCCCGAAGCCCTGTTTCGGACCTATGGTCCCTTCGCCGATGAAGGGTCTCTCGGGGGCGCGCGCTGGCCCTTGCCGCGCGCCTACGAGCTTCCTGGTTTTTGATACTCAGGCCGACTTCCGCTCGAGCTCCGCGATTATGGCGTCGCCCATTGCGGCGGTGCCGACCGTGCGCTTGGCTTCGCCGCGAATGTCGGCGGTGCGCAGGCCTTGGGCGAGGACTCCGGCGATCGCCTGGTCGATGAGGTCGGCCGTCTCCGCAAGCCCGAAGCTGTAGCGCAGCGCCATGGCGAGCGAACCGATCATGGCGATCGGATTGGCCTGTCCCGTGCCGGCGATGTCGGGCGCCGAGCCGTGCACCGGCTCATAGAGCGCGCGCCGCTTCTTGGTCTTGGCGTCGACCTCGCCGAGCGAGGCCGAGGGCAGCATGCCGAGCGAGCCGGTGAGCATGGCGGCGACGTCGGAGAGCATGTCGCCGAAGAGATTATCCGTCACGATCACGTCGAACTGCTTGGGCTGGCGCACCAGCTGCATGCCGCCGGCGTCGGCGAGCTGGTGCTCGAGCTCGACATCCTTGTATTCGCGCCGATGCACCTCGCTCACCACCTCGTGCCAGAGCACGCCCGATTTCATCACGTTGCGCTTCTCCATCGAGGTCACCTTGTTCCGGCGCCTTCTCGCCAGCTCGAAGGCGACGCGGGCGATGCGCTCGATCTCGTAGGTGTCGTAGACCTGGGTGTCGACGGCGCGCTTCTGGCCGTTGCCGAGGTCGGTGATGGTCTTGGGCTCGCCGAAATAGACCCCGCCGGTGAGCTCGCGCACGATCATGATGTCGAGCCCTTCGACCAGCTCGCGCTTGAGGCTGGAGGCGTCGGCGAGCGCCGGATAGCAGATCGCGGGTCTGAGGTTCGCGAACAGGCCCAAATCCTTGCGCAGGCGCAGGAGCCCCGCCTCCGGCCGCGCCTCATAGGGGACCTTGTGCCATTTCGGACCGCCCACCGCGCCGAACAGGACCGCATCGGCGGCCTTCGCCTTCGCCATCGCGGCCTCCGAGATCGCCTTGCCATGGGCGTCGTAGGCCGCGCCGCCGACCAGATCCTCTTCGATCGCGAAGGCGGCGAGCCCGCGCGCCTCCAGGAAGGCGATGACGCGCTTCATCTCGGCCATCACCTCGGGGCCGATGCCGTCGCCGGGGAGAAGCAGGAGCTTGAAAGTCGGCATCGGTCGCGTTCAGGCCCACGGCCGCGCGCGGCCCGCCTTCTTCTCGAAGGTCTCGATCTTCGCGCGCTTCTTCATGGTGAGCCCGATGTCGTCGAGACCGTTGAGCAAGCAGTGCTTGCGGTGAGCATCGACGTCGAACTTGATCGTGCCGCCGTCGGGGCCGTGAATTTCCTGTTTCTCGAGATCGATGGTGAGCGTCGCATTGGCGCCGCGTTCGGCGTCGTCGAAGAGTTTTTCAAGCTCCGCGGCGCTCACTTTGATCGGCAGAATGCCGTTCTTGAAGCAGTTGCCGTAGAAAATGTCGGCGAACGAGGTCGAGATCACGCAGCGGATGCCGAAGTCGAGGAGCGCCCACGGCGCGTGCTCGCGCGAGGAGCCGCAGCCGAAATTGTCGCCGGCGACCAGGATCTTGGCCTTGCGGTAAGCCGGCTTGTTGAGCACGAAGTCCGGATTTTCCTTGCCGTCGTCGCGGTAGCGCATTTCCGAGAACAGGCCGCGGCCGAGGCCGGTGCGCTTGATCGTCTTCAGATACTGCTTCGGGATGATCTTGTCGGTATCGACATTGATCATCTTCAAAGGAGCCGCGACGCCGGTGAGAATCGTGAATTTTTCCATGGACTTAGGCTCTATCTGCGGCCGCGAGCGCGTGCCCTTCAGAGCGTTCTAGCGGGTGGGCGCAAAGGAGCAAAGCCCCCGGCCGAGCGTCCGAGGGCTTTGCAACACGAAGCCCGGAGGGGCGGGACCGGCTGACCGGCCCCGCCGCCCGGGATGGTGGCTACTAGCGGCCGCCCTGCCGGAAATAGGGCCGCTTGCGAAGCTTCAGCAACAGCACCGGCCACAGGATGATCGCCGCGCCGATCACCACGGCCCAGATCAGCGTCTCCTGGGGCGCGTTGCTCGCCAGTTGATACTGCTTCCAGGCGAGCGGATAGAACAGCAAGATCCCCGTGATCACGCCGGGCGAGAATTTTCCACCCGCCAGGATCATGGGCAGGAGGTGGAAGAAGGTGACATTGATGACCAGGAACACCGCGAACGCAAGCGCGAAGACCGGTTGCGATCCCACCAGCATGGCGGCGACTGCGCCGAGGATGAGCAGGACGATTTCAATGATGACGTAGTGGTCCCGCTCCATGGAAAGATTCATTTGTTTGCGCGCCGAGCTCTGCCAGTCGAGGATATGCTCCTCGAGAATGTGCAGCGCATAGGCGGCAACCGCGAGCCAAGCGAGATCTGTGCGTGACATGGATTTCCCCCTCGATGTGAATCCGAACGAGAATCAGATCGGATTGAAAGAGTAGCACGACGCCAAATCGAGCACTAGAGTCCGATCAGTTCGAATTGAATCGGCCTGCCCCCCCAACATTTTGATTTTGGGCGTGATCTTATCCGAAAACCGGTCCCCACTTTTCGGGATCACGCCCTAGCGCGTGTCTTCCGGACTAGCACCGCCTGATTCGTCCGCCGCCGCTTCGATCCGCTCCATATCTTCATCCGACAAACCGAAATGGTGGCCGATCTCGTGCACCAGCACGTGCGCGATGATGGCTTCGAGCGTCTCTTTGTGCTCGGCCCAATAATCGAGGATCGGCCGGCGATAGAGATGGATCATGTTTGGAAGCCGCCCGGTCTCGGCCGCGGCCCCGTCCTGGGGCAATCCGACGCCGGTGAACAGACCGAGCAGATCGAAGGGACTCTCGACCTCCATCTCCTCGAGCACCTTGGCGGCCGGAAAATCCTCGACCCGGATAATGAGGTGATCGCAAAGTTCGCGGAAGTGCGCGGGCAGCCGCGCGTAGGCCGCCGATGCGAGCGCCTCGAACTCCTCCAACGCAGGTGCCGTGGCGTTACGCCAGGAAGGAGATTTTTCCGCGTTCATGGTCCCCAGGTCCGCAACATGTGGAGCGCGAGCACGACGGCGACGCCCCAGCCAAGCGCTCGGCCGCTGCGTGGAAAGCCACTCTACCTCCGTGAATGCCAAATGAATAAGCGTCTCAGGCGCAGTTCACCCTGAGAATATCAGGATATTACGTCCCGATCCGGCCTGAACAAAATCGTAGGGTCGATTACGCTCACGGAAGATATCATGATCAAGCGGCTTCTCGTCATGTCTACCACGCTCGGCGCGGTCGGCCTCGCGGCTTATTCATTCACGCCGGTATCGGCCGGTGCCGTCCAACTGAGCTCCAGTCACTCCGGCATTTCTGCGGCCGTCAATTCCGATGTCATCTTTGTCAGGGATGGGGGAGACAAGGGTGGTGGCGGCAACTAGGAACCATGGCAACCGGTGGCAGCATGGCCATCGTCACAGCAGCGGCTTCTGGCGCGGCGGCCTATTCGTCTATGAGCCGTTCGACATCGGCGACCCCTGCCACGACTACATTCGCGTTTTCGACCTGCGCAGAGGCCGTTGGGTCTGGGCCTGGGCATACATCTGCTGACAAACTTCGCGCGTCGGCGCGTCTGGCGTTGCTGGTAAGTTCACTGTGAAGCGAGAACGGGCGCGTATGAAGCGCGCCCGTTTCATTTTTCCATTGCGCGGCCCGGCTTCAGTTCCGCGGCCACTCGCGCACATCGACGAAATGCCCCGCGACCGCCGCCGCCGCCGCCATCGCCGGCGATACCAGATGGGTGCGGCCCTTGTAGCCCTGCCGCCCTTCGAAATTGCGGTTCGAGGTCGAGGCGCAGCGCTCTTCCGCGCCGAGCTGGTCCGGATTCATGCCGAGGCACATGGAGCAGCCGGGTTCGCGCCATTCGAAGCCCGCCGCCTGGAAAATCTTGTCGAGCCCTTCGGCCTCCGCCTGCGCCTTCACCAGGCCCGAGCCCGGCACGATCATGGCGCGCACGCTGCCCGCCACCTTGCGGCCTTCGACCACTTTCGCGACCAGACGCAGGTCCTCGATGCGCGCATTGGTGCAGGAGCCGATGAAGACGCGGTCGAGCTTGATGTCGGTGATCTTGGTCCCGGGCGTGAGACCCATATAGTCGAGCGCGCGCTGCTTGGCCGCGCGCCGATGCTCGTCGGAGAGTTTCCCCGGATCGGGCACCATTCCGGTGACCGCGACCACGTCCTCGGGGCTGGTGCCCCAGGTGACGAGCGGCGGCAGCTTGCCGGCATCGAGCTTCACTTCGCGGTCGAAGGGAGCCTTGTCGTCCGAGTGGAGCGTCTCCCAGTAACGCATGGCCGCGTCCCAGGCCTCGCCCTTCGGCGCCTTCGGCCGGTCCTTGAGATAGGCGAAGGTCTTCTCGTCAGGCGCCACCATGCCGGCGCGCGCGCCGCCTTCGACCGACATGTTGCAGATCGTCATCCGCCCTTCCATCGAGAGAGCGCGGATCGCCTCACCGGCATATTCGATGGCGCTGCCGGTGCCGCCGCCGGCGCCGATCTCGCCGATGATGGCGAGGATGATGTCCTTGGCGCTCACGCCCTGGGGCAATTTCCCGTCGACGGTGACGCGCATGTTCTTCGACTTCGACTGGATCAGGGTCTGGGTCGCGAGCACATGCTCGACCTCGGATGTGCCGATGCCGTAGGCGAGCGCGCCGAAGGCGCCGTGGGTCGCGGTGTGACTGTCGCCGCAGACGATGGTGGTGCCCGGCAGCGTGAAGCCCTGCTCGGGGCCGATGATGTGGACGATGCCCTGCCGGCGATCGTGCTCGTCGTAATATTCGATGCCGAAATCGCGCGCGTTCTCGGCGAGCGTCTCGACCTGCAGCTTGGATTCGGGGTCGTCGATGCCCTTGGAGCGGTTGGTGGTCGGCACGTTATGGTCGACCACCGCGAGCGTCTTCTCCGGCGCGCGCACCTTGCGGCGGGCGATGCGCAGGCCCTCGAAGGCCTGGGGCGAAGTCACCTCGTGGACGAGGTGACGGTCGACATAGATGAGGCAGGTGCCGTCGGGCTGCTCGTCGACCAGATGATCGTCCCAGATCTTGTCGTAGAGGGTGCGGGGCTTCATCGCGCGCCTCACCCGCTCTTCGTCTCCGGGGCTTCACCGGCCTCGGCGACTTCGCCCATCTCGCCCGCATAGTCCTGCTTCTCGGTGATGCGCGCCTTCTTGCCGCGGCGCGCGCGCAGGTAATAGAGCTTGGCGCGGCGCACCTTGCCGCGGCGAACGACCGCGATCGAATCGATCATCGGCGAATAGAGCGGGAAGACACGCTCCACTCCCTCGCCGTAGGAGATCTTGCGCACGGTGAAGCTCTCGTTCAACCCCGCGCCCGAGCGCCCGATGCAGACGCCCTCATAGGCCTGCACGCGGGTGCGCTCGCCCTCGACCACCTTGACGTTCACCTGCAGGGTGTCGCCCGGCATGAAGTCGGGAATTTTCTTGCCTTGGACGAGCCGCGCGATTTCCTCGCGCTCGATGGTTTCGATGATGTTCATGGCGACCTCCGCGCCCGCCGAGAGCGTCGCGGCATGTTTTGATCCGGGATCGGGGCCGCCTATACGACAACTCGCGCGGCTTGTCATTCCCTTTCAGTGGTTTGGCCCTTGCGCCTCGCCCATAGGTCGGGCCGGCGCTCGCGCGTGATGCGCTCGGCTTCCGCCCGCCGCCAGGCCTCGACCCGCTTGTGGTCGCCTGAAATGAGCACTTCGGGAATGGCGCGGCCCTCGAACACCTGCGGCCGGGTATATTGCGGATATTCGAGGAGCCCCGCCTCGAAGCTTTCCTCCGCCTGGGACGCCTCCTTGCCCATCACACCGGGCAACAGCCGCACGCAGGCATCGATCAACGCATAAGCTGCGACCTCGCCGCCCGACAGCACATAATCACCGATCGAGACTTCCTCGAGTGCGCGCGCTTCGATCACGCGCTCGTCCACCCCCTCGAAACGCCCGCATACGACGAGAACTCCGGTGCTTTCAGCGAGTGCGCGCACCCGCGCCTGGGTCAAGGGCCGGCCGCGCGGCGTGAGCAGGATGCGGGCGCGCGGATCGCCCGCGGGTGTGGCGGCGTCGATCGCGCGGGCGAGCACGTCCGCCCGCATCACCATGCCGGGGCCGCCGCCCGCCGGAGTGTCGTCGGCGGAGCGATGGCGATCGGTCGCGGAAGCGCGGATATCGATCGCCTCGCAGGTCCAGATGCCGGCCGCGAGCGCGCGCCCGGCAAGACTTGCCGCCAGCGGCCCGGGAAACAGCTCCGGAAAGAGCGTGAGGATGGAAGCGCGCCACATGATCGGCTGTCTTATTACCCTCTCCCCTTGTGGGAGAGGGTGGTCCGACGCCGGCGCGAGCCGGCGGAGGATCGGGTGAGGGGTTTGTGCAATAAACCCTTTTTCTTCACCTTACCCCTCACCCGGCTCGGATCTCGCCCGGCTCGATCCTCGCCACCCTCTCCCACAAGGGGAGAGGGATTAAAGATTCCCGCCGGCGGATCGGCGACGATGCGGCCTTGGGCGACATCGACCACCGGAACATACTTGTCGAGGAACGGGAT
>JAHFPO010000023.1 GCA_023266695.1 Hyphomicrobiales bacterium | reverse complement strand
TAGCCGCCATGCGCCGCGGTCGAGCCGAAGAAGGGAACCGTGCGCCGTACTTCATCGACCGGGATCACGCTCGGGAGCTTCTTGCCCTCCTCGCTCGCCACGCGGCGTAGCACCAAGAGATCGGGATGGGAGAGCGCCGCGACCTGCCGGCTCACCGGATGATCGGGCGCGACATCGAGGCTCGCCGGCGCGGCGGACTGGCGCTTGCCGGCGCGCGGGTTCGCCAGCACGAAGCGGGCGATGCGATAGGCGAGCGTCGCCTTGCCGATCCCCTGCGGCCCGCCGATCAGGAAGGCGTGCGGCAGGCGGCCCTGCGACCAGGCCGCAAGCACGGCCGCTTCCGCCTCGGCGTGACCGATAAGGTGCTTCACCTCGCGCGGATGCGAAGCGCCCGCGAGCCGATCACCCTCCTCGGCGGCGGCGTTCACGCCCTTGCCCTCGGCGCGGGTATTGGCTGGCGCGGGCGCAACAGGCGCTCCGACACCATCATCCAGATGCGCACCGCGAGCGCATCGGCACTGGCGCTCGCGTCCACGAGCACGCAGCGCTCGGGTTCCTGCACGGCGAGATCGCGATACGCCGTGCGCAGCAGCTGGTGATATTCGAAATGCTCGGCCTCGAACCGGTCGGCGCCGGCATTGCGGCCATAGGCCCGCGCCAGCCCGATCTCGGGCGGCACGTCGAGAATGATGGTGAGCACCGGCATGGTATCGCCGACGACCAGGCGTTCGAGCGCGCGGATGAGCCTTTGGTCGACATTGCCGAGCGCGCCCTGATAGACTCGGGTCGAGTCGATGAAGCGGTCGCAAATCACCCAGGCGCCGCGTTCGAGCGCCGGGCGGATGACGTGGGTGACGTGATCGTCGCGCGCCGCCGCGAACATCATCGCTTCGGCTTCCGGTCCGAGCGGCTTCACGATCCCGCTGAGCAGCAGGTGGCGTATGGCCTCGGCGCCCGGCGAGCCGCCCGGCTCGCGCGTGAGAACGACCTCGCTGCCTTTCAGCCGGAGGCGATCGGCGAGGCGCTGCACTTGGGTGGTCTTGCCCGAGCCCTCCCCGCCCTCGAAGGTGATGAAACGACCGTTCGGAATCGACATCGAGCCGCCTATCTCTTCAGGACCGAACTCATGGCGGAGCGAACCCAACCGATCGCCGTCTCCGATGTGGCGTCGATGGCGCGCTGAACGAGGCTGCCTTGGCCGACATCGGCCCCGGCATAAAGCGGCTGCTCGAGCACGATCCTGTCGCCGCGGAAGACCTTGAGACGGCCGCTCTCCGCGCCTTTCTTGATCGGGGCCCGCAGCGGCCCGGTATAATACACCCGCACCAGGATTTTATCGCCCGCGCTGCGCGGGGTGAGCAAGTGGATTGCTCCGGCGCCGACCAGCGGCACGTGGCCGCGCTCGCCCCCGAATACGCGCGCCTCGGTCACGGTCGCGCCTTCCTGGAACAAGAGGCGCGCCTCGAAGTTGCGGAAGCCCCATTCGAGCAATTTCTTCGCCTCCTCGCCGCGCAGCTTTTGGTCGTGCACGCCGTTTACCACCACGATCAACCGCTGTCCGTTCTGCACCGCGGTGCCGACCAGGCCATAGCCGGATTCCTTGGTGAAGCCGGTCTTCATGCCGTCGGCGCCGATGTTCATGTCGAGGAGCGGATTGCGGTTGAGTTGGCGGATCTTGTTCCAGGTGAATTCGCGCTGGCTGTAATAGGGAAAAAACTCCGGATAGGTGCGGATCAAATGGGCCGCGAGCTTGGCGAGATCGCGCACCGATATGGTCTGGTCCGCATCGTAGAGCCCGGTGGAATTGCGGAAGTCCGCGCTGGTGAGGCCGAGCTCGCGCGCCCGCTCGCTCATCAGGCGGGCGAACAGGTCTTCGTTGCCCGCCAGCGCCTCGGCGAACACGATGCAGGCGTCGTTGCCCGATTGCACGATCACGCCCTGGATCAGGTCCGCGACCTTCACCTTGCTGTGGACCGAGGCGAACATGGACGAGCCGCGCGACGGCGCGCCGCCCTTGCGCCAGGCGTTGGCGCTGACCACCAGTTCCTCGTCGAGCTTGAGATCGCCGCGCTTGATCTCGTTGAAGACGATTTCCATGGTCATCAGCTTGGCGAGGCTCGCCGGCGGCCACGGCGTGTCGGCCTTCTTTTCGTAGAGCACCGTGCCGCTCGCGAAATCCATCAGGATCGCGTAGGGCGCGCTGATCTGGAAACTGGGCGCGAATTGCGCCCGCGCGGCCGGGGCGGCAAGGGTCACCGCAAGCATGAGCGCGAAGATCGCGAGAATGCCGGGCCGAGGGCTCGTACAACCATTGATGCGGACGAATCTCGTCAACGCCCGTACTCCCCTCACCGCGCCCCGCCTCCTCTTTATCAAGCCGGTGCGAGCGCGATCAATGGCGGCTATGAATGGGCGGCGATCGGCGCCCGGCCGGTGGCGAGGCTCAATAAAGCCCGCGGCCGGAGACCACGGCAGCGGCATAGCCCGCGATCGGCATGCCCGGGGTGATGGCGGCAGCTCGCGGAGAATAGGATCTCGCCGGTGTCACGTCCGGCGTGACCGCCGCGACGGGCGAGGCCGAATAGCGGCCAAGCGCGAACGGCCGCTCGGGCGGGCTCGGGATGTGGCCACCGCGGGCGCCCGGCAACGGCCGGTCGAGGCTCGGCACGAACGGCGAGTTCGAGGCAAGGAGCACGCCCGAGGGCGCCGGCGCGGGCTCGCCGCCGTGGCGAAGCGTCGCCATCAGCTTGCGGTCGTCCGATCCCTCGAGGGGCGCGGATGCCACATATTCGACCCGCACTCGCGCGACCCCGTTCGCGCGGAAGCCAAGCAGCTCGGCGGTCTTGGCCGAAAGATCGATCACCCGATTGCCGTGATAGGGCCCGCGGTCATTGATGCGGACGATGATGGAGCGGCGGTTGTCGAGATTTGTGACGCGCGCATAGCTCGGAATCGGCAAGGTCGGATGCGCCGCCGTGATTGCGTCCATGTCGAAGGCCTCGCCATTGGCGGTGAGGCGGCCGTGGAAATCTTCGCCGTACCAGGAGGCGAGGCCCTCGGCGCGGTAGCGCGGGTTCTCCTCCGGCACATACATGCGGCCGGCGACCGTATAAGGCTTGCCGACGCGATAGACCCCGCCGCCCTTCGGCACCGGCTCGCCGTCCTCGACCACGCGCGGGCTCACGGCGACACCGTATTTGGGATCGACCTGGGCCGCGAATTTTCCGGAGGAAGCGCAATTGGCGAGGAGGAGCGAGCCGAGCGCGATCAGGATGAGCCGGCGGAGACCCGGACCGAAAGCGCCTCCAGCGGGCGCAGAAATCGCCCACCGCACACTCGAACCCGGCCTCGAAAAACGCCCCATCTACCCGACCGACTACGGACCCCAGTACACGTTACGCCATTGTCGCCGGTTTCGGCGACCGCCGCGATCCCATTGACGCTACATCCGGTGGTCCGGGCCCTCTCCCGGGCGCCGTGCCCGGAATCCCCGACTGGATGGACGAAAACGCCGCTCGAGTGGGGCGAAAGTACGGCTGATCTCGGGACATGGTTAATCGCGGGCGGGATTCGGCCCGGCAAGCGGCGCCCACCCGCGCTTGCATTCGGGAAAACGATCCCGCAAAGGTCGGAGCGGACGGGTGGCCGAGTGGTTGAAGGCAGCGGTCTTGAAAACCGCCAGAGGCGCAAGTCTCTCGTGGGTTCGAATCCCACCCCGTCCGCCAGGACTCGCGACATATCAGTAGGTTAGTGCCCATCGGAGCGACCTACCCCCGACCCTGCCCCCGGCTCAGGTCATCGCGCTAAGCTCCCTTCAATCAGCTCAGCGGGGTTTCGTGCACCTCCTCGGCTGGACCATACAAATGGGTCATGAACGGCGGTAACGGCACGTCTGCGATATGTTAGCTCATCTACAATAAACAGACATTAGCCGGCGTCGATGGAAGTTCTGTTCGGTGCCAACAATGGACATTGGCCCAGGTTTGATCTTGGTTGATCGGGGATAGAATTGAACGGTCGACGTCTTCCTTACCAAGGGTGACGGAGAGTTTTAATATCTGGGAATTTATTATTGCTCCTGTTTGGAATTTTACCAGGCCCGCTACGAGGGCGCGATCTTCACGGATTGGACGAAATGAATACAGGGATACGGCGGATGTCAGCGTTCATGGTATTTCCGTTGATGACGATCATGGCAAACATGGTGTAGCGGCCGGCCGAGAGCTTGCCGTTTAGATCTGCTTGAAATGTCGAGTCATCAGCCATAGGAGCGGTACCCGCCAACACGACGGTTCCTGCATCGTCCATCACCACATACCGGAATTCCGGTGCTGCTCGTTTCAGGGAATCGCGCGCGACGGATTGCATCGGCTCCCGCTCAATCCGGTAGCTCCGTTGAAATTTCCTGATCGTCTCGATGTCGCCGAAAAGCTTGATGCGGTTTTTTTCCCGCTCGACCTTGGTAACGTAGGCCCGGCGCGGTATCGCGTAGGAGTCATACGAGCCAACGCCCAGCGGATAGGTCAGGTCTCTGAAAACATCGAGCACGACGCTTTCCGCCGACCAGCGCTTCAGCTGATACGGTCCGTTGGTGACCAGGAAGTGGCCGCGAGCCTTGTAGAAGGCAGCAAGCGCCGCCCAACGTTTGCGGGCCTCATCGGCGCTCACCAGGAACTGCAGCGCTTCGGGACGATAGCCTTCACGCTCGAACGTCTCGACCAGCGATGCCAGTCGTCCGTTCATTCGCTCGGAACGGACGAGATCAAGCCATTCGACTCCGCGGCGAGCCGCTTCGACCTTTGAAAACGCGGCCCAGCCCCGGCCGACGGCTTCCTCCATCAGGACGATCAGATGCCAGGGAATCGTGCTCCATGGCGCCGCCACCACCGCGTCCCGTTCCGGGTCCTCGGATGCAACTGTCGCATAGACATCGATGGTGAAAAGCTCGCGAACGAAATTGACATCCCCAACCCGGAAAGATCTGGACGCCGCGTCGGTCCCCGCGACCCGCAATCCGGCAAGATGCTGGCGCATGATAGCGGTCGCAGAATCGATGAAGGGGTCGTAGCGAGTTCCGTCTCCCTCGCCCCGAGCGCCCCAGCGATAAGCGAACATGTAGGCATAGAGTAGATCGGCGACATTCGTCCGGGTTCCATCATGGAAGGCGGATCCGAGCACGCGATAGGTCAATTTCACCCTGGCGAACTTGCCCGGCCCGACCGGTTGCAGACGGCCGCTCCCAGGCTCGGGCAGCACTCCGTCCGCGGGAATGCCGATCTCGGTCAATGCCACAATGGACGGTTGCGCGGGCGCGCGGCGTTCGACGATCGGCTCGGCGAGGATGGAGAGGCTGACGAAGGTATAGACCACCATCAGCGCAGTGAGCGGAATCTGCGATTGCAGCGCTGCTCGACGAGGTTCGAGCACCTGCATCGCCTTCATATGAGCGAGATAGACGGCGGCGATATGCCCTAAGACGATCGCCGTGACGGCCGTGTACCAGGCAAAGCGGGCACCGATAAAGGCAATGTCGACTCGGTATCCCGCGGTTCCGAAGAGATTCCAGCCATAGCCGTAAGGATCGGAAATCAGGGGAACGACGTACTGTCCCTGGATCAGTAGGAACACAAGGTAATGCGCTAGGTGATAGCCGATGGCGATTGGAATCAAGGTGAAGGCGAAGCTCTGCGCGATCTCAAGCGGCGTACGGCGTCCTCCTGACACTGCGCTCATGATCGCGCTCACAGACACATAGGCGCCGAGGAACAAGAGCCAGAACGCGACGAGACCGGCGCTCCGGATCGCGATCAATTCAAGTTCACCGGGAGCACGCAGGAGGGCGTCAACAGCGTTTTCCAGGATCGACCATTCCGGAGTGTTCAGGAGCCCGTCATAGAGGACGGTGGAAAGCAGCAGCAGCACGAAAGCCGTCATCGACGGCGAAGCAGGCCTGCTATCGAGGAGCCCGGCGCCGAAGGGCCGCAACGCCAATTTCAGCTCCCGCGGGCCGGCGCTCACTTCCGTCGGAGCAAAACGGGCGAAAGTGCCGAAGACGACGGAGAAGACCTCGCCGTGCCGCAGCCAGGTCTCGCCGCCGAACGTCACCATGCCGGTCCAGGTGAGGATGGAATAACCGGCCACCAAGCACGCGATTTGTGCCGGAACGGCGGGGGTGGGATAGACGAGCTCGACCCAGGAGAAAGCCAGCAGCAGCGCAACTGCCGGCCAGACGCCGAGCGTCTCGGGATAATGCAGGCGATAAGAAAGATCGCCTCGGCCGCCGATCCGTCTGTAAAGTGATTCCGCCCATTCGAACGCCGTCCGCCATGGATTGATCAACGCCCAGAGGTCGCCCACGAAAGCCGAAACGTATGCAAGACCGACCCATACGATGATCCACACCATGGTCGGTGCGATGTTTCGGTACGGATTCTGATCGCCGAGGAAACCCGCCGTCACCGTGACAACGAACAAGCCGAGCGAAGCAAGCTTGAGCACCCGAACGAGGCCGGGATGCGCGATCAGGCGCCCGACGGCATGGGTCAGCAGATTGAACTGCGGATAGCTGCGAGCGTGCACCGCGTGGCGAACGAAGAGACCGACGATGACGAACGAGAGAACGACGACAGCCGCCGTCCCGTAGAGATAGAGCGAGAGCGGCAAAGGCAGGTCATAGCGCTGGCCGAAGCCGTGGGCGCTGGCGGGAGTCGCAAGTGCGCAAGCCGCCGATGCCGCCGTCGCGAGTAGCCGAATCGCCCCGGCTGACCGGCGCCACGCGATCACGCTAACGCGGATGAACTTCGACATGAATCAGAGGCGGATCATGAGTGTGACCGCCGCCCTGCTTCGGCTTGTGGACGGAAACTGGAAACCTTCCGGTGGCGCGCGCGGTGAAACTCATCTCCGCCATGGCATCGGGTTCGATTTTCATTTCGATGTCGTAGCCGTGGAGATGCAGGATCGTTGTCCGATCGGTGCTCCACCGCAGCTTGACGACGTCGCCTTGCTTGACGCGGATCAGCCGCAGGTTGGCGGGCACGCGTCCACGCTCGACCCGCAGATCGAACGTGACTTCGTCGGCCTTGGCAGCGGTGACGGTTAGGCCCGGCGCCAAGATCAGCGCAAGCGCCAGAAAACATCCAGCCAATGAAACAGGGATCACACCCATGACAGATCTTCTCCGGTTCATTGCTTAGCGCTCGACTGAACGTCCGAGATGCGATTGAGCATCCAGGCCGACTCGTAGGGCGACGGGATCAAAGCTGAGTCGCCCACCGCGGACCACATCAATCTTCCGAATTCGTCGGTAAAGCCCGCAACCGGATTCCAGGCGGCTGCCGGCGGTGCGCCGATCCCGAGCGCGAGCAAGCCGTTCCAGGGAAAATCCTTCAGCTTCACGGTGCGGATGAATATCGGTGAATTGAAACCCTCGAGCGAGTCGTAAGCGATGTTTTCGATGCCGGTCGAGGAGTCGGCATTGAAGTACTCGCGTTTCACGGTGTAGCCGGCGACGAGCGTGTGACAGCCACCGGCCAGCGCCGTAACGAGCGACCGCTCCAGATTGATGCGCTCGACCGCGCCATCATAGGCAGCCGTCCGCAGGCGCTGAAGGTGGGTTTCGATACGACGTCTCACCTTCTCGTCGCCGGCCCTTTCGCTCAGAAGAAGATAAGCGTGAAACCATCCTGTCCTTATCCAAGCGGGACCGAGCCAACCATTCATCGCAAAGCTCGCGGAGGTGACGAGTTCAGCGGCGCCGACTTCCGCTACCTCCACATCCCATTCCGAACTCCGGGTATGCCAATCGGGATTCACGAGCGCTCGCGCGAGCTCGCTGTCGACCTTCACCTTCAAGTCTCGGACGACAGCAGTCGATGAATCGGCACGGCCGCCGAGAATGCGCGCCTTCGCGGCTTCAGCGAGATCGACGTGGTGCAGATAATCGCCGTGGAAGGGCGTGACCGGATAGGGATGAAGGATCATATCCCCGCCCTTCCCGGCAAAGTCGCGGACGACGATTTCCGCGACGGCGCAGGCGGACCGGCCGTCCCTGGCCAGGGACGAGGACGGGTTGACACGGACGATCACGAAGGAGCCGAGCGACTCGATGCTGCCGATCGAGGCCGGCGTCGCACCGGCGAAGCGCGGCGCTCGCCCGACATAGGCTTGGATCTTGCCACCGAGCAACAGGTCGGTCGCGCGCTCTTGCGTGATGGTTTGGAGCTCGATCTCGTGCGGATAATAGGAGGGATAGACCGATATTTCATGGCCGCTCCTGGCCACGGTGACGATGGTCAACGCCATCGTGACGACGATGAATGCACTACGCCCATTCATTGCGGCATCCGAGAAAGCCCGCTGGATCAGTTTCCACAGGCATCGCCATTGCGGACGATCTTGCATCAAGAGGTCGACACGGCGCCAGTCTTGGCGAATTCACCCACGCAAGGCCTTCACCACTTTCTCGTCGGCAAGCGCTTCCTTGGGCGGCCCGTGGAAGATGATCTCGCCGCGGTCGATGGCGTAAAGCCGGTCACCGATCCGCGTCGCCGCGCCGAGATGCGATTCCGCCATCAGGATGGAGATGCCCATGGCCTTGATCTTCATCACCGCTTCGATGAAGCGGTTGACGACGACCGGCGCCAGTCCCTCGAACGCCTCATCGAGCAAGAGCAGCCTGGGCGACAGCATCATGGCGCGCGCGACCGCCACCATCTTGCGCTGGCCGCCGCTCAGGTGCAGCCCCTGGCGATGCAGCAGGCCCTGGACTTCGGGAAATATGTCAAAGGCCTGCGCTTCTGGATTCGGACGCTCCTTGCCGTCACGCCGGCGAGCGACCTCGTCGCCCAGCCAGCGGCTGATCATCAAATTCTCGCCCACCGTCAGCTCGGGGAAGACTCCGCAGTCCTCAGGCGAATAGCCGATGCCGCGTCTGGCCCGTTCGTGCGGTGGAAGATTCTTCAAATCCTCGTCGCCGAAGATGATTTGCCCGGACCTGACCGGCAGGAATCCCATGATGCTTTCGATCGTGGTGGTCTTGCCGGCACCGTTGCGTCCGACCAGACACACCACCTCCTGCTTGTCGACGCGCAAGGAGACGCCATACAGGATGTGCGCGGGGCCCCGGTAGGTATCGATCGCTTTGAGCTCGAGCACGTCGATCAATCCTTTCGCGTGAAAGCGTCCGGTCCGGATGAGCCGAGCAGGATCATTGCGACCTGTTCGTTGTTCCTGATCGCATCGGGCGTACCCTGGGCGAGAATGGCGCCCTGGTGCATCACCACGATTCGATCGGAATATTTGAACACGACATCCATGTCGTGCTCGATGATCACTGCGGTGATGCCTTCGCCCCGCACCACCGATGCGATCGTATCCATGATCTGACCCTTGTCGCGGGTGCTGACGCCGCTCGTCGGCTCGTCGAGGAACAGGAGCCTTGGTTTCAGCGCGTAGGCGAGCGCCACGTCGAGCAGCTTACGCTCGCCTTGCGCGAGATCGCGCGCGCGCTCGTTGCGTTTGCCCGAGAGGTTGAATTGGCCGAGCACTGTGTCGGCTTCGGCGCTCACCTCGTGATCGAGGTGGGCGAGCGCCGCCAGATTGCGGGTCTTGCCCTGACGGGAAAAGATCGCCAGCGTCACGTTGTCGAACGTGGTAAGATCGTCGAACAGGTTCACGATCTGAAAGCTGCGTGCAATTCCCGCCTCGACGCGCTCGGGCACGGAGGCATGGGTGATGTCGTCGCCCTTGAACAGGACCTTGCCCGAGTCCGGACGCAGTAAGGCGCTGACTACGTTGACGAGCGTGGTCTTGCCGGCGCCGTTGGGCCCTACCAAGGAGACAAACTCGCGCTCCACGATTTTCAGGCTGACATTGTCGACCGCGTGCGTCTCACCGAAATATTTCTTTAAATTGATGGTTTCGAGGAGGTTCATTCATGCTCTCCCCGTGAACTTGCCCGCGATGCGCGCAATCATCCCGACAATGCCGGTCGGCAATGCCAATACCAGCACCATGAGCACGATGCCAAGCAGCAATTGCCAATACGCGGTGCTGGCGACAGCGTAGACCTTGAGATAGTTGAACACCACGGCGCCGACGATCGGTCCGGTGAAAGTACGGAAGCCGCCCAGCACGGTCATGAACACGATCTCGCCGGAGAACGGCCAATACAAGATGTCCGGCGTGACCAGGCCGTTCAGCGGCACCCACAGAATGCCGGCGAGGCCGGTGAAACTTCCCGAAATCAAAAATGCGAGCCAGCGGTAGTGCCTGATCCGCACGCCCAGGAACTGCGCCCGCGTCTCGTTATCGCGGATCGCCTGCAGCGCCTTGCCGAAGGGCGAATGCACGATCACCCACATGAGCACCGTGCAAACGCAGAACAGGAACAGCACATAATAATAGTAATACTGCGTGAACGACTGGTAGGCGTCGCGGCCCTTGAAGTCGATCAACCCGCCTAGCAGCGTCAAATTGCCGAAGGCCACTCGAAGGCCATCGGTGCCGCCGGTCACCCAGAAGAACTTGTAGGCCAGCGTCCACAGCACCTGCGACAACGCAAGCGTCAGGATGCCGAAGAAAATACGGGTGTGGCGGACACAGATGTAGCCGAACGCGGCCGTAACGAGGCCGGTGATGAGGAGCCCGCCCAAGATGAAGAGCTCCATGGAGCCGATGCCGAGGTACCTGACCATGAAGGCCGCGGAATAGGCACCAAGGCCGAAATAGGCGGAGTGTCCAAAGGAAAGCAGTCCCGTATAGCCGAGCAGCAAATTGAATCCGAGCGCCGCGATGGCAAACACCAGTCCGTAGGTGAGCAACTGCGTCTGATAAGTATCGACGAATTTCGGCAGCGCCACGAGCATAACGAGAATCGGTATCACGCAGGCGAGAATCAGCAGCATCGAGGGTCCGGTGCGGGAGGCGTTGTTCGCCATCGTCACGCCCTCCCGAACAGACCGGTCGGCCTTACCAGCAGAACGACGGCCGCGATCAGGTAGAGCACCGCGAGTTCGATCTCGGGAAAGAACTGAATGCCGGCGGTGCGGACGAAGCTGACGATTAGCGCGCCGATCAGTGCGCCCTCGAGGCTGCCGAGCCCGCCGATGACGACGACCACGAACGCCAAAATCAGCGCCTCGATGCCCATGCCGAGCACGGCGGCTTGGGCAGGGACAACAACCGCGCCTCCGAGGCCGGCCATGAAGCAGCCGAGGGCGAATGCCTGCACGTAGACCCGCTTTACGTTCAAGCCGAGCGCCGAGGCCATGCGCATATTCTGCGAGGTGGCCCTGAGGATTACCCCGAACTTGGTGCGATAGATGAAGGCCCAGAGAAAGACGGCGGCCGCGATGCCGATGGCGATGACTAGGAGATTATAGACGGGATACCTTAGGTCCATCACCCGCATGGTTCCCATGCTGTCGATGACCGCGCCCGCCGTGAGCGGCACGCCCCCGAACAGAAAGTGCATCGCGTCCTCGAGAATCAGGAGCAGGGCGAAGGTGATCAAAAGCTGATATTCTTCCGGCCGATTGTAGATCGGCCGCAACAGCGTCGGCTCGATTAGGGCGCCGACCGCGGCCACGGCGACGGCGCCCGCCGGCAGCAGCAGGAAGAGCACCCAGATCGGGGCGCCGACAGCGAAGGTGCCGATGGTCCAGGCAGTGACATAGGCGCCCAGCGCATAGAGGCTGCCGTGCGCCAGGTTGACGATCCGCATGACCCCGTAAATCAGGCTGAGGCCGGTGGCGATGAGGAACAGGATGCAGGCGTAGAAAATGGAATTCAGGATTTGAATTATTAAGATGTCCATTTTCCCCCCGCCGATTTTTTTAGGCTAGGACGCCACGGTTTGCCTTGCAAGAAGGTGAGCCGCCGTCGACCGCATGATCAAGCTAGCCCCGAGAAGCCGCGTCGCCGATGCGCAAGCGCAACATCTTGGCCGACGGCAACATCGAATTGCCGTCGAGAAAAACAGCGAGGATGACCGTGTACTCGCCCGGCGGCAGGCCCTCCGGAACCTTGATGGTGAAGCGCCCGTCTTCCCTCCACTGCATCTTGTCGACGTTGAGAACCGTGCCGTCGGGGCCGATCAGGAGGTAGCGGGAAACGACGAGCAACCCAAGGGTCCCCCGCATCGTCGTCCGCAGCAGCGGTTCCTGCGTGAGTTTGTAATTGCGCCCCATCTTCAAGATCATCTCGGCGTCGGCGCGAACGGTGATGCTCCCGGAGTCCTGCGTCACCGCTTCGATCACCGCCCGAGGCGGGTTGACGAAGCGGTCGAAGGTGCCGAAGCCCAAGGGATAGGTGATCTCGCGGACGGCTTGCAGCACAACCGAGTTGGGCGCCCATTCCTTCAGCCGATAGGGGCCGTTGGCGACCAGGAAATGGCCGTTCGTTTCGGCGAACTTCCGCAGCGACCGCCAGCGCGCCTGCGCCTCGTCGGCGGTGACGAACTCCTTCAGCGGCTCGGGGCGATAGCCTTCCCGTTCGAACTGCGCGATCAGGTCCTGCAACTTCGCCCTGAGTGCCTGATCGCGAACCAAGTCCAGCCAGGGGACCTTCCGCCTTTTGGCCTCCTCCTGCGAGAAGGCCGCATATCCGCGGATCACCGCTTCTTCCATCAGCGCCAATAGATGCCAGGGCACCGTGCTCCACGGCGGCGCCAGAGCCGCCACCTGCCGCTCGTCTCCGGGAGCGTCCCTGAGATAGACCTCCAGCACCGGCGTTTTTTGAACAATATTCATGCCCTCGGCGACGGCATGGTTTGTCCTTTCCACGCGCACAAACTTGAGCCCGACCAGGCGCTCCTGCATCGCGGCCAAGGTCGCCGCTAGGCGTGGCTCGTGGGTATTGTCGCCGGTATCCTTCTTGACGCCCCAACGATAGGCGAAGACGTACGGATAGATCAGGTCCGCGACCTCCGTCTCAGTGCCGTCCTCGAATGGCGAGCCAAGAACCTCGTAGGTCACCTTGGCCGAGCTGAAGGTCCTTTCGCCCACGCTCTGGAGCGCCCCGGTTCCCGGTTGCGGACGGACGGCGTCGGCCGGCACCCGGATGCCGCCGGACTGGCCTTCCACCTTGGTGACGACCGATTGCACGCGGTTGGGCATCCAGCTCGCGTTGAACGGGAATTGAATCATGGCGGGATCGCCGATGGCCGACCACATCAGCCGTCCCATCACGTCGGTGAAGCCGGCCACCGGATTCCAGGCGGCCTCGGAGCGGTCGCGCACCCCAAGGTGCAACTTGCCGTTCCACGGATAGTCCTTGAGCTTCACCGTGCGGAGGAAAACCGGAGAGTTGAGGCCGTTGAGCGAGTCGTAGGCGACGTTCTCAATTCCCGCCGGGTACGCCTCATTGACGTATTCTTCCTTCGGCGCATAGCCAACGACCATCCGCCCGCAGCCATTCGTGAGAGCCGCGACCAGGTGCCGCTCCAGATTCACCCGCTCCGCCAGGCCGATGGCTTCGCCGCGGATCAAGTGCTCGTAGGTTTCGTCCACCGCTTGCCGCGGTCCGGCGTCGAGGGCCGACGCTAGCAGCTGATGCGCCTGAAACCAACCCTCCTTCACCCACGGCAGCCCCGACCAACCGTCAAACCGCACGCCGGCGGCGGCAATCAGCTCGTCCGCCGGCACTTCCTCGAGGACGACATCCGCGTGATCGACCGCCAGGCTCCATCGCACCTTGACCATCGACTCCGCGAGCATGCCTTTGGCGCCAACCTTCAGGGACGATGCCGGCGCGGATCCGCTGCCGACGGCGCCGGTCACCGCTTCGATGCGGTCCAGATGGTGCAGGTAGTCGGCGTGATAGGGCGTCACGGGATAGGGATGGAAAACGAAGCCGGCCGCCTTCTCCTCATTGAGCGCCGCCATGATGCCGCGAGCGGCAGTGCAGCGCGCGTCGGCGGAAGCGAAGCGTGCGGAGGCTCGGTTGAAGGAGAGAACAAGAAACGACCCCAGCGACCGCACCGATTTCACGTGGACCGGCACGGGTCCCGCGAACGCCGGCGCCGCGTTGACGTAGGCGTGCAGCGTCTCCTCACTGAGACCCTTGGCGGCTGCCGCCGGATCGACTGCCTCGATGCGAATTTCGTCGGGGTAATAGGACGGATAGTGGCCCACCGAATGACCGGCGCCGCTCTGGCCGCCGGCGACAAGGAGGCCGGCAGCGATGACCGCGCCGGTGGCGCGCCTGACGATCCTGCGCCGGATGAGATCACGGGAAGGAAAGCAGCCGAGGAGCATCTCCCCCCCGGCAGGCCTGTCAAAGCCCCGGTTCATCGTCAGAATCTTCCGTCCGCTCTGAAAGGAAGCGGCCGTGTCAGAAACACGGCCGCCCCCGATCAGATAGCCTTCAGGTCAGCCAAGTGGTCTTCAGCCAGTTGGCCGCCGCAGTCGACTCATTGTGCGACGTGCCGGGCTTCGGCCAGTTGGGCGGCGCCGTGATGTCCCGGATCGGAATGGTGATGATCGAGTTCGGATCCCAAACGGGGAAGTCGTACTTGGGATCGTTCTTGGTCATCCCGATCACGGTGTCCTTGTAGCCCTGGTGATTGTCGGGCCGGATGTAGATATAGCCGGCCGGCACATCCATCCCCATGCCTTCGAGTAGGCTGATGATGACGTCGTCCTCGGGCCAGCCGCCCACGAGCAGGTTGGCCTTCTCGACGGCGGCCTTGAGCAGATAGAGCGCGGAATAGGCGCCGTCCGCCTCGAAGCTCGGGTATTCGTTCCAGCGCTTGTAATAACGCTCGACGAATGAGTCGTTGATCGGCCAGCGCCCCTTGGCCGGATGCGTGAAGAAATAGTTGGCATGGCAGCCGGCGAGCACGCCCTCGGGATGATCCTTGCCGATCGCGTGCGGTTGTCCGCCGAAGGCCAGCGTGGTGGCGACTTTCATCTTGTCGAACAGGCCGTAGCGCAGGGCCTGCTTGTAGAACGCCACGTAGTCTCCGCCCCACAAGCCGCAGATCAGGACTTCCGGCTTGTCGGACAAGAGCTTGGTGATGTGCGGGGTGAAGTCGGTGGCACCGAGCTTCGGCCACGCCTCGGAGACGACCGTAGCGCCGGGAACCAGCTTTTGGAACGCCAGAGTGAAATGCTCATGCACGTTGCGGCCATAGCTGTAGTCCGGCTGGATGGAGCCGATCCGCTTTGCCTGCGGCCAGGCCTTCGCGGCGCCGACCGCCGACGTGACGCCGTCCGCCGACTGGATGTTGGTCACCCGGAAGACGTATTTCGGCTTGGGCACCGCCTTGTCGAACAGGAAGTCGGTGCAGCCGTCGTTGAACAACGTCAGGACGCCGAGCTCCTCCGCGACCGGGCCGAGGGCCGGCGTGTTGCCGCTGGAAATGACGCCGGTGAACATGTCGATGTTCTCGGAGAGCTTCATGCGGCGAAGCTCCTTGACGTTGGCGTCGGTGCCGGCGGCTTCGTCGGCGATGATCGTTTCGATCTTGCGCTTGCCAAGGAGCCCGCCTTCGGCGTTGATTTCCTCGGCCGCCAGCAGGTGGCCTTTCCGGCCGGGCTCGCCGATTAAGCTGGCGGGGCCGGTCAGAAACGTGATGTGCCCGGTCTTGAATGGCTTGTCCGGGATGTTTCCCTTGGCCTTGATCGCGGCATGAGCCGGCCGCGGTCCGGCGAAATAGGTGGCTGCTGGCACCGCTACGGCGGCGCCCACTGCCATGCTATTCAGGAAGTTCCTGCGTGTGACCTGGTTTTCCATGAAATTCCTCCCTTACGGGGTGTGAGGCGCGGAGCGAGTGACTTGTTTCGGGGCTAGGTATCAAAGTTTTTTCTTCAGCCCATCAATATAGTCTATGCCTGTACCTGAGTGCGGGCTAGCCCAGAGCGCAGACGGTAACAGCATCGCGATGGTTCGAACCGCCGTGCGACCAGGGCGGGGCCCGATCTCTGGTTTTGTTATATTTATCAAGCCAATGTCGTCATTCCTTCACTTGCGCTCATACAACCACAGAAGGTACGGAGTTATCGCGACATAATGCCCCTACTCCAACAGTGTGCTCTTTGCGATCCTCAAGTCGGATAAGCTCCGAACCGACCTTGAGCGGCTTTCAGAACTTGGCCGCCCCCCATTGGGTGGTCCGGTTGGAATGTTAGTTCATGAGCGGCCTTGGCGCCTCACTTGGGGTGGCCGGCGGAGCGTCCGTCTGCGTGTCCGAGAATGTCCGCTTCGGGTCGATATTGTTGCAGAACTCGGCGAGGGGCAGCTCGCAAGCAATAATCGAATCGGAATGAACAAATTTTTGAATCAACATTGCGCATTGGCGCCTTTTTTTGAATCAATATTGCTAACTCGGGCACTCAAAATTGTTTTGCAACAGTATCGGTCAAAAGCGGACTTGGGAAGATTCGGGACGCGTATCAGGGCCACGCCCAGTATTTTGACTGCCAAGCCGGCCATACAGTCGATGATCGAACCAGTCTCCGCTGCTGATCTCCAAAAATTTGGGAATATTTCAAGAAATGCTCGGAGACAATTGGCAAATTTTTCGGGCGCACGCCCGGTTTTGGAATTCAGAGACCACCGGCTGACGTCGGAAAGCCCCGCAACGGCGCGGTTCTCGCGGGGTTGGCTTACCAAAACACAGAGACCGGACTGGCTGGTTGGGGGACTAGGATTCGAACCTAGATTGACGGAGTCAGAGTCCGCTGTTCTACCGTTGAACTATCCCCCAAAGCACTTTGTTTACAGTACTTTAGTTAGATCGTCAGATTCCTTAGCTTCTGTATAGCTTCGTATGTTTTACCTGTAGCAACGAACATACGCTCGAAATCAAAACTGGGCACGGCGACGCGTGTTCCGGGTACGTCCGAAGCCTCTCCAGGCGCGATATATGGAAATTCCGGCCGCCCGTCCATACCAGCGTTGAGATTACCCTGTGGGCTTCAGTGTCACGGTGCTGAAGGGCTTCGATGGCATGCCGTCGATCATGAGTTTCAAGTAGATGTAGTAATTTTCGAGTTGCATGCGATCAATCTGTTCAAATCGATCATAAAGCTCGCGAAGTAAGGTACGGCGCGTCCTCGCCACCGACGCGAAACAAAATGATGGAGCCGGCGTTGCCGAGCACTGCATGCCGTACGTCGGGATCAAGCTGGTGGAGATACTGATGTGCGACGGTGAACCCAACGCGGTACTTGCGCAGCTCCGAGAACATGTTCACGACCGCGAGTGTGGTGAAGTTTTTAAACTCATCAATGTAGACGAAGAAATCGCGGTAATTTTCAGCTGGCGTATCGGCCCGGCTAAACGCCGCCAGGCCGATTGTGGTCATGAGCAAGCCACCCAACAGCGACGAACCGTCCTCGCCGATCCGTCCTTTAGCGACGGTTCACCAAAAGCATGCTTCCCTCGTCCATGATCTTGCGAATGTGAAGATCGGTCTTTGGTGACGTGAGAATGCGATTAAGCAAAGGATCGGTGAGAAAGGCTCCGACCTTGTTTTGAATTGGCGCAGTTCCGTCTGCTCGATAGCCGAACGAAAATGGCTCTCTGTGAACCCTTTAGGCGCGACTTTCTCATGTAGCCGCTTTCGTGGTTCGGTTCTTTGGTGATCCCATCATCTGTGCCGTAGGCGAAAACTGATGGTGTGGAGCCTCGAGTGATCTGCCGCTCGTCCCGTGTTTCGAATGAGCGGCGCCGGCAGCGAATACGTGGCCAATCAGCACTATCACGGGACCCACGGGCGCCGCTTCGTCAAGCCGTGCGGCAATTTCGCCAACGGTCGCGGCAATAATAATCTCATCTGGTCTCGTCGCTCCGACGACAGCAATCGCGGGCGTCTTCGAATCCAGTCCTCGAGCGATCGCACGAGCGGAAAGCTCTCCAATCGTTTTCTTCGGCATATAGACGACAGTCGTTGCCGACGGATCGGCAAGACTCTTCCAATCGAGGTCCGATGGCAGCCGACCGTCTTCGGCATGGCCGGTCACATATTGCAGGCGCCTGGCGTGCCGGCGATGCGTCAACGACACTCCGAGTCGGCTCGCTGCACCTTGCGCGGCAGTGATGCCTGGGACGGCCTCGACCGGAATACCGGCTGCGCGGCACGCTGCGATCTCCTCGCCGGCGCGACCAAAGATCATTGGATCGCCACCTTTGAGCCGCACCACGCGCTTGCCAACCTTCGCAAGTGAAATCATCAGCGCGTTGATCTCGTCTTGCTTACAGGAGGGTCCGTAACCGGTCTTGCCGACCAGCATCTTCTTCGCCTCGCGGCGGGCGAAATCGAGAATTTCAGGCGCGACGAGGTCGTCGAAAAGGATCACGTCAGCCGACTGCAGCGCCCGGACCGCGCGAAGAGTCAACAGCTCCGGATCGCCCGGCCCCGCACCGACCAGAGTGACCGAACCCTCGTCGACGGCTTTGCCCACGCCCCGGGTTCTCGTGAGGAACGCATCGAAATCAGATTGAGTCGGTTCCCGATCCGGGTGAGTGACGGCATAGGCGGTGAATAACTGCCAAAAACGCCGCCGCCCTGCGAACGAAAGCCCAGACGATTGCACGGCGCGGCGCCAATGACGTGCGGATTCCGCCCAACGCACAAAACCTCGCGGAATCATTGCCTCGAGCTTTGCGCGGATCGCCTGACCGAAGACAGGCGCCGCGCCGTCGGTCGAGATGCCGATGACGAGCGGCGAACGATTGACGATCGCGCCAAAGGCGAAGTCGCAGAACGCAGGCTTGTCGATAACGTTGACCGGCACGCCGGCCGCGCGCGCCGCAGTGGCAAAATGTTCTGCCGCCTGATCATCCTCGCAGGCTGCGACTGCGATTTGGGCTTCATTGAAGTCCGCTACATTCCATCGGCGATGATGGATGGCGATCGCACCATGCGGCGCTTCGGCGGCAACCGCGATAAGCTCTTCCGACGGATCTTCCGCATAGACGTCGACTTTGGCGCCCTCGGCCGATAACAGCTCCGCCTTCCATGCCGCTGCGGCGCTGCCACCGCTGACGATGGCGCGCTTCCCCGTGAGCGCAACAAAGATCGGCAGCCGTGCCAGAGCCTCCATGCGTGGGGGCCGCGTCTCAGACGGGATTCGCGACGCGATCACGGGTGATGATCCTCTTCAGTTCCGGCAGACACGATCCACAATTGGTGCCGGCGTTGAGCGCCATGCCGATCTCCTCGACATTCGTCGCCGCGCCAGATGTGATGGCGTCGCGGATAGCTGAGAGTCCGACGCCGAAGCACGCACAAACGACCGACTCTCTCTCAAGCGGGCTGGCGGCCGACTTGCCCGAGCGCGTGATCTGATGTTCCGCGCATTCGGGTACCTCCGCTTCGAACAAAGCCTCGAACGCATCCCATGGCGGCGGGGTCGCGCCCGGCCCGACGAACAGGCCGCCATCAATTTTTCCGTCGACGAATGCGGCGGCGCGGTAGAAACCGCGCGGTGCTTCGACATGTTCAGCAAGCCGAGCGTCATGGTCTAACAGGCGATGCGCGACATCGTGCCAAACCATCGGGCCATCGTCCGTTGCCAACAGATATTCCGATCCTCCCGCCACCGCGACGCGGACCCACCACGTTCCATTCGGCAGCGCGACCGATCGGCGGGTCCGAATGAATCCGCGCATGGAAAAGTCAGCTGGCGTGATCGCGACGGGCGTGGCCTTGGCTTCCGGCTGGCCGGACAGCGGGTCGGTTTGCGCAGCGACAAGATCGCCGACGCAGGCATACGACGCGGTTTCCGCGCTCCAATGGATCGGCACGAACAGCGAGCCCGACCGCTGGCTTTCGCTGACGATCACCTTGAGGACGCAAGCGCCATGCCGCGTCATGACCTTTGCGAAGCCGCCGTCGGTCAGGCGCGCCGCGCGCGCGTCGTCCGGGTGGACCTCCACGAAAGGCTCCGGCAGATGCGCGCCCAGGCGCGGGCTCCTGCCGGAGCGTGTCATGCTGTGCCACTGGTCGCGGATCCGGCCGGTGTTGAGGCGGAATGGAAACTCGGCGGATGTCGTTTCCTTCAGGGCTGGCTTTTCCGGCGCCACAAACCGCGCCTTGCGGTCCGGCGTGAAGAAGCCGCCCGCAGCAAAGAAGCGCCGATCGCGTTTCGCTTGGCCCGCGCGCACGGGCCATTGCACCGGACCGAGCGCATCGAACTCATCGTCGGAGATTCCGGCAAGCCCGCCGAGATCAAAATCGCGCGTGCCGTCGTTCTCGAAGG
>JAHFPO010000122.1 GCA_023266695.1 Hyphomicrobiales bacterium | reverse complement strand
CGAGCAGAGTTTCCGCACCTTCCTGCAAAATCACCCGGATGACCGGACGCGCGTTCCGGAGGCGAATTACTGGCTCGGCGAGAGCCTCTACCAGCGCCAGAAGTACAACGACTCGGCCGAGGTCTTCCTCGACCTTTACAACAAGTACCCGAACAGCCTGAAGGCGCCCGATGCGTTGTTGCGGCTCGGCCAGTCGCTGGCGGCGCTCGGCAAGCAGGACGCCGCCTGCGCGTCGCTCGGCGCCGTGCTCACGAAATATCCCAAGGCGCCGGCCAACGTAAAACGGTCGGTTGAGCAGGAACAGAAGCGTGTCCGCTGCTGAGCCGGACGGCAGTCCGATCGCCGACCATGAGCTTGGCGCCTTTTTTTCAGATCTTGCCGATTGCCGTCGTGTGATCCTCGCGGTCTCGGGCGGGCCCGATTCGACCGCGCTTCTTCTGCTCGCAGGGCGTTGGCGCGCGGCGCAGCGGAAGGGACCCGATCTCATCGCCGCGACGGTCGACCATGGCTTGCGACCCGAAGCCATGGCGGAGGCGGCGATGGTCGCGGAACTCGCGGCCAAGCTCGGTCTGCCGCACCACATCCTGGCTTGGACGGGCGAGAAGCCAGCGACCGGATTGCAGGAGGCCGCGCGTGCGGCGCGCTATCGGCTCCTTCTCGGCCTTGCGGGCGAGCAGGGCGCGGACGCGATCGCGACCGCGCACACCCAGGACGATCAGGCGGAGACTTTGCTGATGCGGATCGTGCGTGGCTCGGGCCTCTCGGGCCTTGCCGGTATCAAGCGCAAGAGCGCGCGCGACGGCGTCGCGCTGTTGCGGCCCTTCCTCGACGTGGCGAAGGCGCGGCTCACCGCGACCTTGCGGGCGGCCGGGGTCGCCTTCGCGGAAGATCCCTCGAATGAGGACCCGCGCTTCACCCGCGTGCGCTTGCGCCGGCTCGGCTCGGAGCTTGCCGCCGAGGGGCTGGATGGCGCGCGGCTTGCCGGACTCGCCCGCCGCCTCGCCCGCGCGGATGCGGCGCTGGAAGCCGTGGTGGATGAATGGCTGGCGGGGCTCTCCCGCCGGCCTTGGCCGGAGGCGGGACCGGTCGAGCTTGACGCCGGCGCCCTGTTCAGGTTGCCGGACGAAATTTCGATCCGGATGCTTGCGCGCGCCATCGAGCGGGCGGGCGACGAGGGTCCGGTCGAACTCGGCAAGCTCGAGGCCCTCCATAGCGCGTTCGCCCAATCCCATGCCGGGAATCGATCCCTCAAACGCACCCTTGCGGGGGCGGCGGTGAGCCTCGAAGGCGACGCTTTGGCTGTGACCCGTGCGCCGGCCCGCCATAATCGACCGGGGCAGCCGTGACGAGCCGTTCACGATGCGGAGAAATCGTCCATGCGGACGCCCTTCCAGCCTTGGCAATGCCTCCCATGCGCCCTATTTTAACGATAGCGAGGGTAACGGTGGGCGAGTGCGCCACGACCGGAACTACCTTGAGCGGGCATGATCCCGCGGTAAAAGGCCAGCGATGAACGCGAATCTACGCAATTTCGCCCTTTGGGTGATCATTGTCCTGTTGCTGCTCGCGCTGTTCTCGCTGTTCCAGAACCCCGGCCAGCGGCAGGTCACCAACGATATTACGTTCTCTCAGCTCCTGGGCGAGGTCGACCAGGGCAAGGTGCGCGACGTCGTCATCCAGGGCCACGACATCACCGGCACCTTCAACGACGGCCGTCCGTTCCAGACCTATGCACCCAACGACCCGAACCTGATCCAGCGGCTCTATGGCAAGGGCGTCTCGATCACGGCGCGGCCGCCGTCCGACAACGTGCCGTGGTTCGTGTCGCTCTTGGTGTCATGGCTGCCGTTCATCGCGCTCATCGGCGTATGGATCTTCCTCTCGCGCCAGATGCAGGGCGCCGGCGGCAAGGCCATGGGTTTCGGCAAGTCGCGCGCCAAGCTCCTCACCGAGGCGCAAGGTCGTGTCACTTTCGAAGACGTCGCCGGCGTCGACGAGGCCAAGCAAGACCTCGAGGAGATCGTCGAGTTCCTGCGCGATCCGCAGAAATTCCAGCGCCTCGGCGGACGGATTCCGCGCGGCGTGCTTCTGGTCGGTCCGCCCGGCACCGGCAAGACGCTCTTGGCCCGCGCCATCGCCGGCGAGGCCAACGTGCCGTTCTTCACTATTTCCGGCTCCGACTTCGTCGAGATGTTCGTGGGCGTCGGCGCGTCGCGCGTGCGCGACATGTTCGAACAGGCGAAGAAGAACGCGCCCTGCATCATCTTTGTCGACGAGATCGACGCGGTCGGCCGCCATCGCGGCGCCGGCCTCGGCGGCGGCAACGACGAACGCGAGCAGACGCTCAATCAGTTGCTGGTCGAGATGGACGGCTTCGAGGCGAACGAGGGCGTCATCCTGATCGCCGCCACCAACCGGCCCGACGTGCTCGACCCGGCGCTCCTGCGCCCCGGCCGCTTCGACCGTCAGGTCGTGGTGCCCAATCCCGACGTGGTCGGCCGCGAGCAGATTCTGAAAGTGCACGTGCGCAAGGTGCCGCTCGCGCCCGACGTGAACCTGAAAACCACCGCGCGCGGCACGCCCGGCTTCTCCGGCGCCGATCTCGCCAACCTCGTCAACGAGGCGGCGCTGATGGCGGCCCGGCGCAACAAGCGCATGGTCACCCAGCACGAATTCGAGGACGCCAAGGATAAGGTGATGATGGGCTCCGAGCGCCGTTCGCTCGTCATGACGGAAGAGGAGAAGCTCCTCACCGCCTATCACGAGGGCGGCCACGCCATCGTCGCGCTCAGCGTGCCGGCAACCGACCCGGTGCACAAGGCGACCATCATTCCGCGCGGGCGCGCGCTCGGCATGGTCATGCAGCTGCCGGAGCGCGACAAGCTCTCCATGAGCCTCGAGCAGATGACCTCGCGGCTTGCCATCATGATGGGCGGTCGCGTCGCCGAGGAGCTGGTGTTCGGCCACGACAAGGTCACCTCGGGGGCGGCGAGCGACATCGAGCAGGCGACCAAGCTCGCGCGCCTGATGGTGACGCGCTGGGGTCTCAGTCAGGAGCTCGGCACCGTCGCTTACGGCGAGAACCAGGAAGAGGTCTTCCTCGGCTATTCGGTGTCGCGTCAGCAGACCATTTCCGAGGCAACCGTGCAGAAGATCGACGCCGAGATCAAACGCCTGGTCGAGACCGGCTACGCCGAGGCGCAGCGTATCCTCAAGGACAAGCGCGCCGAGCTCGATCAGCTCGCCAAGGGTCTCCTGGAGTACGAGACGCTCACCGGCGACGAGATCAAGGACCTCTTGGCCGGCAAGCCGCCGGTGCGCGAGGGCGTCTCCGAGCCGGCGGCTCCGCGCTCCACGGCTGTGCCGCCGGTCGCCGGCAAAGGCCGTCCGCAGCCCAAGACCGGCCCCTTGGAGCCGCAGCCGCAGGCTTGACGGATTCCATTCGGTAACCAGAGACGCCCGCCCATTGGCGGGCGTTTCGTTTCAAGGGACACGAGGAATCAGAACGCGCGTACCGCCGCGGCCGGTGCAATCAGTACGAACAAAATTGCGAAAATTTTCTGGGGAGCGGTTCTCGTCATGATTTCATTGCCGCCTTGATCGCTTCCACGCCCTTGCCGGACTTCGCCGCATTGATGATTTTCGTCTCCCTGGCGGCGAGCCCGTCGGCCGCGGCCTTCATCGGGTCGATGGTCGCGAGCGGCACCACCACGGCGCCGTGGCGGTCGGCGTGAACAAGATCGCCGTTCTTCACCGCCATGCCGTGGATGTTCACGTCGATGCCGAAATCCACCGCGTGCACGTAGGCGTGCGAGGGCGCGATCGAGCCGGCGAGCATCTGGAAGCCTTGCGGGATCATCGGGATGTCGCGGATCGAGCCGTTGGTGATGGTGCCGAGGCAGCCGAGCGCCTTGTGCACGTTCGACTGCACCTCGCCCCAGAACGCGCCAAAACCGACGATGTCGTCGAGGTCCTGGATCACCACGATCGACGGCTGCGGCGCCGAGGCGATGTAGTCGAGATAGTCGAGGCGCTTGTTCATGTAGCCGGCGTCGCCGAGCGGAACCTTGTCCTGCGCCCGCATGGTGACGGTCTTGGCGAAGCCGACCATGGGCGGCAGGTCGGGGAAGGCGCAGTGCAGGTGGCGGACCGTGTAGCCGAAGCCACGACGCTCGGGCGCCACGATCTCCAGGAGATTGCAGACGGTGGGGGTGTCGATCGAGCGAAGGAAGTCGAGCTGCGCGGCGGGTAAACTCACGCGTCAAACCTCCGAATAGCCCCACGATCCCCGTAAGAGTGGGGAGAGGCGGCGGGAATCCATGAACACCGCCCGGGTCCATGAAGCAAGGGCGATCATGAATTCCGGCTCCAGCCTGCGTGGCTACCGGCATTGACGGAGGAAGGAGCCCACCCGGCGCAGGTAACCAACGCTCACATTTCTTGAAGATTTTCGGTCCAGGTTCGCACTATACATTGACTCTGGCGCCCGGCGGCGGAGTCTCGCGGTCCGGGCGGGTGGGGAGGCCATGGCACGCAAGCATTTCGGCACCGACGGCATCCGCGGACGGGCGAACAGCGCGATTACGCCGGAGCTCGCGCTCAAGGTCGGCATGAGCGCCGGCATCGTATTCCTGCGCGGCGAGCACCGGCATCGCGTGCTGATCGGCAAGGATACGCGGCTCTCGGGCTATATGATCGAGAATGCGCTGGTCGCCGGCTTCACCTCGGTCGGCGTGGACGTGTTCCTCACCGGCCCGATGCCGACGCCCGCGGTCGCCATGCTGACGCGCTCCATGCGCGCCGATGCCGGCGTGATGATCTCGGCCTCGCATAATCCATACGACGACAACGGCATCAAACTGTTCGGCCCCGACGGCTACAAGCTCTCCAACGAGATCGAGCTCGAGATCGAAAAGCTCATCGACGCCGATCTCGCCAAGCGGCTTGCCAAACCGGCCGACCTCGGCCGCGCCAAGCGCATCGACGGCGTGCAGGACCGCTATATCGAATTCGCCAAGCGCACGCTGCCGCGCAATCTCTCGCTCGATGGCCTGCGCGTGGTCATCGATTGCGCCAACGGGGCCGCCTACAGGGTCGCCCCCGATGCCCTGTGGGAGCTCGGAGCGGATGTGATCAAGATCGGGGTCGAGCCCGACGGCTTCAATATCAATCGCGAATGCGGCTCGACCGCGCCCGCGGCGCTCGCGGCCAAGGTGCGCGAAATGCGCGCCGATATCGGCATCGCGCTCGACGGCGACGCCGACCGCGTCGTGCTCGTCGACGAGAAGGGTCGTCTCGTCGACGGTGATCAGTTGCTGGCCGTGATCGCTGAAAGCTTCAAGGAGGACGGTCGGCTCGCCAAGCCGGGCATCGTTGCGACCGTGATGTCGAACCTCGGGCTCGAGCGCCATCTCGCCGCGCTCGGGCTCAAGCTCGTGCGCACGCCGGTCGGCGACCGCTACGTACTCGAAGAGATGCGCGCCCGCGGCTACAACGTGGGCGGCGAGCAGTCGGGCCACATCATCCTTTCCGACTACACCACGACCGGCGACGGATTGGTGTCCGCCCTGCAGGTGCTCGCGGTCGTCAAGAAGCGGGCCAAATCGGTCTCCGAGGTGTGTCACCGCTTCGAGCCGCTGCCGCAGGTGCTGAAGAACGTGCGCTACAAGACCGGCAAGCCGCTCGACGACGCCAAGGTCAAGACCGCGATCGCCTCGGCCGAGAAGCGCCTCGACGGCCACGGCCGCCTGGTCATTCGCCCGTCCGGCACCGAGCCGGTGATTCGCGTCATGGGCGAAGGCGAGGACCGCGACCTCGTCGAAGCGGTGGTCGACGACGTGGTCGACGCGCTCAGCAAGACCGCTGCCTAAATCGTAAATCCAATCTTAAGATTCGGCGCCGGCTTGGGCGGGAAATCCCGCGATTTCGCCGTTCGCAGCGGACGAGATCGCCGCCGATGAACGGCCGTGGTTAAAAATTAAGGTTAAGCAGTCATTAAGTTTTCGCTGCCAACTTCCGCACTTCGATAACCGGCGGGGGATTGCTTCGGCGAGCCCCGCAAGAACGGAAGGACAAGGAAGATGGGCAGCCTCAGAACCGTCGCGCTCGCCGCGGCCGTGATGGCCGCGCTCGCGCCGCAGATCACGCGAGCGGCCGACATGCCGCCACCGATTAGGATGCCAGAGCCCGTGATCGAGGAATATGGCGGCTGGTACCTGCGCGGCGATATCGGGATGACGAACCAGAGCGTCCGCAAGCTTGATAACTCGCTGTTTCCCGGCACGGCAGGGCTCGTGATCCTCGACAAGAATTTCGAGAGCGGGATGCTGTTCGGGCTTGGTGTGGGCTATAAGTATAACAATTGGCTGCGCTTCGACCTGACCGGCGAGTATCGTGGCGAGACCGGCTTCCATGGTATGGACGTCTACGGCGGTCCGCCGGCGACTAACACCAACCTCTATACCGCCAAGAAGGCCGAGTGGCTGTTCCTCGCCAATGCCTATCTCGATCTCGGCACCTGGAAGGCGGTGACGCCGTTCGTGGGTGCGGGCATCGGCACCAGCCGCGTCAGCATCCACAGCTTCCGTGACGTCGATCCGACAATTCCGAGCGTGGCCTATGCGAATACCGATTCGCAGTGGAATTTCGCCTGGGCTTTGCACGCCGGTATGGCCTATGACGTGACGCAGAATTTCGCCATTGAACTGGCCTATCGCTATCTGCATCTTGGCGACGGCCGCAGCGGCGACATCATCGCGTTCAACGGTAACAACCCGAACTACAATCCGATGCTGTTCAAGGGCATCACTTCCCATGACGTCAAGCTCGGGGCGCGCTGGATGTTCGCCGACAGCTTTAACGATTACCGGCCTCCGCTCGTCCGCAAATATTGAACCAGAACGGCAACTGGATTGAACGGCGCGGCTCAGGCCGCGCCGTTTGCTTTGTGTGATTACCCTGTTCCCCGTTCGCGGGGGTTAAAGCCCGTTGACCTTGTCGCGTCTTGGGCGATAGCCGCCCTTGACGGCTTCCGCCCCTTCCGCCTATGCCCATCGGCGGGACACCCCTCCCCACCGAGGGGCATCTA
>JAHFPO010000022.1 GCA_023266695.1 Hyphomicrobiales bacterium | reverse complement strand
TCGCGCACCATGTCCGTGCGCCATTCCGTCGCCGCCGTGCGCACCAGTTGGACCGCCCCGATGGTGAGCGCGGCGAGGAAAGTCATGATGGCGACGACCATGATCAAGGCGCGGCCGGTGACCGTATCGCGCGGCACGATCGGGCCCATGGGGCGCATGATGCCGGCCTCGGGGCTTCGCGCCCTTTCCTCGCTTCTCTTCACCCAATCCATCGGCAAGGTCGTACCCCGCTCAGTCTTCGAGATGGAGACGGCCGTCGCTGAGGACGAGCCTTCTTGCATCATATTGGTCCATGAGCGTGACGTCGTGGGTCGCGATCATGACGGACGTACCCGACTTGTGCAGTTCGACGAACAGCCTGAGCAGACGCCGGGCGAGCGATGGATCCACATTGCCGGTGGGCTCGTCGGCGAGCAACAGCTCGGGACGGCTGATCAATGCGCGCGCAATAGCGGCGCGCTGCTTCTCGCCGCCGGAAAGCACGGGCGGCAACACGTGCATGCGATCGCCGAGTCCGACCCAATGCAGTAACTCGACGACCTCCGCGCGATAATCGATCTCGTCGCGACCTAGGATTCGCAGGGGCAAAGCGACATTTTCATAGGTGGTAAGATGATCGAGCAGACGGAAATCCTGGAACACGATGCCGATCCGCCGCCGCAATACCGCGACCTCGTCGGCGGCAAGACTGGAGACGTCGCAGCCGAGCAGCGTGATCAGTCCCCGCGTCGGGCGGAGCGACAGGAACAGCAAGCGCAGCAAACTCGTCTTGCCGGCACCGGAGGGACCGGTAAGAAACTGGAAGGAATTCGGCTCGATGCTGAAGGTGACGTCCTTCAGCACCTCGGGTCCCATGCCGTAGCGTAGGCCGACGTTCTCGAACCGGACCAAGCGTACCTCCGGCGAATCGCGCGCCGACCCCCACATCTACTACTCCCTCTAGCCAGATCGCGGCAGCACCAGGCCGGGCGGTATCAACGGCGATGTCGGACTGCCGGGCCCATTATGGGCGTACCGACGAGGTCCGCCCATGGTTTTCGATCCGTTAACGGTCAGGTCCCACAATCGCCGTCCGGATCGTGGTTTGACCATGCAGCTCGTCTGTCCCTCTTGTGCCACCGCCTTCCACGTCGATCCGGCAGCGCTTGGCGCGGTCGGTCGGACCGTGCGCTGTAGCCGCTGCCGCACCGCCTGGTTCGCAGCGCCAGCATCCGTTGTGCCCGAACCGGTCATGGCCGACCCCATAGCCGCGGGCGTCGCCGGGCAGGAGGGGCTTGCCAGCGTGGCGCCTCCTGCCGTCCAGCCGGAGGTGGTCACGTGGGAAGACACCGTTGTCGTCGAAATCGATGCCAGTCCTCCTCTCGCCCCCGGCGATCTTCGCGGCGCGGAATCGCCTGTTCGGAAGCCGCCCGGACACGATGAACCCGCTGCTCCACGACGGCCCACGATGCTGCGGCGAACACAGCCGAAGAAGGAGCAGGGGCGCTCGCGCCTCACCGCCGTCACCGTCATCCTCGCCGCAGTCGTGGTCGGCGCTATTGCATCGCGCTCGACCGTGGTGCGTGCGGTGCCGGACCTCGCCGGTCTCTATGCCGCCGTAGGATTGCCGGTGAATCTGCGCGGCCTCGAGTTCAAAGGCATAAAGACCACGCGCGAGATGCAAGACGGCATCAGCGTGCTTGTCATCGAGGGGGAGGTCGTAAACATCACCGGACATCCAGTGGAGTTGCCACGGCTGCGTCTCGGAGTGCTCGGGCCCGACAATCGGGAACTGTATTCTTGGACCGCCGTTCTGCCACGTTCGATATTGTCCGACGGAGAGAAAATTTCATTCCGCAGCCGTCTTGCCTCGCCGCCGGCCGAAGGCCGCGAGGTGCTCGTCCGTTTTCTCAACCGCAGCGACCTCACTGCGGGTGCCCGCTGAACGGCAAGGAGAGCGCAATGGTGCGAGTTCTGATCGCCGAGGATGAACAGCCGATTCGCGAATTGCTCGCGCGCGCCCTCGTCCAGGATGGCCATGATGTCGAGACCGCGCCCGACGGCGCGGCGGCGCTCGAACAGTTGTCCCTCAAGGCTCCGTTCGATCTCCTGCTCACCGATATCCGTATGCCGGTGATGGACGGGATTGCGCTCGCGCTTGCAGCCAGGCGCGACCACCCCGATCTCGCCATCGTGCTGATGACCGGCTATGCGGGGGAGCGACAGCGCGCGGACGGGCTCGACGCCCTGATCCACGAGGTGGTGCTAAAGCCCTTTTCGCTCGCCGAGATCAAAGACGCTCTCAAGCAAGCGCTGGCGACACGCTCGCGGCGCGCGCTTTCCGCCTGAGCCGGCGCCGACGAGACGTCAGAATCCGCGCAACAGACGTTCGAGATAATCGAGTTCGAGACGGGGACGATCCGGTTCGCCGAGCCGTCGGCGCAGCTCCTCCAACACGCGACGCGCGCGCTGGACATCGATCTCATCCGGTACCTTTACGGTGAAATCGTCGCCATATTCGCGGCTGCGGACCGGCCTGCCGAGCGGGTCGGTGCGCTCGGCGGCCTCGGCCTGCGGGCCTCCAGGCTCACCAGGTTCGTTACCCGATCCGTCGCCCATGGATTCGGCAAGGCTCTGGGCGCCGCTCCGGAGATTCCGCAAGGCCCGGCCCTGCCCCTCGACTGCGTTATCGGCATCGCCTTCTCCGAGTGCGCCCTCGGCATCGCGCATCGCCTGCTCGGCGCGCCCGAGCGCTTCGCCGGCTTCCCTACCGATGCCCCTGTCATCGCTGTCCTCAGCGCCGCCCTGGCCTTGGCGCTGCAATTGCTCGAGCATGCGCTCGAGCTGTCGGCGCAAGTTCTCCTGGTTCTGCTGCAAATTGCCGAAATTGCGCCGCTCGCGTTCGTTCATATCTTGTTGCGGATCGCGGTTCCTGCGCTCGCCTTGGCTGTCGCGGCCCTGACGATAGGTACGATCGCGCAAACGCTGTTGTTCCTGAATCATCCGGCCGAGTTCGTCGAGCATTCCGTCCATATCGCCGCTGTTGGGGTCGCCGCGCGCCTGGCGTTTGCGGGAGAGGCCGTCGAGCATGGCCTGCAGTTCGTCGAGCAGGCGGCGGGCGGCATCGCGCGAGCCGCTGCGGGCCAGATTCTCGATCCGATCGAGCATATTCTTGAGGTCTTGCGGCCGGATGATCCGCGCATTGCGATCGAGCGGCCGGGCGTCGGTGGTGCCGTCGCGGCGCAGCTGCTCGGCAAGCGCCTGCATGAAGCGATCGAGCGCTTGGCGCAGCTTGTCGGTGAGACGGCGGATCTCGTCTTCGTTCGCGCCGCGCTCGAGCGCCTGACGCAATGCATCCTGGGCCGCGCGCAGCTCGCGCTCGGCATCGGATATGGTGCCGTCCTCGATGAGGACCGCGATTTCCCACAGGTAATCGATGACCGAGCGCAGGTCGTCGTCGGTCTTTGCGAGCTTGAGACGGGTCGCGACCGTACGCAGGCCGAGATAAACCGCGGGCTCCGGCGTGAAGTGCTCGGGCGCGAGCATGAGCGCAGCAAGCGCGCGGCTGATGTGCTCGCGGGCATGGGCATCGAAGGCAAGAATACGGCGCTGCTCGATGAGGGCGCGTGCCGGGGGCTTCGTGAACGGGCGCTCCGGCAGGAGGATTTCGAGCGGCGCACTGGTGCCCTCGTTGCCGGCCTCGTCGCGGGCGGCGAGGACGATGGTCACGGTCGCTCCGGCCCAGGGGTGCTCGTTCAGATCCTTGGTGGTCTGGCCGACGCCGGTGCGCGTACGCGCCTGCGGAAGGGCGAGGCTGAAATCTGGCGGCGCGACCAGCGGTCGCGGCGCAGGAGCGCCTTCCAGCGCCGACTCCGGTTGATGGGTGAAACGCGCCTCGGCCGAGACCACCCCATAGTCGTCTTCAATGCGGTAGCTGAGGGAAAGTGAGGACCGGCCGACGATCTGTGGATCGCGGGTATGGGTGATGACCGGTGTGTGGTCCGAAACAGCCCGGAAGCCCCAGCTCACGGAGCCGGCGGGAAGACCGCGTACCGAGATGGAACCATGATCGCCGATCCGGAAGCGCCGTTCGATGCTGCCTGGGGCGACACCGGCCGGCGGATCATTCACTTCCTCGACCAGACCGCCCGTCAGCGCGAGATCGATGGAGCGAAGGCCGGTCGCACGCACGACCAGTTCGCTTCCGGTCGGGACCGAGATCGCCGCCGTTTCTCCCGGCGCCGGTTGATCGTGACGTATGCCGGGAAGCAATACGGGCGGACGGCCGGTATAGGCGGGCGGCGTCACCCAGGCGTCGACGCGGTAAAGCCGCGGTGCGATCATGCCGGTCCAGTCGAAGGCTGCGGTGATGCGCTTCATCCGCTCACCCTCGGCCATGAAGAAAGTAGTCACCACAGCGAGCAGCACCAGTGCCCGGATGGCGTAGGGATCGCGTGCGGCAAGATGCGGCCTCGGCCAGCCAGCGCGCAGATTGCGTGCCACCTCGGCGGCGCGCGCGAGATGAGCGCGCCACAATGCATCCGCCACCGGATCGTCGGCGCGGGTCGCCAGCCTATCGGTAATGGCCGTTGCCGGGCGATGGTCGAGACCCGACGTATGATCGAGCCGGCGCAGCGCGTCAGCCGTGCGCGGAAGCTGTAGCCACAAAGCCGGAATCAGGCTCGCCAGCAGGATGAATCCGAACAGGGCTAGTCCGATGATTCGTCCGATCGGCGGCAGCAAGACCCAGAAGCCGGCCCAGGAGACAGTCAGGAATATGCCCGCACCGACCGCGATGGTCGCGAGCACGGGCCACAGCCGCTCCCATAAGAGCGCCTGCCACGCCCGCGCTAGGGCGACCGTCAAGAGATGCAGAGCGTTCTCGCCGACGCTTCGGGAAGGCTCTGCGCGCTCGCTCGTTTCGGGGGGCACGCTCAAGACCGGGTTCCTGTGATTCCGTCGTCTGAACACATTTTATCGGCGGCGAAGGGTCCATGCCAGAGTCCATCTGCCCGGCATGGCGGTTCTAGGGCGCCAGCAAGGTCAGGCGGAAAGCCAGGGCGGCAAACGGTCGAAGTGAATGAGATCTTTGGTTTCCAGACGCGGACGTACAACGGCTGCTTCCCCGCCCCGCACCAGCACTTCCGGCACCAGCGGGCGGGTATTGTAGGTCGAGGACAACACCGCTCCATAGGCGCCGGCGGTCATGATCGCGAGCAAATCACCTGCCTCGACCGCCGGCATGCGCCGGTCGAGGGCTAGATAATCCCCTGATTCGCATACCGGCCCGACCACGTCGACGACGATCATTGCCCGATCGGATTGGGCCGCGCGGACGGGGCGAATCTCGTGATAGGCCTCATAGAGAGTAGGCCGGATGAGGTCGTTCATGGCGGCATCGACGACGAGGAAAGTCTTCGTCTCACCCTGCTTGACATAGATCACCCGCGTCACCAGGACGCCGGCATTGCCCACGATCAGCCGCCCGATCTCGAATATGAGTTTAAGATCAAGCCCGCGTGTATGGCGCCGTATTACTTCTGCATAAGCCTTCGGCAACGGCGGCGGATCATCGTCCGGCCGATAGGGGATGCCGAGTCCGCCGCCTAAGTCGATGTGTTCGAGACGATGTCCTTCGCGCATGAGATCGCGGGCGAGATCGGCAAGGACCGCGGTCGCGTTGTCGAACGGGGCGAGTTCGGTGATCTGGCTGCCGATATGCATGTCGACACCGGTGACGCGAATGCCCGCAAGCTTTGCCGCATGCGCGTAAACCGCACGCGCGCGCGAAACAGGCACGCCGAACTTGTTCTCGGACTTGCCGGTCGCGATCTTGGCATGGGTCTTCGCATCGATGTCGGGATTGACGCGCAAGGACACAGGCGCGATCCGGCCCATGGCGGTCGCGATTTCAGAGAGCGCAATGAGCTCGGGCTCGCTTTCGACGTTGAAACAATAGATTCCAGCCTTGAGTGCGGCAGCCATCTCGCTCCTGGTCTTGCCCACGCCCGAGAAGACGATCTTGTCCGGCGGTACGCCGGCCTTGAGCGCGCGTTCGAGCTCGCCTTCGGATACGATATCGGCGCCGGCGCCGAGATGCGCCAGTGTAGCGACCACGGCCTGGTTGGAATTCGCCTTCAGCGCGTAACAGACGAGCGAGGGCCTGTCGGCGAAGGCCTCGGCGAATACCCGGTAATGGCGCGTGAGCGTTGCCGTCGAATAGCAATAGAACGGCGTTCCGATGCGCTCGGCGAGCGCGGCGAGGTCGACGTCCTCGGCAAAAAGGACGCCGTCGCGATAGTCAAAATGGTGCATCGTGTCAGATGGATTAGAGCAGCCAATCAAGGAAGAAGGAATCGGCAGGTGCCACCGGCTGTCCCATTTTTCTGGAGGATCTAGACTGCCTGTCCTTGTCCTTTTTCCATTCGTCGGGGTTCTTGGGGGGCATGATGCTCGGCTCCGGCACAGTCTGAACCTTGCTCGTCTCGGGGCTGAGGCCGGCCGTCTGCGGCAGTGACTCTTTTTTCTCTCTGATGGTTACATTGCTTTCGCTATTCGCGAGATTCGCACTCGGCGGCGTCTCGAGCGGACCCTTGATCCCGCAGCCCGCGAGCGCAAGGACGAAGCCGCCGAAGAGCGCGAGACGGTGCAAGCGCAGACGATGGGGCTCGATCACGGCAAATCTCCAACAATCGGGCGCACTATAGCCGAAAATCAGCGGGAGGCGAGGGTGCGTTGCCTCACCCGCCTTTACGCTCTTTGGCGAGCCTTTTCAGCCATTTACGGGCCTGGGCGCGCACATTCAGCGGAGTCGTACCCCCGAAACTTGTCCGACTCTTGACCGAGTGGGGGATCGACAGAATCGAGAACACCTCCTCGGTTATGCGCGGCTCGATCGCCTGCATCTCGGAAAGCGGTAGGCGGTGCAGAGGAAGGCGAGCTTTGGCGGCGCGGGCGACGATCTCGCCCGCAATCCGATGCGCCTCCCGGAAAGGCATGCCGAGCTGCCGCACCAGCCAATCGGCGAGGTCGGTCGCAGTCGCATAACCCTCACCGGCGGCGGCCTTCATGCGCTTCTCGTCGGGTTCGAGATCGCGCACCATGCCGATCGTCGCGGCAATGAGCAGAGAAAGGGTCGAGAGTGCGTCGAACGTCCCCTCCTTGTCCTCCTGCAGGTCCTTGGCATAGGCGAGCGGCAAGCCCTTCATCACCACGATGATCTGCATGAGCGCACCGACGATGCGACCGATCTTGGCGCGCACTAGCTCGGCCGCGTCCGGATTGCGCTTCTGCGGCATGATCGAGGAGCCGGTGGTGAAGCGATCCGATAGCCGGATGAATCCGAAAGCCGGCGAGGCCCAGATCACGATTTCCTCGGCGAAGCGCGACAGGTGAATCGCGCATATTGAGACGGCGGCCAGCGTCTCCAGCACGAAGTCGCGGTCGGAGACGGCATCGAGGGAATTGGCAGCGGGCCGGTCGAAGCCGAGTGCTTCCGCCGTCGCCTCGCGGTCGATCGGGAACGAGGTGCCGGCGAGCGCGGCCGCGCCGAGCGGACATTCGTTGAGGCGCTTGCGTGCATCTTCGAGCCGTCCACGGTCGCGCGCGAGCATCTCGACATAGGCGAGCAGATGATGGCCGAAGGTGACGGGCTGGGCCGGTTGCAGATGGGTGAAACCCGGCATCACGGTGCCGGCATGGGCGAGCGCCTTCTCGGCGAGCGCGAGTTGCAGTTCGGCGATACTCTGGTCCAGACGATCGATCGCTTCGCGAATAAAAAGCCGCAGATCGGTTGCGACCTGGTCGTTGCGCGAACGGGCGGTATGCAGCCGGCCGGCCGCGGGGCCGATCAGCTCCTCCAGCCGGGCCTCGATATGCGTATGGATGTCCTCCAGCGCGCGCGAGAACTTGAACTCTCCACGCTCGATCTCTGACAGGATCGTGTCTAGACCCTGAATGATCTTCTTCGCATCCTCCGCCCCGATGATGCCTTGCTTGGCGAGCATGGAGGCGTGGGCTTTGGAGCCGGCGATGTCATGGGCATAAAGGTGTCGGTCGAAATCGATCGAGGCATTGATCTCCTCAAGGATCGCGTTCGGCTCTTCTGCGAATCGGCCGCCCCACATCCGCTTGCTCATGGCTTCCTTCCCTCGGAGAATCGTGACGCAATGACCGTCCAGCCACCCGACGTACCGCGTAGCCCGTCCAGCCGGGTGCAGATGTTGCGACTGATGCTGGTGGCTGCGCTCGTCGGCGCGGCTGCCGGGCTGGCGGCGGTATACGGGATCGGTGGCCTGATACGCAATGGAACATCGGTGGCGACCGATCCGGCCTGCGGCGCGACGGTCGAGATGGCGCGGCGTCTCGCCTCGCATGCCCGTGGGGAGATTGCGGCACTCGCGCTTGCCTCGGCTCCGCGCCGGGTGCCCGATCTCGTGTTCCGCGACGGCGAAGGCAAACCCGTGCGGCTCGCCGACTTCCGCGGGCGTATCGTGCTCCTCAATCTGTGGGCGACCTGGTGCGTGCCCTGCCGCAAGGAGATGCCCGCGCTCGACGCCCTCGAACGCACCCTTGGCGGTCCCGATTTCACGGTCGTGGCCGTCAATATCGATAACCGCGATCCCGAGAAGCCGCGCCGGTTCCTGGCCGAGATCGGCATCCAAAGTCTCCGTTATTTCGAGGACCCGAGCACCGGCGTGTTTCAGGAACTGAAGCGGGCCGGGCGTGCCGTCGGCCTTCCCACCTCGCTTATCGTCGATCGCCAAGGTTGCGAGCTTGGCGTGCTGGCGGGACCGGCCGAATGGGGGAGCGAGGATGCGCTTTCCTTGCTGCGCGCCGCCATCGGCGGCTGAGGCTTGCCGGTGATCAGGCGCTGCGATCAATGATCCCGCCAACGTCCGGCTGCATGGCGGCGGCGAGCGCGTCGGCGTTGCGATTTGCCGCCGCGATCAGCTTGACGACCGCGGCCGGGTCCATGGAGTCCGAGCGGCGGGCGAGGCGCGCGGCCAGCGCAAGCTGCGCCTGTCCCATGCGGGCGGCGATCAGAGCGGAAGCAAGGGCTGCAGGGCCCATGACCGGAAGCTCAGAGCGGGGCGCAAAGGATCGTCTGCGCGGGTTAATGTTTCATGCGCTGAATGTTGAACTTTATATTGGCCTCGCCGGGCGCTAGCGCGTAGGCACCGGTTTTTCGCCGCGATAGTCGTAAAAGCCGCGCTTGGTCTTGCGGCCGAGCCAGCCGGCCTCGACATATTTCACCAACAGCGGACAAGGCCGATATTTGGAATCGGCCAGGCCTTCATACAGCACCTGCATGACCGAAAGGCAGGTATCCAGGCCGATGAAGTCGGCGAGTTCGAGCGGCCCCATCGGGTGATGGGCGCCGAGCCGCATGGCGGTGTCGATCGCTTCCACCGAGCCCACGCCCTCATAGAGCGTATAGATCGCCTCGTTGATCATCGGCAGCAGGATCCGATTGACCATGAAGGCGGGGAAATCCTCGGAGACCGCGTAAGTCTTGCCGAGCTTCTTTACGAAGTCCTTGGCCAGTTCGAACGTCTCGTTGCCAGTCGCGATGCCGCGTACCAGCTCGACCAGTTCCATCAACGGCACCGGGTTCATGAAATGGATGCCGATGAAGCGTTCCGGCCGGTCGGTCGAAGCGGCAAGCCGCGTGATCGAAATCGAAGATGTGTTAGTCGCGACCGCTGCCTCGGGCTTCAGCACCTTGCAGATGTCCGTGAAGATCTTGCGCTTCACCTCCTCCTTCTCGGTCGCGGACTCGATCACGAGATCGCATTTCCCGAGCGCATCGAGGCTCTCGGCCGGGCTGATCTTTGCGAGCGCCGCCTTGCGGGCATCCTCGGTGATCAGTCCCTTGCTGATCTGCCGGGCCATGTTGCCGTTGATGGTGGCGAGAGCCGCCTTGATGCGCTCCGCGTCCAGGTCGTGGAGGGCGACCTCATAGCCCGCGAGCGCGCAGACATGGGCAATGCCGCTGCCCATCTGTCCGGCTCCGATGATGCCTATTTTCTTGATCTTGCTCGTCATGGCCTTGGTTCCGAGCCCCCTGCGCCAGAAGCTTTCTACGACGAACACGCTTCCCGCGCCATTATTCTCTCACAACTCCCTTCAGCGCCCCATCTTGCCGAGCTCCTTCTCGAGCTCGGGCAGCACCTGGAAGAGGTCACCAACGAGCCCGTAATCGGCGATCTGGAAGATCGGCGCCTCTTCATCCTTGTTGATGGCGACGATCACTTTCGAATCCTTCATGCCGGCGAGATGCTGGATCGCGCCGGAAATGCCTACGGCGAGATAAAGTTCGGGCGCCACCACCTTGCCGGTTTGGCCGACTTGCCAGTCGTTCGGCGCATAGCCGGCATCGACCGCGGCGCGCGATGCACCGATCGCGGCGCCGAGCTTGTCGGCAACGGGCTCGATATATTTCGAGAAATTCTCCTTGCTCGCGAGCGCACGGCCGCCCGAAATGATCACCCGCGCGGCGGTGAGCTCGGGCCGGTCGGACTTCGACAATTCCTCGGAGACGAAGCTCGATAAGCCGGGATCGGCCGCCGCCGCGACGGACTCGATCGGCGCTTTGCCGCCCGCCCCCGCGGCCTGGAAAGTGGCTGTGCGCACCGTGATCACCTTCTTCTTGTCGGTCGTCTGCACTGTCACGATGGCGTTGCCGGCATAGATCGGCCGCTCGAAGGTATCGGCGGAGAGCACCTTGATGATGTCGGAGACCTGCATGACGTCGAGTAGTGCTGCGGCGCGCGGCATGTAGTTCTTGCCGGAGGTGGTGGCCGGAGCGACGATCGCATCATAGGAACCGGCGAGAGCGACGATCAGCGCCGCCACCGGTTCAGCGAGACGGTGGGCATATCGCGGGTCGTCGGCAATCAGTACCTTGGCGACGCCATCGAGCCGTGCCGCCGCTTCCGCCGCCGCCCGGCAAGCGGAGCCAGCGACCAGCACATGCACCTCTGCCTTGAGCGCCTTGGCTGCGGTCAATGCCTTCGCGGTCGCGCCGTTGAGCGTTTTGTCATCGTGCTCGGCAACAAGCAGGGTCGCCATCAGATCACCCCTGCTTCATTGCGAAGCTTTTCGACCAGCTCCGCGACCGATTTGACCTTGGCGCCCGCCTTGCGGCCGGCGGGCTCGGCGGTCTTCAGCACCTTGAGCCGCGGAGCGGGATCGACTCCGAGGTTGGCGGGAGTCTTCTCGTCGATTGGTTTCTTCTTCGCTTTCATGATGTTCGGGAGCGAAGCGTAGCGCGGCTCGTTGAGGCGGAGATCGGTGGTGATGACCGCCGGAACATTCAGCTTCACGGTCTGCAGGCCGCCGTCGATCTCGCGGGTAACCAGCACATGATCGCCTGCGAACACGACTTTGGAGACGAAAGTCCCCTGCGGCCAGCCGAGCAATGCCGCGAGCATCTGGCCGGTCTGATTGCAGTCGTCATCGATCGCCTGTTTGCCGAGGATGACGAGGCCGGGCTGCTCCGCGGCGACGATCGCCTTCAGGATCTTGGCGACGGCGAGCGGTTCAATGGCGCCTTCGTGCTTCACGTGGATGCCACGGTCGGCGCCCATGGCGAGCCCGGTGCGGATGGTCTCGGCGGCGGCCGCGGGGCCGATCGACACGCACACGATCTCGCTCGCCTTGCCCGCCTCCTTCAGCCGGATCGCCTCCTCGACGGCGATCTCGTCGAACGGGTTCATCGACATCTTGACGTTGGCAAGATCGACCCCCGAGCCGTCGGGTTTCACCCGTACCTTCACATTGAAATCGACGACCCGCTTGACGGGAACCAGCACCTTCATCCGCGATTTCTCCGCGCCGGCGAGCGGCGGAAACTATGGCTCGACCTATGGTGTGTCAACGCAATGGGACCGAAGTAGGCTTTGTCGGCGGCAATGCTCGCACGGCCGTGTCCTGACCGCAGTCGAAGAGTTTCACGCCCGGATTGCGCATCACCAATACCAGCAACCCGCCGGCAGCAAGTCCGCCGATATGCGCCCACCAGGAGGTGCGGCCGACGTTCTGATGCACGACGTGCCAGATTTGCAGCAAGACCCAGCCGCCGAGCACGAGATAGGCGGGCAGGCGAAGCGGTACTCTCATCAGCACGAGCACCCACACCTTCGTGCACGGACGCAGCATCAGATAAGCCGCGACAATGCCTGCGATCGCACCCGAAGCGCCGAGCAGCGGCAGGCGCGAATCGGGCGCCGAGAAGTAATGGGCGAGTCCGCCTGCAATCCCGCAGAGAAAGTAAAAGGCAGTAAAACGGACTCGGCCCATGGCCGCTTCGACGTCGTCGCCGAATACCCAGAGAAACAGCATGTTGCCGATGAGATGAAGCCAATTGCCGTGCAGGAACATGTAGGTGACGAGCGTGATCTCCCAAGGAATCAAGGTCTGACCGGTCGGTGCGATGGCGCCATGGCCGACATGGCTCGGTATGAAGGTCAAAGCGCGCGCGAGCGACTTTTGCGCATCGGTCAGGGTTTCGGTCTGAAGGAAAATGAAGATGGCCACATTCGCAAGAATCAGCAGCCAGGTCACATAGGGCCGTGTTTTGAACGCGAGCGGGTTGCCGTCGTAAATCGGGATGACCATGGCCGTGCTCGGGTGCGCCTAACGGTTTGCTCCGGGCACCCATAATACGTCGCGCGTGCCGCGGCCGTTGACGTAGCGGGCGGTTACAAAGAGGAGGTCGGAGAGCCGATTGAGGTAGCGGATCGCCGGAGCGCCCACCTCTTCGCCCTTGCGCGAGGCGAGCTCGACCACGAGCCGCTCGGCGCGCCGGCATATGGTGCGGGCAAGATGAAGGTGGGCCGCCGCCGGTTCGCCGCCCGGGAGCACGAAGGACGTGAGGGGCACAAGCGCGGCATTGAGCTTATCGATGTCGGCTTCGAGCCGCGCGACCTGGCTGTCGACGATGCGCAGTCGATCCTTGCCCGGCTTGTCGGCTTTCTCCGGCACGGCGAGATCGGCGCCAAGATCGAACAAATCGTTCTGGACGCGCGCGAGGATCGCGTCGACTTCCGGCTCGGAGGCGAGCTGAAGCCTGGCGACGCCGATCGCTGCATTGGTTTCGTCGACAGTGCCGTAGGCGGCGACGCGCAAATCATGCTTCAGCCGGCGCTCGCCCGAGCCGAGCGCGGTCGTGCCGTCGTCGCCCGTGCGCGTATAGATGCGATTGAGCACCACCATGACGACCCCGTTCCCCCGCGTGGATGAATTGGTGTATTCTAACTGATCGTGATGTAACGCCAACAAGGGGAATCCCATGCGCATATTCGTCGCTGTTGCCAGCGCTTTTCTGCTTGCGCCCACGTCGCTAGGTGCCTTGCCCGTGGCGCCCGTTGGCGAGCCGAGCCTGTTGGTTTTAGCGCAGGATTCGAAGACGGATACCAAGGAAAAAACGAAGAAGAAGAAGGGTACCGGCGGCTCCGCCCCACAGACCGGCACCCCGGGTGGCAAGAGCGATTCGTACTAGCCGACCGTTGCTGATCCGTCGGAACAGCCAATCAACGGCCTGAAGGCTCTAGACGGCCGAATCGGTGGAAGTTTCAGCGCCCCAGCACCCAAATCGTGATCATCACAATGACGATGGCCACGAATTGGAGAAGCACGCGCAGGCGCATCAGCTTTTGCGAGGTATTACCCGAGCCACCGCGCACCATGTTCCAGAGGCCGAACACGAGTACGAGCGCGACCGCGCCGAGCGCGATGGGCAGGATGATCTGCTGAAGGATCGAAGAGAGCATGGCTTCTTGTAGCATGAACAAGATCGGCAATTGAAGCGACGGCGGTAGCTGCGATTCGAGTCGATTTCAAAGGCTGGCGCTACCCGCGGCGCGCAGGGTTTCCGAGGCGCGGGCCTTCAGCTCGTGAAAATGGTGTGATGATTCGGTCAGTCTCGCGTCCCAGTCCGGATCGGGACGCTGACCTTCGATCACGCGGAAATAAACCTGCATCAGCGACGCGATGATGAGGGGCTCGAGCAACGCCTGTTTGAAGCTCCAGGCGAAAACGAGGGCGAGCACAGGGGCGATCGCCGGTGAACCGCCGGGAAATCCATAGGCGAGCGCGACCGCGGGCCCGAGCATGATCAGAAATACGACGAAGGCGATGCCGTAGGCGACAATCGCGAGGAAGGTCGCGTTCTTGATCAGCACGCCGTGGTTCTGGGCACAGAGCACCAGCGCATCCCTGGACGCCTGCCAGGGATTTTTCGCGGCCACCCGGACGCAATAGGCAAGGATGATCTCGCCGAGGAAGCCGAGCGCGATTTGCAAGATCATGTTGAGAGGGGTGACGAGCGCTTGCGGGCCACCCGGTAACAGCTTGGCGGCGTAATCGATGATTCCGATCAGTGCGGTGATCCCGCCGCGTACGAGCCGGTCGATCGAATGGAGGACACGGATCTCGATGAATCGTTGTTGAACCACGCCGATGGCGTGACTAATCTGGCCTTGCCCCGCCGGTGGCGCGCGGTCGTCGAGCAACAGCGTCAAGGCCACGATATGGCCAGCCTTGACGAGATAGAGAATATATTCGCGCAGCCACCACAGCATGAAGGAGACGAAGGCGAAGCCCGCCATGGCGCCCCAGAACGCGCCAGCCACACGCTCTCCGGGTCCGATGAGCGTCCCGACACCCCATCCGAGACCCGAACCGCTTCCGGTCGCGACCACATAGGCAGCGGCGATACCGAAATACACCGCTGCGCGGACGAGCACGAACGGGTACGTGCGCAGGACGAGCGCGAAGCTCTTCTCGATCGAAAAGTCCCACATAAGCTGGTTCAGATTGGCTGTCGGCCGATGTCTAACCAGTAATGCTCAGCCGCCTGCGATGAGACGAGCGATCTCGGGAATGGGATGCTTGGTCAGGTCCTTGTCCACTTCGGCGATCACGCGTTGGAGAGTGTTGGCGTCGAGGTGCTTGCGCAACGCCGACAGGGTATGCGGTGGCGCGACAAGAACGAGTTGTTCGAATTCACCCTTGCGTGCGGCCCCATCGAGACGGCTCGCTACGGTGAGCGCAAATTTTTCTTCCGCGATCTCGTGCCAATCGGTCTGTTCGACGGCACTGCGGGCACTGCCCATGCTCGACATCGCGCGCCCAGGCCGGTCGGTGCCTTGCTCGCGCGTCGGCGGATTTGCCTTGTCGCGCAGAACATCGAGCACGGTGAGCTGAGGACGTTGCGGGGTTCCCGAGTTGCGCAACATCAGCGCCTTGCGACCGTCGCCGACCAGAATCCAACTGTCGTGGGGAATCCAGACCGTCTTCATGTTCATGATTCGCCTTGTGTTGTCGTATATATCAGATCAATTGCCGCCATCGAGCAAGCGGCGGGCGATGACTTGCGCCTGGATCTCAGCCGCACCCTCGAAGATCGAAAGGATGCGCGCATCACAGAGCACGCGGGAGACCGGATATTCGAGCGCGAAGCCGTTGCCACCGTGGATCTGTACGGCGTTGTCGGCGGCGGCCCAGGCTGTGCGGGCGGAAAGGAGCTTCGCCATGCCGGCCTCGAGGTCGCAACGCCGGCCGGAATCCTTCTCGCGCGCGGCGTGATAGGTGAGCTGGCGGGCGATCAGGAGTTCCACCGCCATCCAGGCGATCTTGTCGGCGACGCGGGGGAAGGCAAGGATCGACTTGCCGAATTGTACCCGCTCCTTGGCATAGCGGAGCGAAAGCTCCATGGCGGATTGGGCGACACCCACCGCGCGCGCCGCGGTCTGGATGCGCGCTGTCTCGAAGGTCTGCATCAATTGCTTGAAGCCCTGACCTTCGACGCCGCCGAGGAGGTTCTCGATCGGCACCTCGAAGCCGTCGAAGGCGATTTCGTACTCCTTCATGCCGCGATAGCCGAGCACCTCGATCTCGCCGCCAGACATGCCGGGCGCGGGGAACGGATTGTCGTCCGTACCGCGCGGCTTCTCGGCTAAGAGCATCGATAGGCCTTTGTAGCCGGGCTCGTTCGGATCGGTGCGCACCAGAAGCGTCATCAGGTCGGCGCGTACCGGATGGGTGATCCAGGTCTTGTTGCCATAGACCTTGAAGACGCCGCCTTCGCGCACCGCGCGGGTCTTGAGCGTGGCGAGATCGGAGCCGGTGTTCGGTTCGGTGAAGACGGCGGTCGGGAGAATTTCGCCCGCCGCGATCCTGGGCAGCCACTTCCGCTTCTGCTCTTCGGTGCCGCCGCCGAGAATCAGTTCTGCGGCGATCTCAGATCGAGTGCCCAATGAGCCGATGGCGATCCAGCCGCGTGCCAGCTCCTCGGAAACGACGCACATCGATTCCTTGCCTAGGCCCAAGCCGCCATAGTCCTCGGGGATGGTGAGAGCGAACACGCCGAGCTCAGCCATCTGGGTGATGATCCCGAGCGGCACATATTCATTGTCGAGATGCCAGGCGTGGGCATGCGGCATCACCTGCTCTTCGGTAAAGCGATGCATTTCGGCGCGCATCGCCTCGAAGGTCGGATCGAGACCGGCATCGCCCACGGTCGGCGCGCCTTCGGCGGATGCCATCAATTCAATGAGACGAGTGCGCGCCTCGGGAGCGGTGCCCTCTGCGATCAGCGTCTTCACCGCCGGCGTCAGACGGGCGGCGATCCGTTCCTCGGAGAGGCCGAGTGCAGAAAGGCGCACGATCTCGGTTTGGCTCATGGCGATGCCGCCGAAGATTTGCGCGAGATATTCGCCGAGGCCGATGCGCACCAGGAGTTCTTCGATGGCGCCGAAGCGGTGCGTAGCCGTCATGCGTTCGGCATAGGCGCCGAGCCGGCGGGCCGATTCCACATAGGTCGCGAGCCAGGCAAGGCAGTGGGCAGCATGCTGATCGCGGTCGAAGGCCGAGGCCGAGAGCTTGCCGTCGGGGGCGAGACGGGTGCACAGGCTCGCCGTTGCTTCGGCTAGGAGGGCTTCGACGGCGGAAACGGCTTTGGCTGCGGACGCGAGAAGGCCTGACTCGGCTCCGGCAACCGGGCGGGACGTGGTGACGAACATGGATAGGACTCGGATCAGGTGCTGCGCATAGCCACCAGCGGCCGAGGCAGCCGGGCCGAAGGTGGGGACGAATAAATCACCCTACGCGTGCATTGCACAATAGCAAGCTGTCTCGGGCCGGCAGCTCTGTTGCCCATCGGGACGGGAGGGATGTCCGCTACCCGTTTCCGCAACCCATTGTTAACCATTCCGCGATTCCATCGCCGATCAGGGAAACATCGTATCCCGTCAAGGGTTCCGGTCGCTCTCTTTGCGGCTGGATTTCGGTTGTTCGTTTCCTCTGGAGAACGAGATGGAGCTTTCGCGCCTCGTCCAAATCCTTTCGGGTTACGGTCATGACCTGATGCGCCTCAGCACTGCGCTGTCGGTCCGTGCCCGCATCGTGACACTCGCGCTCATTCCGGTCGTTGGTTTTGCCGTGATCGCTTCCGCCTACATTGCCGGCGAGCAGGAGGTCGACAACGCCTTCGACAGCGTCAAGAATTCGTCGGCACTTTCCGACGCAAGTCGCGAATTCAAAGGCGCGCTCACGGGAATGCGGATCAGCGCCAAAGAATTCGCCGCGCAGCCCCGCCCGGAACTGATCAAGAATTTTCAACAGGCCCATGATTCAGCGCTGAAGAGTCTCGATGACATCGAGAGCGCGCTGGACGCTTCGGAACGACGTGATATTTCCCCGCTGCGGAGTAATTTGTCGAAGCTCGAGGTCAATTTTACCACCCTCATCAAAGAGCAAGAGATACTCGGCTTTACCGAGAGCGATGGCATCCGGGGCCGCATGAACAAGGCCGGGATCGCTGTCGAGCGCATCATCGTACTAGACATGTCCTGGCTGAGCGAGATCGACTCGAGGAGATTGCTTGTTTCGCTGCTATTGATGCGCCATCACGAGGCCGAATACCGGCTTAGCCGGGCACTGTACATTCAACAACAGTTCTTCGACGAATTCAGGAATTTCAATCAGACCTTCGATAAGATCATTGCCGCGGAAATCTTGAAGGAGCAACTGAGTGAGCAGGTAAAAACCTATGCCGATACCTTTCGCGAATGGGTCTTGAGTCTAGACAAGGTCAATCCCTTGCTCGTGCTCATCGAATTGGACAGCAAGCAGATGATGCCGGTGTCCGATGAGATCATCACTACTGCGCAGAAGAAGGAGGAACGCGCGACTGCGGCCCTCGCTTCGTCGCAAGCGCGGACCAAGGCCATCATCGTCGGCGTCAGTCTTGCCGTGGTGCTCATCGGACTTGCGCTCGGCTGGCTGATCGGCCGCAGCATCACCAAACCGCTAGCCGGACTCGTCGCGGTGATGCGAGCGCTCGCCGATGGCGATACCACGACGCATATTCCGGCGGTCAAAGCGCGCGACGAGATCGGCGCCATGGCACGTACGGTCGTGGTTTTTCGCGACAACGCCCGCGAGCGCGACCGGCTCGAGGCCGAGCAATCCGAAACGGCGGCGCAGCGCGAACGGCATTCGGAGACGGTCGACCAGCTGGTGCGCGGCTTCGCCGAAACCGCCAATTCGGGGCTCGGCGCGGTCCGCGATGCCGCGAGCAGGCTTGCCCAGGCCGCCGAGCGTCTCGGCGAGACGGCGGGAGAGGTCGGCTCGGAAGCCGAGCGGGCCGGACGCGCGGCGGGTGCCGCCTCCTCGAATGTCGCGCAAGCCGCCGTCGCCACCGAGCAGCTGTCGACTTCCGTCTCCGAAGTGGCCCGCCAGACCGCGACCTCGACCGAAGTCGCCGGCCGCGCCGTGGCGGAAGCCAAACGCTCGGTCACCATCATGGGTACGCTCGGCGAGGCCGCAACGCGGATCGGCGAAGTCGTGGGGCTGATCCAGTCGATCGCCGCGCAAACCAATCTTCTCGCCCTCAATGCCACCATCGAGGCCGCGCGTGCCGGTGAAGCCGGTCGCGGCTTTGCCGTGGTGGCGCAGGAAGTGAAATCACTCGCCGCTCAGACCGCGCGGGCAACCGAAGACATCGCCCACCAGATCGGCGCGATCCAGGTTGCCTCGACCGATGCCGCCAAGGCGATCGACAACGTGAGCTCGGTGATCGAGGAAATGTCTTCGATGGCGGCTTCGGTCGCCTCGGCGGTGGAGGAGCAGAACGCCGCAGTCGTCTCGATCGCCAACAACGTCGCCCATGCCTCCGACGACGCTGAAGCCGGCGCCAGCGCCATGCGCTCGGTCGAAGGCGCAGCGGTGGGTGCACGGGCGACGGCGAGCGACGTTGCCGTCCTTTCCGCCACGCTGCGCAACGAAGCCGAGCGGATCGACGCCGCGATTCGCCAGTTTCTCTCCGGGGTGCGGGCGGCCTGATTCCACAAGAGGCGCCAGGACCGCGCGTCCCTCTTGCAATTCCCTCCGCTTCGCCAATGTGAGAGGCTATTCCGGCTTGGCTCACGATGGGGGGCGCATGGGTCGTCTCTACCGGATTGCGATCGACGCCTTCTATCGATTCAACGACGACGACGGCTGGGCGATCGCGAGCCATATCGCGCTGTCGACGTTGATGGCGCTGTTCCCGTTTCTGATCGTGGTGACCGCACTTGGCGCCGTATTCGGCTCCAAGGAACTCGCTGACGAAAGCGCGCGCATCCTGCTCGAAACGTGGCCGAAGGAGGTCGCCGCACCGATTGCGCGCGAGATCCACGACGTGCTGACGAACCTGCGCACCGAAGCACTCACCGTGGGCGCCTTGTTTGCGATCCTTTTCGCGTCGAGCGGCGTCGAAAGCCTGCGCATCGGCCTCAACCGCGCCTATGGCGTGAAGGAATCGCGCTCCTGGTGGCTGTTGCGGCTCGAATCGATCGGTTATGTGCTGGTCGGCGCAGCCGCTTCGTTGGTGCTCTCGTTCCTGGTGGTGCTGTGGCCGCTAATTTGGGCGACCGCGATCAAGTACATTCACTGGCTTGAGGCGTTCGACGGGATCGTCACCTTCGCGCGCCTCGCAGCCGCGGCGGCGGTGTTGATCGTAGCGCTCGTGGTGATGCACCTGTGGCTGCCGGCAGGGCGGCGGAGCCTCGGCGAGGTCGCACCGGGCATCATCGTGACGCTGATGCTTTGGATCGCAGGCGGCACCTTGTTTGGCCGCTATCTCGCCGAGTTCGCCTTTGCCTATACGATCTACTATGCCGGACTCGCCTCGGCGGTGGCCGCGCTCTTTTTTCTCTATCTGGTGGCGATGATCTTCATCTATGGCGGGGAGCTCAACGCGGCGATCAGGCGAGCGCGCGATCGCAGCGCCTGAAAGCGCATCCTCGATTTCACCTTTCAAACAGCATCTCTCCTTCTCGCGAGCGGTTTTTCGCTCCGAGCTTTGTTTCGTTTCCCCCCTCGAAATGAGGGGGGACGGAGCGCCGAAAGGCGCACCAGTCTTCCGTTGCGCCCTCTTGCGAGAGGGCGCGTCGCCTTCCGGCGCT
>JAHFPO010000231.1 GCA_023266695.1 Hyphomicrobiales bacterium | reverse complement strand
GCTTGCCGAATTCGTACAGCTCAGTGAGAAGAGCCTGCAATCACTTGTCAATGATTCGAGCAGGGCGATGCCGAGGCTTCACTTCAGCTCGACCAAAGCGACGCGATTGACGCCGCTTAAGGCCAGCGCCAGGTTGCCGTCCCGGGTGACGTCCATGTTGCGCACGACCCCGCCGCCAGACGGGATCACCCAGGTTTGGAATTTCTCCGTCTTCGGGTCGAAGCGCACGAGCGTATTCGGTTTCGTCCCGGCTTCGGCGTACCAGAGGACGTCGTTCACGGCGGCGATTGCGTAAGGTTGGGACCGAGGCCCGCCGGGAGAGGGCCACTCGCTCGCCTTGCCGGTCGCCGGATCGAACCGGCCCAGATAACCGCGGGAATAATCCGAGTACCAGAGCAAGTCGCCGCTGGTGATGGCGATGCGCCGCGGACGGCTCTCCGCGTTCGGCAGGGGATATTCGCGGATCGCCATCGTGTTCGGATCGATGCCGGCGATCTGGTTGCTGCCGAACTCGACGAAGAAGGGAATGCCTTTGGAATTCACCGCTATCCCGTAGGGCCGTGATTTCGGCGTGGGCGAACTCACGAGCTTCACCTCGCCGGTCTGCGGTATGAGCCTGCCCACCATGTTCGCGCCTTGGACCGTAAACCAGAGAGTTCCCTTCCGATCGAAAATCGGCGTGTGCGGATCGCGCGCCGCGGCATCGGGCATGAAGTATTCGGTCAACTCGCCTGTTTTCGGATTAAGTTTGCCGACACGGCTGCCGAAGTTTGCCGTGTACCAGATGTTGCCGTCCTTGTCGGCTACTAGGCCGTGAGGGCCTGCCTTCGGCGTGAGGCGAAATTCCTCGATCTTGCCCGTTTTGGGATCGAGTCGCCCGAGCAAGTTGGCGAATTGTCCCGTGTACCAAATCGCGCCGTCGGCAGTCGCGAGCGGATCATGCGGCCGCGAGCCGGGCGTGGGCACGACCCATTCCTTGATGGCGATCTTCGCGCTCCCTGGGATCACCACCGCTTTCGGCTGCGGCCTCTCCGGGAAGTTCTTGGCCAGATATTGTGTCACCGTCTCGATCTCAGCTTTCGGCAGGGCGGCGCCGACGTTGATCATCATATAGAGATTGTTGCGCCATCCCTCCTGGCTATAATTGGCGCGGGTCACCGAGCCGAGGTCATGGCACTGAACGCAATAAGTCTGGACTGTTTTCTTGCCATTCCCTTCGGGCAATTCGCTTTGACTTCGCGCGGGAACGACAGAGCAGAAAAAAACTGCTACTAGGAGAACTAAAATTGATTTTTTCGACATCGTTCCTCCGTCAAGAAAAGAGCCGCCGCCTCGACACCTTAACGGCGGTAAAGATTCTAACGTTACAGTCCACTAGGTCTCGACCACCACCCGGCCGAGGATGCCTCCCGCTTTCAGCTCGTCGAGCGTGCGGCTCACCTCCGATAGCGGCCGCTTCTGAATCGGGATGGGCCGGAGCTTGCCCTGGCGCGCGAGCGCTACGACAGCCTTCAACTCGGCTATGGTGCCGAGGTGGGAACCCTGGATCGTGAGCGCGCGTTGAATCGTTGCGACGAGCGACACCGGAATCTCGCCGCCGTACAGGCCGACCAGAATCAGCCGGCCGCCCTTGCTGAGAGCGCCGAGGGCAAGGCTCGCGGTATCGGCGGCGCCTACTAGATCGACTGCGCCGTAGATCGGGCCGCCGGTGATCTCACGAAGCTTCTTCGGAGCCTCGGCGTCGCGGCCGTCGAGCGTCGCAGCCGCGCCCGCCGCCCTTGCCGCGTCCAGCTTGGCGGAATCGATATCGACCGCGACGATCCGCTCGTGGCCCATCGCCCGCAACATCGCGATGGACGTGAGCCCGAGTCCGCCCGCGCCGATCACCGCCACCCATTCGTCGGGCGGGATTGGATTCAGCTTCGACACGGCGGAATAGGTCGCCAACCCGGAGCAAGACAGCGTCGCCGCCCAAACCGGATCGATGCCGCCGGCATCGATGAGATAACGCGGGTGCGGGACCAGGAGATGATCGGCATAGCCGCCCCGACGGTGAAGCCCGATATAGCGCGGTGCCATGCAATAGTTGTCCATACCCTCGCGGCAGCGCGCGCAGAGACCGCAGCCCGTCCACGGGTACACGAGGCGATCCGCTCCGATCGGCGCATCGCCGGCTTCTGGCCCTGCGGCGATGACCGTGCCGTAGGGCTCGTGGCCGAGCGTGACGGGCGGATTCATTCCGCGCTCGCTCATGTGAAAGCGCTTGCCGCCGCCCAGCTCGAAGTAGCCGTCCCGGATGTGCACGTCGCTGTGGCACACCCCGCAGTACTTCAGCCTGAGCAGAACTTCCGTGCCGCGGGGCTTCGGGGTCTCGCGCTCCGCCTTCTTGAGCGGCTTGCCCCATTCGAAAACGTCATAGCTCAGCATGGCAGTTTCGATGACCGTGGCGTGTTTTTATGCGGCTGCGGGATCGCTCATCGCGGGCAATGCAATTATTCCGAACAC
>JAHFPO010000121.1 GCA_023266695.1 Hyphomicrobiales bacterium | reverse complement strand
CGGAAGTACGGCCCCGGGGTGCGAAAAACCGCCGTGACGCGAGCGCCGGAAGGCGACGCGCCCTCTCGCAAGAGGGCGCAACGGAAGACTGGTGCGCCTTTCGGCGCTCCGTCCCCCTCATTTCGATGAGGGGAAACGAAACAAAGCTCGGGGCGAAATCCGCTCGCGAGAACGAAGGAGGCTGTTTGAAAACGATGCACCGCAAGCCGCACCCACACCGGCAAAGGGTCGCATGGCTTTCACCTTGTTGCCGAAATCGGCCGAAATAGAAGGGAATCGAAGTTGACTTCGGCGCTTTTCACCCTATGTTGCAACGCGTCGACCGCAGCAATCGATGAATCGCGCTCCCCGTCGACGATTCCCGCCCGCCCTCGATCCGCGAAGGCCCGGTTTTTCCAGAGCGCCAAGATGAGCGCGAGAGCGCGAGAGAACACGGAACTTCATGCCATTTACCCAATTAGGCTTGAGCAACAAGGTGCTCGCCGCCGTCGCCGCCAGCGGTTACACCACTCCCACTCCGATCCAGGAACAGGCGATCCCGCACGTGCTCGCGCGCCGCGACGTCTTGGGCATCGCCCAGACCGGCACCGGCAAGACCGCCGCTTTCGTGCTGCCCATGCTCACGCTCTTGGAAAAAGGCCGGGCGCGGGCGCGCATGCCGCGCACGCTCATCCTGGAGCCCACGCGCGAGCTCGCGGCGCAAGTCGAGGATCACTTCGCCAGATACGGCGTCAATCACAAGCTCAATCTGGCGCTCCTGATCGGCGGCGTCTCCTACGACGACCAGGACATGAAGCTCACCCGCGGCGTCGACGTGCTGATCGCGACGCCGGGCCGCCTCCTCGATCATCACGGGCGCGGGCGGCTGCTGCTTTCGGGCATCGAGATCCTGGTGATCGACGAAGCCGATCGTATGTTGGATATGGGTTTCATCCCCGACATCGAGAAGATCTGCAAAATGGTGCCGTTCACCCGCCAGACCCTGTTCTTCTCGGCCACCATGCCGCCGGAAATCCAGCGCCTGGTCGGCAGCTTTCTCTCCAGTCCGGTGCGCGTCGAGGTCTCCCGCCCCGCCACCACCGTCGCCGCCACCACCCAGACGCTGGTCGCCTCCGCCGCCGATCCGGAAAAGAAGCGCGAGGTGCTGCGCCGTCTCATCCGCGCGGCCGAGGACCTGAAGAACGGCATCATCTTCTGCAACCGCAAGACCGAGGTGGCGAAACTCCACCGCGCGCTGGTGCGCGACGGTTTTTCCGCGATCGCGCTGCACGGCGACATGGACCAGCGCTCGCGCACCAACGCGCTCGAGGCCTTCCGCAACGGCGAGATCACGCTCCTGGTGGCGAGCGACGTCGCCGCGCGCGGACTCGATATTCCGGAAGTGAGCCACATCTTCAATTTCGACGTGCCGCACCACGCCGAGGACTATGTGCACCGCATCGGCCGCACCGGGCGCGCCGGGCGCACCGGCACCGCCATCATGCTGGTGTCGCCGGCGGATTCCAAATCACTCGCCGCGATCGAGAAACTGATCGGCCAGAAGATTCCGTGGGCGAACGGAGAAGCCGGCGCGGGCGAGAGCGGCGGCCGCAATCGCTCCCACAACCGGAGCGTGCAAACCGTCGATGCCGGCAACAAACCGCCGTCCGGCCGCCGCGAGCCCGCGAGCCGGCGCCAAGAGCGCCCGCGCAGTCAAGAGCGCCCGCGCAGCCAGGACCTCCCACACGGCCAGGACACTGCGCGCAGCCAAGACCCTGCGCGCAGCCAAGGCGGCAAAAGGTCTCAGCCGGCTCCCCCCGGCGATACCTCGCCCGCCCACCTTCCCGCCTTCCTGTTGCGCCCGGTGCCGCTCAAGGCCGACTGACCGGCCGGTGATTTGGGCATTGCGCACGGGTAAATGAGCGGGGATTTACCCCTCCTTCACCACCCTCTCCGTAGATTGCCTGACGACCAAGGGTGGGTGGGACCCGACCCCAGGAGGGGGAGCGGCCGCAGTAGCGGCGCTCATGAGGGAATGAACGAACACAACGAGCACGACGAGCACACGCGCACGCTCGCCCTTGCCGAAACCGCGCTCGGCCAGATCAAGGCGCTCGGTCAGGCGGCCACGCCGCGCAATTTCGAGATTTGGTACACCTATGCGACCGGCCATAACCAGGCGCTCAACCAGACCATCAACGAGACGCTCGTTCGCGAAGGCCGGCTGACCGAACAGGATCTCGGCCGCATCTTCGGCCAGCACCTGTCGCCGATCCGGTTCAGCGACCGCATCGACGAGGTCGGCGCCAAGATCGTCGACGAGATCGAGCAGGTGATGTCGATGATCGACGCCGCCATCGGCACCGCCCACGACTATAACGATTCACTCGCCGGCGCGCACAAGGAGATGGTCACCGCCAGCGACCGCGAGCAATTGCGCTTCATCATCGAGACGCTGGTGCGCGCGACCAAAGAAGTGGAGGAGGCGAACCAGACGCTGCAGAAGCGCCTGGTCGACTCCCGCCAGGAGATCAACGTGCTCCAGGATAATCTCGAGGTGGTGCGCACCGAGTCCCTCACCGATCCGCTCACCACGCTCGCCAACCGCAAATTCTTCGAGGACTCGATCGTGCGCCTGATCGGGGAAGCCGAGACCAAGGGCACCCCGCTCTCGGTCGTCCTCACCGACATCGATCATTTCAAGAAGTTCAACGACACCTACGGCCACTTGACCGGCGACCAGGTGCTGCGGCTGGTCGCCATCGCCTTGAAGCAGAACGTCAAGGGCCAGGACGTCGCCGCCCGTTACGGCGGCGAGGAGTTCGTGGTGCTGTTGCCGAAGACCGCGCTGATGGCGGCCGTCACCGTCGCCGACCACATCCGCCGCGCCGTCATGGGCAAGGAATTGATGCGCCGCTCGACCGGCGAGACGCTCGGCCGGGTCACGATCTCGCTCGGGGTCGCGAGCTGGCGCAAGGGCGACACGATCGCCTCGCTCCTGGAGCGCGCCGACGCCTGCCTCTATGCCGCCAAGCGCGGCGGCAGGAATTGCGTGGTCGCCGAGACCGCGCTCGATGCCGAGACCGAGGCGCAGGTCGCCTGATCTTCAACGGCTTGTTCGAAAATTCGATTGGATCGGATCGAGCGCCGCGGGCCTCAGGCGCGGCCCGCGACGAGGTCGGCCTTGGCCGGAGTGAGCGCGACCGATTCGCCGCAGCCGCAGGCGGAAGTCTCGTTCGGATTGCGGAACACGAACTGGGCCGAGAGCTTGTCGACCTTGTAATCCATCTCGGTGCCGAACAGAAAGAGCACCGCGGTGGGATCGATCAGCACGCGCACGCCCTTCATCTCGACCACTTCGTCGCCGGAAGCGGCCTTTTCGGCGATGTCCATGGTGTAGGTCATGCCCGCGCAGCCGCCCTTCTTGAGGCCGAGGCGGACGCCGGCGACGGGCTTGTCGGCGTGCGCGATGATCTCGCGGATGCGCGCGGCGGCGGCGTCGCTGACGCTCAGAATGGCGGGCTTGGGACGAACTTCGCTCATGGCATTACCTATAGCGGATAACAGTTAAGGTCACCACAGATTGAGCGCAAGGCGCGCTTCCTCCGACATGCGGCTCTGGTCCCAGGGCGGCTCGAACACCACATTGACCTTGACCGGCCCGATCCCTTGCACGGCGGCGACCGCGTTCTCGACCTGGCCCGGCAGTTCGACCGCCGCCGGACAATTGGGCGAGGTCAAGGTCATGTCGACGGTGACGGAGTGGTCGTCGGCGATGTCGACCTTGTAGATCAGCCCGAGCGCGTAGATGTCGGCGGGGATTTCCGGATCGTAGACGGATTTGAGCGCGGCGACGATGTCGTCGGTGAGGCGCGCGAGTTCCGCCTCCGGAATCTCCGACTTGAACGTGGGCTCGTGCGGCGCCGCGGGCGCCGGCGGCAAATCCGGCTTGCTAGTCATACGGTTGCTCATGCGAACATATCCTGCGCCTTCAACAAAGCCTCGGCAAGCACGTCGATTTCCTCGGCCGTATTATAGAGCGCGAACGAAGCGCGGCAGGTGGCGGTGGTTCCGAAACGGTTGAGCAACGGCAGCGCGCAGTGCGTGCCGGCGCGCACCGCCACACCGGAGCGGTCGATCACGGTGGCGACGTCGTGCGGATGGGCGCCTTTCATCTCGAAGGAGATGATGGCGCCCTTTTCGCGCGGCCGGCCGAAGATGCGCAAGCTGTTGATGCGCGACAGCCGTTCGGTCGCGAGCTTCAAGAGTTCGTCCTCGTGGGCGCGGATGCGAGCCTTGCCGAGCGAGCGTACATAGTCGATGGCGGCGGCTAGCCCGATCGCTGGCACGATCGCGGGCGTGCCGGCCTCGAACTTGTGCGGCGGCTCGCCATAGGTCACTTGATCCTGCGTCACTTCCCGGATCATCTCGCCGCCGCCATTGAAGGGCGGCAATTCGTCGAGCCATTGCTTCCTCGCATAGAGCGCGCCGATGCCGGTGGGCCCATAGAGCTTGTGGCCGGAGAAGACATAGAAATCGCAGCCGATATCCTGCACATCGACGGCGAGATGGACCGCCGCCTGGCTGCCGTCGAGGAGCACCGGAATCTTGTGGGCGTGCGCGATCTTCACCACCTCCTTGACCGGCACGATGGTGCCGAGCGCGTTCGACATATGGGTGACAGCGATCATCTTGGTGCGCGGCGTGATCAGCTTCTCGAACTCGTCGAGCAGGAAATTGCCGTCGTCGTCGACCGGCGCCCATTTCAGCACCGCACCCTTGCGCTCGCGCAGGAAGTGCCAGGGCACGATGTTGGAATGGTGCTCCAGGATCGAAAGAACGATCTCGTCGCCCTCCTTGATATGAGCGAGACCGAAACTATAGGCGACGAGATTGATCGCCTCGGTGGCGTTGCGGGTGAAGATGATCTCGGCCGAGGAGCCGGCGTTGAGAAACGCGCGCACGGTCTCGCGCGCGCCTTCATAGGCTTCGGTCGCGGCATTGGCGAGGAAATGCAGGCCGCGGTGGACGTTGGCATATTCCTTCTCGTAGGCCTCGCGCATGCGGTCGAGCACCGCGCGCGGCTTCTGCGCCGAGGCGGCGTTGTCGAGATAGACGAGCGGCTTGCCGTAGATCTCACGGGAGAGAATCGGAAAATCCGCGCGCACGCGGGCGACGTCGTAGGCGCCGTTACTCGCCGCCGGGTGCGTCCATTCGCTCATGGCGATTGCTCCCGCGCGGCGAGCCAGACAGCGGCGCGCGCGAGCAGCGCCTCGCGCAAGGCTTCGTGCGGAACCGCCTCCAACGCCTCGCCGACGAACGAGCGTATGAGCAGCGCCTCCGCCTCCTTGCGCGGGATGCCGCGGGCACGCAGATAGAACAGAAGATTTTTGTCGAGCGCACCGGCGGTGGCGCCGTGGCCGCACACCACGTCGTCGGCGTAGATTTCGAGCTCGGGCTTGTTGTCGGCTTCCGCCGCCTCGCCAAGCAGGAGGGCCGCCGACATCATCTTGGCATCGGTCTTCTGGGCGCCCGGGCGCACCACGATCTTGCCCTGGAACACCCCGCGGCTCTCGTCGTCGAGGGCGGACTTGAAGATTTCGCGGCTGGTGCAGCCGTGGGTCATGTGATCGACGAAGAGCGTAATGTCGGCGTGCTGTTTCCGGCGCAACAGCGTGGCGCCGGAAAGCCGCGTCTCGCTCCCCTCGCCCGCTGCGCGCAGGAACACCGACTGGCGCGAGACCGCGGCGCCGGTGGTGAGCGAGCAGGTATGGAGTTTCGCGCGGGCGCCGATCTCCGCGAGAACGGTCGCGAGATGGATCGCGACATCGCCCTCGGCCTGGACGCGCACATATTCGAGCCAGGCCTTGTCGCCGATCGAGAGCTCGGCCGCCGCGTTCGCCTGATAGGCGATACCTTGCGGCCCCTCGAAACTCTCGATCACGGTGGCGATCGCGCCAGCGCCGACGACGACGAGGGTGCGCGCGTAAACGGCGGCGGGCGCCGTGCCGGTGAAGAGGTGCCGGACGTGAATCGGGCGCGCGAGCCGCGCACCCGCAGCAAGCCCGATTACGATGCCGTCGTTGAGGAAGGCGGTATTGAGGGCGTGGGGGGCGTCATATTGCGGCGGGAGAATTCGACCGATGCGCAAAGCAAGCTCGTGGCCCTCGGCAAGGGCGCGGGCAAGGGGCAGGATGGTGAGGCCGGTTTCGATCTTACCGAGATCGGAGAGTTCGGCCGCGAACGCGCCGTTGACAAGAGTGATCGCGCGCGTGGTGACGCCCGGAAGCGGATCGGTCTTCTTGGCGCGCGCGAGCGCGGCCTGGTCGGGCGGGTCCGCGAGCGGGACAGCCTCGTGCATGAGCGCGCGGAGATCGGTGTATTTCCATTCCTCGATCCGGCGGTGCGGCAGCCCGCCCGCGACGAAGGAGGCGAGCGCCTGCTCGCGCAGGCGTGCGACGGCCGGCCCGCCCGGCAGGCGCTTTTTCGCGCCTTCGAAGGCCGCGGCGAGCGCCTGTTCGGCGGGAGTCTTGATCGGCTTGATCTCGACGTTCATCACCTCGTCCTTACGCGGCGTCCACCTCGTAGGCGGCATAGCCGCGCGCCTCCAGCTCGTGGGCGAGTTCGGGCCCGCCCGAGCGCGCGATTTTGCCCTTGGCCATCACATGCACGACATCGGGGACGATGTGATTCAAGAGGCGCTGGTAATGGGTGATGACCACGATCGCGCGCTTCTTCGAGCGCAGCTTGTTCACGCCGTCGGCCACGATCTTCAAGGCGTCGATGTCGAGGCCGGAGTCGGTCTCGTCGAGCACGCACAGCTTGGGCTGCAACAACGCCATCTGGAGAATCTCGTTCCGCTTCTTCTCGCCGCCGGAGAATCCGACATTGACCGCGCGCTTCAGAATTTCCTGGTCGATAGCGAGGTCTTTCGCCTTCTCGCGCACCAGGCGCAGGAACTCGGGCGTCGACAGCTCCTCCTCGCCCCGGCGCTTGCGGAGCGCATTGAGCGCGGTGCGCAGAAACGTCATGGTGGCGACACCGGGAATTTCGAGCGGATACTGGAAGGCGAGGAAGACGCCCCTAGCGGCGCGCTCGTCGGGTTCGAACGCGAGCAGGTCCTCGCCCTCGAAGAGGACGCTCCCCTCGGTGACCTCGTAGTCGTCCTTGCCGGCGAGCACGTAGGAGAGCGTCGATTTGCCCGAACCGTTGGGGCCCATGATGGCGTGGACCTCGCCCGCCTTCACGGTGAGATCGAGACCACTGAGGATTTCCTTGCCGTCC
>JAHFPO010000120.1 GCA_023266695.1 Hyphomicrobiales bacterium | reverse complement strand
ACCGCCTCCTCGATGGTGCCGACCATGTAGAAGGCGGCCTCGGGCAGGTGATCATACTTGCCTTCGCACAGACCCTTGAAACCCTTGATGGTGTCGGCGAGTTCCACGAACACGCCCGGAAATCCGGTGAATACCTCGGCGACGTGGAAGGGCTGCGACAGGAAACGCTCGATCTTGCGCGCGCGCGCGACCGCGATCTTATCCTCTTCCGATAGCTCGTCCATGCCCAGGATGGCGATGATGTCCTGCAGCGCCTTGTAGCGTTGGAGGATCTGCTGCACCTGGCGGGCGACCGCGTAATGCTCCTCGCCGACCACCAGCGGGGAGAGCATGCGCGAGGTCGAATCGAGCGGATCGACCGCCGGATAGATGCCCTTCTCGGCGATCGAGCGCGACAGCACCGTGGTGGCGTCGAGGTGCGCGAACGAGGTCGCGGGCGCCGGGTCGGTCAGGTCGTCGGCCGGCACATAGATCGCCTGAACGGATGTGATCGAGCCCTTGGTGGTGGTGGTGATGCGCTCCTGCAACGCGCCCATGTCGGTGGCGAGCGTCGGCTGGTAGCCCACCGCCGAGGGAATGCGGCCGAGGAGCGCCGACACCTCGGAGCCGGCCTGGGTGAAGCGGAAGATGTTGTCGACGAAGAACAAGACGTCCTGGCCCTGGTCGCGGAAATATTCGGCGACGGTGAGGCCGGAGAGGCCGACGCGGGCGCGCGCGCCCGGCGGCTCGTTCATCTGGCCGTACACCAGCGCGCATTTCGAGCCCGCGGTCGAGCCGTTGTTCTTCTTCGGATCCTTGTTCACGCCCGATTCGATCATCTCGTGATAGAGGTCATTGCCCTCGCGCGTGCGCTCGCCGACGCCGGCGAACACCGAATAGCCGCCGTGGGCCTTGGCAATGTTGTTGATCAGCTCCATGATGATGACGGTCTTGCCGACGCCGGCGCCGCCAAAGAGGCCGGTCTTGCCGCCCTTGGCGTAGGGCGCGAGCAGATCGACCACCTTGATGCCAGTGATGAGAATTTCGGCTTCCGTCGACTGGTCGGTATAGGCGGGCGCGTTCTGGTGGATGGGGCGCGTATCCTTGTGCTTGACCGGGCCGGCTTCGTCGACCGGCTCGCCGATCACGTTGATGATGCGGCCGAGCGTGCCCTCGCCCACGGGCACCGCGATCGGCTTGCCGGTGTCGGTGACCGCTTGGCCCCGCACCAGTCCTTCGGTCGAATCCATGGCGACGGTGCGCACGGTCGATTCGCCGAGGTGCTGGGCGACTTCGAGCACCAGCCGCTGGCCCTGGTTTTTCGTCTCCAGCGCATTCAAGATCTCGGGCAGGCCCTCCTCGAACTGCACGTCGACGACGGCGCCGATGACCTGGGTGATGCGTCCGATATTGTTCGAAGCCATAAATCCTTCCTGTCTTGAAACCGTTATAGCGCTTCCGCACCCGAAATGATCTCGATCAGTTCCTTGGTGATCATCGCCTGGCGGGTGCGGTTGTAGGTGAGCGTCTGCTTCTTGATCATGTCGCCGGCGTTGCGGGTGGCGTTGTCCATCGCGCTCATGCGCGCGCCCTGTTCGGAGGCGGCATTCTCCAGGAGCGCGCGGAAAATCTGGGTCGAGACGTTGCGCGGCAGCAGCTCGGCGAGGATTTCTTCCTCATCGGGCTCGTATTCATAGACCGCCCCGCCGAGACCGCTGTCGCCGCCCTCGGGCACGACCAGCGGAATGATCTGCTGCGCGGTCGGGGTCTGCACGATCACCGACTTGAAGCGCGAATAGAAAAGATGGGCCACGTCGAACGCACCCTCGTGGTAGAGCGCGACGATCTTCTGCCCGATGCCATCGGCGTGTTCGTAGGAGAGCACCCGCACCGATCGCAGATCGATCGCCTCGATGATCTGTTTTTCGTACTGGCGCTTCAGCTGATCGAAACCCTTGCGGCCGACGCAGACGAACTTGACCTCCTTGCCCTCCGCCTCGAGCGCCGCCGCGCGCTCGCGCGCGAGCCGCACGATCGCCGAATTGAACGGCCCGCACAGCCCGCGCTCGGCGGTGCACACGAGCAGAAGATGCACCTCGTTCTTGCCGGTGCCCCTGAGCAGCTTCGGTGCCTCGGGCGAATCCTTGAGGCTCATGGCGATATTTCCGAGCGCGCGCTCCATGCGCTCGGCATAGGGCCGCGCCGCCTCGGCCGCGACCTGCGCGCGCCGCAGCTTCGCCGCGGCGACCATCTGCATCGCCTTGGTGATCTTCTGCGTCGCCTTGACCGAGGCGATGCGGCTGCGGAGCGCCTTCAGGCTCGGCATGGCGGGCTCAGGCGAAGCTCTTGGCGAAGGCGTCGATCGCAGCCGTCAGCTGCTTGCGCGTATCGTCGGCAAGTTCGCCGCTCTCGCGGATCGCGTCGAGAATAGCGGCGTGTTTTCCGCGCAGATGCGAAAGCAGCCCGTCCTCGAAAGCGCGCACGCGGTTGACCGGCAGCGGATCGAGATAACCGGAGGTGCCGGCGAAGATCACCACCACCTGCTCCTCGACCTTCAGCGGCGAGAACTGCGGCTGCTTCAGAAGCTCGGTCAGCCGCGCGCCGCGATTGAGCAGGCGCTGGGTCGCGGCGTCGAGGTCGGAGCCGAATTGGGCGAAGGCCGCCATCTCGCGATATTGCGCGAGCTCGCCCTTGATGCGGCCGGCGACCTGTTTCATCGCCTTCACCTGCGCGGCCGAGCCGACGCGCGACACCGACAGACCGACGTTCACCGCCGGCCGGATGCCCTGATAGAACAGGTCCGTTTCCAGGAAGATCTGGCCGTCGGTGATGGAAATGACGTTGGTCGGGATATAGGCCGAGACGTCGTTGGCCTGCGTTTCGATCACCGGCAGCGCGGTGAGCGAGCCCGATTTGTGCTCGTCGTTGAGCTTGGCGGCGCGCTCGAGAAGCCGCGAGTGCAGGTAGAACACGTCGCCCGGATAGGCCTCGCGTCCGGGCGGCCGGCGCAACAAGAGCGACATCTGGCGATAGGCGACCGCCTGTTTCGACAGGTCGTCATAGACCATCAGCGCATGCATGCCGTTGTCGCGGAAATATTCGCCCATGGCGCAGCCCGAGAACGGCGCCAGGAACTGCATCGGCGCGGGATCCGACGCGGTCGCCGCGACCACGATCGAATAGTCGAGCGCACCCTGCTCCTCCAAAACGCGCACGAACTGGGCGACCGTCGAGCGTTTCTGCCCGATCGCCACATAGACGCAATAGAGCTTGATCTTCTCATCGCCCGAGGCGTTGATCGACTTCTGGTTCAGGATGGTGTCGAGCGCGATCGCGGTCTTGCCGGTCTGCCGGTCGCCGATGATCAATTCGCGCTGGCCGCGGCCGATCGGGATAAGCGCGTCGATCGCCTTGAGGCCGGTCTGCATCGGCTCGTGCACCGAGCGCCGCGGAATGATTCCGGGCGCCTTCACGTCGACGCGGCTGCGCGCCTTCGCCTTGATCGGGCCCTTGCCGTCGATCGGCTCGCCGAGCGCGTCGACGACGCGGCCCAAGAGCTCCTTGCCCACCGGCACGTCCACGATCGCACGCGTGCGCTTGACGGTCTGGCCTTCCTTGATGTCGCGGTCGGAGCCGAAAATGACGATGCCGACATTGTCGACTTCGAGATTGAGCGCCATCCCCTTGATGCCGCTCTCGAACTCGACCATCTCGCCGGCCTGGCAATTGTCGAGGCCGTAGACGCGGGCGATGCCGTCGCCGACCGACAAGACCTGGCCGACTTCCGTGACTTCGGCTTCCTGACCGAAACCCTTGATCTGTTCCTTCAGGATCGCGGAGATTTCCGCGGCGCGGATGTCCATCACTTGGCCTCTCTCATCGCGAGCCGGATCGAATTGAGCCTGGTCTTGAGCGAGGCGTCGTACATGCGGCTGCCGAGCTTGACCTTGAGGCCGCCGAGGATCGCGGGATCGACCTTGACGTCGAGGGTCACGTCTTTATCCGTCGCGGTTTTGAGCATTTCCTTGAGCGCCGCGAGATGCAGGTCGGCGATCGGCTCGGCGACCACGATCTCGGCGCGGGTCTCGCCCTTGTGGCCGGCGACCAGGGTGCGGAAAGCCTTGATCATATCGCGCACCGCGAACAGCCGCCGCTTCTCCGCGATCAGACCGAGGAATTTCGCGGCAAGCCCGCCGATCTTCGCCTTTTCGAGTACGGCCTTGATCGCCTTCATCTGTTCCTCGGCAGTGAAGACCGGACTGCGCACGAGCCGGATGAGGTCCTCGCTGCGATCGAGCAGAGCGCCAAATGTTTCCAGATCCGCCGCGACGGAATCGAGCGCCTTTTCCTCGAGCGCAAGCTCGAACAAAGCGGTCGCATAACGGCCCGCCATGCCGGATACGATCGGTTCGTCGGCCACGATTCTTTCCTCGGGTTGGCTCCGCGCCTGTCCATAGCGCAGCGGAGACCCTTTATGCCGTACGGACTGTCGATGGAGAAGGGCGCGGATTGCGCGCCTCTCGAAAACCGGCGGTTCCCTAACATGGCCCCCTCGGGGGCACAACACGGCGCCCCCTCGCCGCACCGCGACAAATCGAGGCGGCATAAGCCTTTGCGGGGGGTCCGGCGCGGGATCGACGCGACCGGCGAACCCCATTCGACCGCCTACAAAAAACTCTGCGGATCGACATCCACGATGACCTGCACGCTGCCCTTGGGCTGCGGTCCCGCCGCCAGCCAACGGCGGAGATAAGCCGATAAATCGAAGTTGCGCGGTGATTTCGCGAGCAGCCGCCAGCGATGGCGGCCGCGGATGAGGGCGAGCGGTGCCTCGGCGGGGCCGAGCACGCGCACGTTCTCCTCGCGCGGCGCGGCCGAAGCGAGCCGCCGCACATGGGATTGCGCTTGCGGCCCGTCGGCCGCCGAAACGATGAGGCTCGCGAGCCGGCCGAACGGCGGCAGGTCGGCTTCCTCGCGCGCCAGGATTTCCTGTGAATAGAAGGCGTCGCGGTCGCCCGCGATCAGCGCCGCCATCACCGGATGCTCGGGCTGATGGGTCTGCAACAGTCCGCGCCCCGCCGCCGCCGCGCGGCCCGCCCGCCCCACCACCTGATGCAGCAATTGGAACGTGCGCTCGGCGGCGCGTGGATCGCCGTAACCCAAACCAATATCGGCATCGATGACGCCCACCAGCGCAAGGCCGGGGAAATGATGGCCCTTGGCGACCAGCTGGGTGCCGATCACCACGTCGATCTCGCCCTTGGTGATCGCTTCGAGCTCGGCGCGCAGCCGTTCGACCCCGCCGGCGAGATCGCTCGACAGCACCTGGGTGCGCGCCTTCGGATAGAGCGCGCGCAGTTCTTCCTCGAGCCGCTCGACGCCGGGCCCGCAAGCGACGAAGGAATCAGCCGTCTCGCATTTCGGACAGGACGCGGGTGACGGCATCGAGAAGCCGCAGTGATGGCAGACGAGCCGCTGGCGATAGCGGTGCTCGACCAGCCAGGCGTCGCAGGAGGGACAGCGCAGGCGGTGGCCGCAGGCGCGGCAGAGCGTCAAAGGCGCATAGCCGCGCCGGTTGAGAAAGAGAAGCGCCTGTTCGCCGCGCGCCAGCGTCTCGCCGATCGCGGCTGCAAGCCGCGGCGCGATCCAGCGCCCGCGCGGCGGGCCTTCCTTGCGGAGATCGATCGCTGCGAGCGGCGGGATTGAGCTGCCGCCGAAACGCTCCGGCAGCGCCAACCTTTGGTAGCGGCCGCGGCGCGCATTCACTTCGGTCTCGATCGAAGGCGTCGCGGAGGCGAGCACCACCGGCACACCCGCGAGCCTTCCGCGCACCACCGCCATGTCGCGAGCGTGGTAATGCACGCCGTCCTCCTGCTTGTAGGCGGGGTCGTGCTCCTCGTCGACGACGATCAAGCCGAGATTCTTGAACGGCAGGAACAGTGCCGAGCGCGCGCCCGCGACCGCCGCGACCTCGCCTTTGGCGACCGCATCCCAGGTGCGCGCGCGGCGCCGCGCCGAGAGCGCCGAATGCCATTCCGCCGGGCGCACGCCGAAGCGGGCGGCGAATCGATCGAGAAACCGCGCGGTGAGCGCGATCTCCGGCAACAGGATAAGCGCCTGTTTCCCGCGCCGGATCGCCTCCGCCACCGCCTCGAAATAGACCTCGGTCTTGCCCGCGCCGGTGACGCCGTCGAGGAGCTGGACGGAGAAGGTGCCCGCGCCCACCGCCTCGCGCAGAACCGCCGCGGCTACCGCCTGCGCTTCACCGAGCTCCGGCCCGGCGTGATCGGGATCGGGCGTGCGCGTCACCGGCTCCGGCGGAATCTCGACTGCTTCGAGCGTGCCCTCGCCGATAAGGCCATTCACCACCGAAGCCGCCGCCCCTGCCTCGCGCGCGATCTCCGCTTTCGAGCGCGTGAGCCCGTCGGCGAGGGCCGCGAGCACCCGTTCGCGCGCCGCCGTCATGCGCTTGGGCTGCGCGCCCGCGAGCCGCACGCCGATCTTCGCCTGCGCCTCGCCCGCTTGCTCGTCGAGCTTCAGCGCCATGCGCAGCACCATGCCGCGCGGGGCGAGCGTGTAGTCGGCGACCCAGTCGATGAAGCGCACGAGCTCCGGCGCGAAACCCGGCACGTCGAGGGGCGCCGAGATCGATTTGAGCTTGGCGCCCACGGGAGGGCGGGCACGGCCCGCGGGCCATACGCAGCCAATCACCCGGCGCGCACCCAGCGGCACGGCGACGATATCGCCGGGCGCGAGCGCAAGTCCCTCCGGAATGCGGTAGGTATAGGGTGAGTCGACGGCGACGGGGACGAGCACGTCGACGGTCCGCTCGGCCATGAGGCTCCCGATCGGCTTAATGGCTGAAGCTGCCGAACGGACCACAGCGAACGGCGGTGTCAAGGGAAATGCCCGCAAAAGACTCCGACCCGATCGAGCTCGCCGCCGCCGTGCTCGCCGCCGTGGCGGCGAAGGACGTCGCCGCCGAGGCGAGACGCTGGATCACCTTCCTCGGCACCGAACGGCGGCTTGCGCCCAAGACCCTTGAAGCTTACGCGCGCGACGTCGCTCTTTTTCTCGGCTTTCTCGCCGAGCATCTGGGCGGCAAGCCCAAGCTCGCCGGGCTCGCCCGGCTCGAGCCCGCCGACGTGCGCGCCTTTCTCGCCCGCCGCCGCAGCCAGGGCATCGAGGCGAGGACGCTCTCGCGCGCGCTCGCCGCCGCGCGCTCCTTCGCCCGCTTCCTCGAGCGCGAAGGCCGCGGCAAGGTCGCCGCCCTTGCCGCCGTGCGC
>JAHFPO010000119.1 GCA_023266695.1 Hyphomicrobiales bacterium | reverse complement strand
TCGTTGCGCGATCCGAACAAGAGAGAAACGGGCGGGCTTTCGGGCAAGCCGCTGTTCGCCATTTCGACTCGAATGCTCGCCGAGACCTATCTGCGCGTTGAAGGCGCTTTCCCGCTCATCGGGGTCGGCGGGATCGATTCAGCCGAAGCTGCCTGGCAAAAAATCCGCGCCGGCGCGACTTTGATTCAACTCTATACCGCGTTAATCTACAAAGGCTTGAGCCTAATCGACGATATCAAGATTGGACTTCTTGAACGCCTCAATCGCGACGGCCACGATTCACTTGCCAAAGTGATCGGTAAGGATGCGGAGGCGATCCGCGCCGAGCGGTGATCGTTCCGTCGAGCTCAGCGCCCCGTGCCCGTGCGCACCAGCCGCACGATCAGCCAGATCGGGACCACCAGCACGGCGCCGAGCAGAAAATAGCGCCACAACCATTCCACCGCCTCGAAGCCTAGATTATAGATTTTTCGGATCAGCCGCTCGATGCTCTGGATGATGTTCCAGGGATCGAAGCCGAGCGCCGACAACAGCACCCCGATCACGATCGAAAGCAGGAGCAGTCGGATCACTACCCAGAAGGGCGATCCTCCGAAGAACCGTTCCATTGTGCCGTTGGCCATGGTTTTCCCTCGCGCCGGAAGGGGTGTCCTCTAGCACGCGCGAACGGGAGTGGCGAGGCGCCCGGCTTGACCCGATGGGATGAGCCGCGTTTGGTGCGGTCGATCGAGAGAACGACATCGATGCTCGCCCGCCCGCTGTTCCTCTCCTCCGGCGATCCGGTGCTCGATCGCCGGCTCGATTGGGCGCGCGGGCTGATCGAGAACGGCGAGACCGCCGCAGCGGCGGAGCTTCTCGGCGCGACGCTCGCCCAGGTGCCCGATTTCCTGGCCGGATTTTTTCTCTACGGCGAAGCCTGTGCGCTTGCGGGCAGGAAGCAAGAAGCCGTTATCGCCTTCCGCCGCGCGCTCGCCCTCGACCCCAGGGATCGGCTCGGCGCCAGGCTCTATCTCTCCCGCCTTGGCGCGGCGCCGGTTGCGGGCGCGATCTCGGCGGATTATGTCCGCGCGCTCTTCGATCAATATGCCGCGCGTTTCGACGAGGAGCTCACCGGCGCACTCGCCTATCGCGGCCCCGCCTTGCTGCGCGCGGCGATCGAGCGCGTGGTCGTTGCCCGCGGACTGCCTAGGCGTTTTTCCCGCGTGCTCGATCTCGGCTGCGGCACCGGGCTGATGGGCGCTGCGATTCGCGATTTGGCCCGCGAGCTCGAGGGTATCGATCTATCGCCCGCGATGGTCGCCGCGGCCAACGCGAAAGGGCTCTATGATCGTCTAGTGGTGGGCGATCTCCTGGACTTCCTCGCTGACGCTACGGGAAGCTTCGATCTCATGATCGCCGCCGATGTCCTCGTCTATATGGATGACCTTCGACCGGTGCTCGCCGCCGCCGCGCAGAGGCTCACGCCGGGTCTCCTCGCCTTCACCGTCGAGACACACGACGGCGAGAATGTCATTCTGCGAGAGAGCCTTCGCTACGCCCACGGCGAGGCGCATGTGCGTGCGGCGGCGACCGCCGCCGGGATCGAGATCGCGCTGCTCGAGCCCGCTTCGACCCGCACCGAGAAAGGACTGCCGGTGGCGGGTCTCCTCGCCGTGCTCGCGGGTACCCGCACGCGCCATTCAGTCGCGCCGGAATATGAAAGTCGCGAGGAAACCGGTCACGAGCGCCAACAAGGCCGTGACTAGGCCATAGGCGAATCCGTGATCGTGCGCCTCCTGCGCGACCAGCGCCTCGAAACCGGTCTTTACCACCTCGATCGCCGTCGTCTCGCGGGCAATGAGCTTGCCGGTGGAAATCAACAAGGTCTCGACCTCGTAATTTCCGGTCGGCGCCGATCCGGGGATCGGTACGGTCGTCCGGAACAAGGTCGGAGTGAGAAACGTGATGCCTTGCGGCTCTTCGTTGAACAGACCCTCGTTGTCCTTGACGCGCAGGAAGGCGACGCGGAAGGGATCCTGCGGCACGACATCGGCAAAATCGGATCCGATCTGTTGGGGGAGGGTATGGTTGGCGACGCCGATGCGCAGGCGGCGCAGAAATTCCGGCGAAGCGATCTTGGCCGGCGGCCGGCTCGACAGCACCGCGAGATAGGACGGCACCTCGATGAACACCCGCGAATCCATATTGACCCAGAGTCCGAGCACGCGGTCCTTGCGACGGGTCACGAATGTCCGCGCCGGTCCGCGCACCGTCACGACGATGTCGTAGCCGCTCGCTCGGCTGGAGGGGGTGTCGTCGTCCTCGATCGCCCCGAACAGGACGAGATCGGTGCCGGTGAAATTCGAGCTGATGAGCACGCGGTGGGTCGAAGCCGACGTCACCAGCCGCTCGGCCGTGGCGGGGGCAGCGGCAAGTAGCCCCGCTCCGAGAGCGAGCGCTCCGAATCCGAATCCGCCGACGCCGGTGCAGTTCATCTCAAGCTCTCCGTGGCGACGACGGAGAACAGTTCCTCCGGATGAGCGACGAGGTCGACGGCGACCCGGATGGCGACTCCGACCACCAGGAGGCCGAGCAGCAAACGCAGTTGCTCGGCGCGAATCGCTTGACCCGCGCGCACGCCGAACTGGGCGCCAATCACGCCACCGATCATCAAGATCAGCGCGAGTACGATGTCGACGGTATGGTTCTCGACCGCGTGCAGCACTGTCGCGATCAACATGGTGCAGAGGGTGAGGAACAGCGAAGTCGCGACCGAGACCGTCGTCGGCACGCGCATGAGATAGATGAGCGCCGGAATGAGCAGGAAACCGCCGCCGACGCCCATGATGGCGCCGAAGAAACCGATTCCAAATCCGATCAAGGTAACCGGAATGGCCGATACATAGATGCGCGATTGACGGAAGCGCAGCTTGAGCGGCAGGCCGTGGAACCAGGCGTGCGTGCCGGGCCGGCGCACGATCGGCGGCGCGCCGTGATGCGCCCGCACCATCGCGCGCACGCTCTCGACGAGCATGATCCCGCCGACGATGCCGAGCAGGATGACGTAGAAGAGACCGACGACGAGATCGAGTTGTCCGGCCTGAAGCAGGAACGCGAAGAACCATACGCCGAAAGCCGTACCAAGGATGCCGCCGGACAGCAGCACGAGCCCCAGCCCGACGTCGACGAGCCGTTTGCGCCAGTACGACATCGCACCCGAGAGCGACGCCGCCGCCATATGGCTCGGCACGCTCGCCACCGCGATCGCCGGTGGGATGCCGACGAGGATCAAGAGCGGCGTCATCAGGAAACCGCCGCCGACCCCGAACATGCCGGAGAGGAATCCGACCGCGATCCCGAGGCTGAGGATGAGGAAGAGATTGACCGGTAGCTCGGCGATCGGGAGATAAATCGACACGGTGGCAGGGTCCGGAACCAGATCGTACGCTGCGCCTTGCGCGGCGCTACTGCATCAACATGCCGTCCGGCGCGCTTGTCAATCGAACTGTCGCTGGGCGGCCTTCAATTCTTGACCGACCGTTTGCGCGGCTGGGCCGCCTCCGCCTTCTCCCAATCCGGCTTCAGACGCACCGTGTTGGCGGCGTCGTCGATCGGCAGAGGCGACCAAGTCTGAGCCGCGAGCCGGGCCGCGACGAAGGTCTGTATGTCGAGGCGCTTGACGACATCGTCGCGCTTCTTTGCCGCATCCGCATCGCCTTGACCGGCGGCGAGCGAGAACCAGCGGAAGGACTCGGCGAGGTTTTGCTCGACGCCGAGCCCGCGAGCATAGAGCACGCCGAGATTATACTGGCTGTCGCGCAACCCCCGGTCCGCCGCCATCCGGAACCAACGCGCAGCGATGCGGTAATCGGGCTTGCCGTCCATTTCCTCGGCATGGATGACGGCGAGATTGTGCATCGCCTTGAGATGTCCGCCCTCGGCCGCGATCATGTAATAACGCTTTGCCTCGGCTGGGTTTTTGGCCACCCCCTGGCCCTTCTCGTAGAGGCTGCCAAGACGGAAGGCCGCCGGTGCCGAACCCTTGGCGAGCGCGCGCTCGAACCAGATCACGGCTTCGCCCGCCTTCACCGGCACGCCGCGCCCTTCGAGATAACGCGAGGCGATCTCATGGGCCGCTGCCGGGTCTCCGGCGATCGCTGCCGCCCGCAAAGCGGGCGTTCCGAGCGTGGCCGGCAGCTCTCCGTCATGGGCGACGACCATTTCCGGCTTCGCCGGCACGGAGGCGGTCTGGACCCCGCCGTTCGTGCGCTTGGCGGCACCAATCGAGCCGGTGGTGTCGGGGTCGGTCGCTTTCTCGCCGGGGAAGGTCACCGCATGATTCGGGCCGATCACGCCGGCGGACGGCGCGTTCGCAATCGCGGCCCCGCCGCTATCCGGAAGCAAGGATTGGTTCTGTGGGGCCGGCGTTGGCGCTTCCGGTTCGGCGGGCTTGGGTGCCTCGATCGCCGGACTCGACGAGTCAAAATGCCACAGACCCGGCAGGAACCCCTCGAAGTAACGCAATGCCGTGAAGATGAGGAGAAACGCGGTGAGCGCGATGAGGAGCGCACGCCTGCCGCGTGCAAACCATGTATTTTGGGCCTTGGGGGCGGCTGCCCCGCGGTTCTTGACGGTCTCGCTCGGGGCCTCCGCCGCGGCCGCCCGTGCTGCGCGCCGTGCGGCGGCGATGAAATCCGATGTGCGCGAAGGGCCTTCGCCCGCCTTGGGAGCGATGCCGCCGAGGGCGGCTTCCGACTGGGCGACGCGCTGGGCAGCGCTGTGCATGGGGTGCATGCGCGGCATGCCGGAGCCGGGCTCGAGCGGGAAGTCGGCGGGAAGATCGTCGGGGAGGTCCACGAGCGCACCCGGGAGTGGAGCCGTCGGCATCGGACGCGGCTCGGGCCGCACCGATGCCGGGAGCGGAGACGGCGCGGGAATCCCATTGGTGCTGGTATATCTCGTCTCGAGTTCGCTCGGCGGCCGGCGAACCGGCTCGGTCATGGTTGCCGGAGCGCCGGGCATCGCCATCTCGCGGACCGCGGATTTCGCGGCCCGTTCGGCGGCCTCACCGGCGCTCGCGCGCGCCTCCTGGAGCTGGACGAAAAGGTCGTTGAGTCCGCGCTCAATGGCGCCGAGATTGGAAAGCCGCGACTCCGAGGCATCGAGCTTCTGCGCCAGGCTATGTAGCGTCGCCTCGAGCCCGGCCGAGGAGCCCTGCCCGGAACTTGCGAAGGCGCGCTGCAGCTCGTCGATCCGGCTGCGGATGTCGTCGAGCGCCGGCGCAGCCGGGACCTGCCGCGTCGCCGCTTCGATCCGCTCGGAAAGGGATTCGATGCGCCGGTCGAGCGCACTCACGACATCGAGAACCGCTGTGTCGGATGGAGCGCTGGCACTCTCGAACTTGTGCACCAGCAACTCGATCTGATCGACCAGCGCCTTCAGCACCTCGCTCGGCAGCGCGCTCGAGAGCAAATCCCGAATCTCCGCCGTCTGGGTCTGGATGAGGGCGACCGTGCCTCCATCGAGACCCTTGGTGCTGAGGGCGTCGAGCTTGCCGGATAGGTCGTGCAGGTCCTTTTCCACCGATGCAAAACTCTCGGCCGGCCGCACCTCGGCGAGCGCCGAGCGGATGTCCTGCAAGGCGTGGATGACATCGGAAATCTTCTCGTCCGATCCTGACCTGGTGCCGCCAGCACGGTCGATGCGGCGGACGAGAGCCTCGACGGCAGCCTCGATCGCCTCCAGCGAACGGCGTGGCGCGAGATCGCCGAGCTTGCCGGCGAGATCGCCGACCTCACGACGCAAGGCCTCGACCGTTTCGGCCTGCACGCCAGCGCGGCGCATCGCCTGCATCTCGTCGGCCATGGTTTTCAGCTGAATCTCGAGACTGCTGAGATCGGGCGTCGCCGAATACCGGCGTTGGAAATCGCGCGGTGACGGCACCCCGTCGAGGGCCGACTGGCGGACCATGATCTCGGCGACGGCGGCGTCGAGCTCCGCGACTGACGAAGGCACCGCGGTAACCGCTATGCGTGCGTTCTCATGCTCGAGACGCCGGCTCATCGCGTCGATAGTGCGGGCGATATCGGAAAGCTTGCGTTCGAGTTCGGGCGCCGTGCAGGCGTTGGAAAGCCGTCCGCGCGAGAATAGATCCTCGATCCGGTCATCGAGCCGCTGGATTGCCGTCCGCACTTCCGCCGGACCGTTCCGGTCGGCGGCGCGCATGTCGCGCATCAATGTCTCGATGCGGCCGTTGAGGGCGTCGATGGAAGCGGCAAGCGCCGCATGGTCGCGGCCGTCGCGCCGAGGGGCGCGTGAGCTCTCCGAATCCAGACACGCGAGATGGTCGAGCCTGTCGGAAATCTCGTCGAGCCGCTGGTCGAACGAGTCGGAATAGCTACGCGCGCGCCCGTGGCCGCGCGCCGGCAGGCTCTCGCCGGCGCTTTCACGGATGGCGGATTCCAACCATTCAGCGACCGAAAGACCGGAACGGCGGGCGGCCTCGCGAGCGGTCGCCCAGGTCTCGGGCTCCACCGCGTTCACGCTCCAGGGCACGCTTGCGGTCATCTGAAATCCCGTTCGCGGAGGGCGGATCGATGATTACGCGTCAACGGGAGGCGTGCCGCGCTCCTTGGCGGGAACTTCCCCTTTTTATGGTAAATGCCGGGTTAATTTTGCCCGATTTTGCCTTCAGAATCGGGGCTCGGGGCGGCCTTACGCAAGGGGACGGAAAAGCCGCGGGTACCCGATGCCGGTGGCGCGGCCGGCCGGTCAGAACCGCGGGCGCATTCACCGCGTTGAAGGGAAAAGCCCGTAGACTCTGTGGGATGGGCGAGTCTCCACTTGGGGTTGTAATCCGCCGTAGGGACTCGTCGACCGCTCGATCGTGCAGCCGAGGAGGGGAATTCCATGCCGACCTACAAGGCGCCCGTGGATGACGTCCTGTTCCTGCTGAACGACGTCTTTCATATCGAGCGCTATGGCAACGTGCCGGGCTTCGCCGAGGCGAACCCGGAAACGGTGGCGGCGATTCTCGCCGAGGGCGCCAAGTTCTGCGAGGAGGTGCTCGCTCCCTTGAACCGCGTCGGCGACCGCGAAGGCTGCAAACGCCACGCCGACGGCTCGGTCACGACGCCCAAGGGATTCAAGGAAGCCTATCGCGCCATGTCCGCAGGCGGCTGGATCGGGCTTTCGGCCGAGCCCGAATACGGCGGCCAGGGCCTCCCCTTCACGCTCGCCGCCATCATGAACGAGTTCCTCACCGCGGCGAACATGGCCTTCGCCATGTATCCGGGTCTCTCCCAGGGCGCCTATCACGCGCTG
>JAHFPO010000118.1 GCA_023266695.1 Hyphomicrobiales bacterium | reverse complement strand
AGGCGCCCCGATTTTTTGGTTTCAAATCTCTTTCTCCGAAAATCCAAAGTGCCGCCGAAACCGCACGCAAAGCCTGTGGGAAGCTAGGCGCGATCCGGCCGCGGATCGGTAATATTGCGCATATCCGGGAAAGCTAATCGCAACGGGGGAGGAACAGGGTTACCGCGCAATCTACGCAATGGGTGACTCGATGTTGCTCGACGTACCGACCCTGTTCATCGTGTCGATTTTCGTCACCACCATACTGGGCCTGTTCCTGCTGTTCGCATGGGTGCAGGACCGCAGCATCCGGGCGCTCGCCTGGTGGGGCGTCGCCTATCTGATCGGCGGCCTGGCGGTGGCGCTCTTTAGCGTCCACGACTTGTATTCGGATTCGATCCTGGTCGCGATCGCCAATGCGCTGCTGTTCGTGGCTTGCGGCGTGATCTGGAGCGGCGCGCGCCTGTTCCACGGCCGCGAGGTGCTGCCATTGTCGATGTTTTCCGGCGCCAATGTATGGCTGTTCGCGCTGCTCATTCCCGGCATCGCGGAATCGGCTTCTGCCCGCATCATCATCGGCTCGGCGACGATTTCGACCTACACCTTGCTCACCGCCTACGAGCTCTGGTGCGGGCGCAGGGAGCGGCTGGTCTCGCGCTGGCCCGCCATGGTCGTGCTGATCCTGCACGGCATCGTGTTCCTCACGCCGATCCCGATCATCATCTGGCTGCCGCCGGACCACCATCTCTCGGCGTTCTCGACCAGCTGGTTCGCGATCTTCGCGCTCGAAACGCTGCTCTATGCGATCGCGACGGCGTTCATCATTCTCGCCATGGCGAAGGAGCACACCGAGCTCATCCACAAGACCGCCGCCACCATCGATCCGCTCACGAGCATCTTCAACCGCCGCGCGCTGATGGATGCGGGCCGGCGCATCTTGCGGCGGCAGATGTGGGACAAGCAGCCGGCGGCGGTGCTGATGTTCGACCTCGACTTCTTCAAGAAGATCAACGACCGCTTCGGCCACGCCATCGGCGACCGGGCGTTGCGGACTTTTGCGGAAACGGCGTCCGCGAACCTGCGCGCCACCGATATCATCGGTCGCCTCGGCGGCGAGGAGTTCGCTGCGGTGCTGCCGGCCACCAGCCTCATGGCCGCCGCCATCGCGGCGGAGCGCGTGCGAACGGCGTTCGAGAAGGCGGCGCTCGAGATCGAGGGTTATCCGGTTGCCGGCACGGTAAGCATCGGAGCGGCGGCGGCGAGCGATCTCAATACCGATATCGACGCGCTGCTCGCCCAGGCGGACAAGGCGCTCTATGCCGCCAAGCGGGGCGGGCGCAACCGGGTGGTGCTGTCGGGCTCCACCGATGAGCAAATGGCGTCGCTGGCGGACAACAAGGAAAAATCGGCCGCGGCGGACGATGGATTGTTCTCGCATCCGAGCCTTGCCCCGACCGATCTGGCGCTCGCCATTTCGCTGGCAAGGGCGCAGATCAAGCCGGCGACCTGACGGCCCGGCGCCGGAGTGCGCGGAGCTCGCGCATTTGCCGCGCGGACGGATTTGCCGCCGCCTGCAATCCGATCCATTTGAATCAAATTTCTCGCACGCTGGGTAGAATTGCGAGGTTTCCAGGTCGAAATCCGGCGGACCCTCGCCACGCGGCGCTTTTCGCGCGAGGATATTCGGCATGGGGCTCCTCGGAAGATGCGAATTAGCGCGATGATTCAGTTTTTATGGAGTCTCTAAGCGGAATCGTAGCGGCTTATCGGCATAGATACGGCCACACCGAAGTCTTTCCATCTATTGTCACAGCGTTCGGGTGGGCCGATGGATCTCGACGTCAGAACCATGTTCGTGGTGACGATCGCCGTCACCGCGATCCTCGGCTTCCTGCTCATCTTCGCCTGGTATCAGCAACGCAAGATCCAGTCGCTCGCCTGGTGGGGTTGCGCACACTTGGTCGCGAGCGTTGCGGTCTGGTTGATCGGCTCCCGCGGTTCGCTGTCGAATTTTTGGTCGATCGACATCGCCAACGCGATGCTGTTCGTCGCCAGCGGCATGATCTGGACCGGAGCGCGGCTGTTCGACGGCAATCGCATCTCGCTCGTCGGCATTTTCGGCGGGGCGATCGCGTGGCTGTTGGCCGGACAGATCGCGGGATTTATGGCAACGCCCGACGGCCCCGTCATTTTCAGTGCCATGATCATCGCGACCTATACGTTCGGTGCCGCGATCGAATTCTGGCGCGGGCGCCAGGAAAACCTGCTCTCGCGTCTGCCCCTGATCGTCATGCTGTCGATGCACGGCATTCTCTATCTGGTCAAAATCCCGTTGACGATCGTACTGCCGGCTTCGGCGAACGGGCCGGTCTTCTCGGCGGCGTGGTTCGGGGTGATCGGGCTCGAATCCCTGCTCTACATGATCGCCACCGCCTTCATCCTCCTGGCCATGACGAAGGAGCGCACCGAGCTCGAGCACAAGACCGCGGCGATGATCGATCCGCTCACCGGCATTGCCAACCGGCGCGCGTTTCTCGACGCCGCCACGCGCCGCATGAAGCAGCGGACGAGGGATCCGCAGCCGGTGTCGGTGCTCCTGTTCGATCTCGACCGTTTCAAGGACATCAACGATAGGTACGGTCACGCGGTCGGCGACCGGGTGCTGCGGATTTTCACCGACACGGCGGCTTCCGAACTGCGCTCGACCGATCTCCTGGGCCGGTTGGGCGGCGAGGAATTCGCCGCCATCCTGTTCGGGGCCGGGGCCGAGGCCGCCGCCCTGACGGCGGAACGGATTCGCGTCGCGTTCGCGCAAGCGAACGCCGTGCTCGACGGCTATGAGGTCGGCGCCAGCGTGAGCGTCGGTGTCGCCAGCGTGCCGGAGAACGATCTCATCGAGATTGAAGGGTTGCTCACCCGTGCCGACGAGGCGCTCTACGTGGCCAAGGCGCGCGGGCGGGACCGGGTCGAGGTTGCCGATGCCTATGCCGACCGGGCCCGCCGCGCTCCCCGCGGCGAATGGCGGCCGTCGCGATCGTCGGAGGAACGTGCCGACCCGCGGCTGGTCGCGGTCACGCTCGGCTTGATGGCGAGTCCGAACGTTGCTCCCGCCGACGAGCGCACCGGGGACGGCCTGCGCCGCAGCGCGCTCTCCAATCCGGCGGCGAGCTCGTAAGTTCTGCCCCGTGCTCTCGCCCGGACCACCGACCCGCGCGGTGGGAACCCGTTAACCATTCCGGTGTTAGATCCCATCATGGCGATGGGAGCGACCAGGAAGGTTCTCGATGAACTCGCCCGGCTCAATCAAGCGGCGGAGCGGGCGGGCTGCGCGCTCGTCTGCATGCATCAATCGGCCGATGAATTCCATCGCGCGCTCGTCCGCGACTATCTGAGCCTGCATCGACCGCGCCATCCGTTCGCTTATGCGGCGGCGGTGGCGCTGATCGCGGCGCTCCTCGTCATGATCTGAACGGCTATTCCTGCCCACAAAAAAACGGGGCGCCATGGCGCCCCGTTTGCTTGGGAGGTTGGGGAGAAACTCACGCCGAATAGTACATGTCGAACTCGACTGGATGAGGCGCGTGCTCGAAGCGGATAATCTCCTGCATTTTGAGACCGATGTAGGAGTCGATGAAATCGTCGTCGAACACGCCGCCCTTTTTCAGGAACTCTCGATCCTTGTCGAGATAGCCGATCGCCTCGCGCAAGCTCCCGCACACGGTCGGAATCTTCTTCAACTCCTTCGGCGGCAGGTCGTAGAGGTCCTTGTCGACGGCCGCGCCCGGATCAAGCTTGTTCACAATCCCGTCGAGTCCCGCTAGCAGCATGGCCGAGAAAGCGAGATACGGGTTGGCGCACGGATCGGGATAACGCACCTCGACGCGTTTGCCCTTGGGCGAGGAGGCCAAGGGAATCCGACAGCCGGCCGAGCGGTTGCGCACCGAATAGGCGAGCAGCACCGGCGCCTCGAAGCCCGGCACCAGCCGCTTGTAGCTGTTGGTGGTCGGGTTGGCGAAGGCGTTGATGGTGCGGGCGTGTTTCAGGATGCCGGCGATGTAGTGCAATGCGTTGTCGGAGAGATCGGCGTATTTGTTGCCGGCGAAGGTCGGCGTCGAGCCTTTCCAGATCGACTGGTGGCAGTGCATGCCGGAGCCGTTGTCGCCATAGACGGGCTTCGGCATGAAGGTGGCGGTCTTGCCGTAGATATTGGCGACCATGTGGATGCAATATTTGTAGATTTGCATCTGGTCGGCCATCTTCACGAGCGGCGAGAATTTCATGCCGAGCTCGTGCTGGGCGGCGCCCACTTCGTGGTGGTGCTTCTCGACGGCGACGCCCATCTTGGCCATGGCGCCCAACATCTCGGAGCGCATGTCCTGCGCCGAATCCTGCGGCGGCACCGGGAAATAGCCGCCCTTGGTACGCATGCGGTGGCCAAGATTGCCGCCCTCATACTCGGTGCCGGAATTGGTGGGCAATTCGGTCGAGTCGATCCGATAGCCCGAGTTGTAGGGATCGGAGGAGAAGCGCACGTCGTCGAACACGAAGAACTCGGCCTCGGGGCCGAAATAAGCGGTGTCGCCGGCGCCGGTCGATTTCAGATAAGCGACCGCCTTCTTCGCGATCGAACGCGGGTCGCGGTTGTAGGGTTCGCCGGTCATCGGCTCCAGCACGTCGCAAACCACCGAGAGCGTAGTCTCGGCGAAGAACGGGTCGATGACCGCGGTCTCCGGGTCCGGCATCAGGTTCATGTCGGATTCATGGATCGCCTTCCAGCCGGCGATCGAGGAACCGTCGAACATGACGCCCTCGGCGAAGGCGTCCTGGTTGAACAAACTCACATCGAAGGTGACGTGTTGCCACTTTCCGCGCGGGTCGGTGAAGCGGCAGTCGACGTACTTGACGTCGTTGTCCTTCATCATTTTGAGGACTTCATTGGCGCTGGTCATTGAGACTTACCCCCTCTGCTTCAATCCCTCGGGCCCGAGGTCATGGAAAAATTGAGTACCGCTCCAGTCAGATCGCGTCGATTCCCGATTCGCCGGTGCGGATGCGGATCGCCTCCTCGATATTGGAGACGAAAATCTTGCCGTCGCCAATGCGGCCAGTTTGCGCGGCGCGCCGGATCGCCTCGATGGCTTTCTCCACCATTTCATCGCCGAGCACGATCTCGATCTTCACCTTGGGCAGGAAATCGACGACATATTCGGCGCCGCGATAAAGCTCGGTATGGCCCTTCTGGCGCCCGAAGCCCTTGGCCTCGGTCACGGTAATACCCAGGAGTCCGGCCTCCTGCAGCGCCTCCTTCACTTCGTCGAGCTTGAAGGGCTTGATGATGGCCTCGATCTTCTTCATCGCGTTTCCTCATGAGGTCTGATCGCCCCGCCGCGCGCCGCTCAACCGGGACAGCGGTAGCAGGGTCCATGCCAGCCATGCGCGGTCAGAAAACACATTGGAACTCAAGGAATTGGCTGGGAGCCCAGGGGTTTCGGCGGGGACGGATAGGAGCCTATGCTTAGCTTTTGTGCATGTCGCCCAAGGAATATGCAAGCGCATCCGGCGTCGCCATGGAATGGCGCGTCGGAATAACGATCGGCTTGCGGTCCGATCGGAGCTGGTGAGGTAGCATCGGGGCTCGGGCGCAAGCTCGCGAACTCAGACGAAAGGACGATGTCTCTGGCCACGCACGAACTGCTGACCCCCACGGAAATGGCGGAAGCCGACCGGCGCACCGTCGCCGCCGGCACCCCCGGCATCGCCTTGATGGAACGGGCCGGGAGGGCGGTTGCCGATACGGTCGCCGCCCGTCATTCGCTCGGCACGCGGGTCATTGTCGCCTGCGGGCCCGGTAACAACGGCGGCGATGGTTTTGTCGCTGCCCGTATTCTGCGCGAGCGCGGCTATCGGGTGCGGGTGCTGTTGCTGGGAACGCGCGAAGCGCTCACCGGCGACGCGGCCGAGGCCGCCAAAGGCTGGCCCGAGTCGGTCGAGCGCATCTCGCCTGCGGCGCTTGCCGATGCCGGCGTCATCATCGATGCGCTGTTCGGCGCCGGCCTCTCGCGCGATCTTGAAGGAACGGCGCGATCGGCGGTGGAGACCGTGGCCGCGGCGAAGGTTCCGATCGTCGCGGTCGATCTCCCGAGCGGCATCGACGGCGCGACCGGGAAAGTGCGCGGCGCCGCCGTCAAGGCAGACGAAACCGTCACCTTCTGCCGCCGCAAGCCAGGCCATCTGCTGTTGCCGGGGCGGCTTCATGCCGGGCGCGTGACCATCGCCGACATCGGCATTGCCGATGCGACGGTCGCAGCGCTAAAGCCGAAAACTTTCGCCAACGAGCCGGCGTTGTGGCGGGATCGGTTTCCGCTGCCGCGCATCGACGGTCACAAATACGACCGCGGCCATGCCGTGGTGGTGAGCGGGCCCATGCATGCGACCGGGGCGGCGCGGCTGGCGGCGCGGGCGGCGCTCAGGGCGGGTGCGGGGCTGGTCACGGTGGCGGCGCCGAAGGCGGCGCTGCCGGTGCTCGCCGCGAGCCTCACTGCCGTGATGGTGCGGGAAGCGGATGGTGCCAAGGGGCTCGCCAAGCTCCTCGCCGACCGGCGGATCAAGGTGGTTGTCGCCGGGCCCGGTCAGGGGGTGGGAAGGGCGACCCGCGAATGCGTAGCGGCGGCGGCCAAGGCCGGGCGCGCGCTCGTCCTCGATGCCGATGCGCTGACGAGCTACGCGGGGGCGGCCGATCTGCTCGCCAAGACGATCAAACCGGCGGCGAGCGCGGTCGTCACCCCGCATGAGGGAGAATTCAAGCAGCTGTTCAACCGGAAAGCGCAAATCATTGATATGGAATTGAAAATTGAAAAGGTACGATTTTCCGCCACGAGGCTAGGCGCAGTGGTCCTGCTCAAGGGGCCGGACACCGTGGTCGCCGCCCCCGACGGAAGGGCCGCCATCGCCGCCAACGCTCCGCCCTGGCTCGCCACCGCGGGCGCCGGCGACGTGCTCGCGGGTTTTGGGGCGGGATTGCTCGCCCAGGGCATGCCCTGCTTCGAGGCCGCCTGCGCGGCGGTCTGGCTGCACGGCGAATGCGGCAATGAATTCGGACCGGGCCTGATCGCGGAAGATTTGCCCGAGGTTCTGCCCAGCGTGCTCAGCCGGCTGATCGCGGAGCACCTGTCGCGTTGAGGTGGCGCTTCTGGATCCCGGGTCTCGCGCCACTAGTGCGTCGCTCGCCCGGGATGACGTAAGCACGACTTCGTCGCGCTTACGTCACCTCGAACCAAGTCGCCATGCCGCTCTCCTGATGCTCGAGGATGTGGCAGTGGATCATCCACTTGCCGGGATTGTCGGCGACGAAGGCGATGCGGGCGGTCTTGCGCGCGAGCACCAGCACGGAATCGA
>JAHFPO010000230.1 GCA_023266695.1 Hyphomicrobiales bacterium | reverse complement strand
CAACGGACTTAAACGCGGCGCTTGCCACCGCCTCATCGATTCTGTCCGTTGGTACTACTGCACGGTCAGGGTGAGGCCGAGCATCTCCTTGATCGTGCCGGGGCTGCCCATCAGCGCCAGTAACGCGGCCATCAGGTTAACCGGCGCGGCGGGCTTGGCGGCGAGCTCGATCACGCCCGGCTTGTTCAAGAACTTCACCGCGAGATCGAGCACCTCTTTCGTCGCGTCGTCGGTGGCCTGCTTCCGGTGCTCGGCGAGCTCCTCCAGGATCTTCTTCTTGGCCTCGGCCTCGCTGATGTTCTTCTTCTTCGCATCGGCGCGGATCAGGCGCTCGATCAGCGATTTGTCCTTGAATGAAATCGAGGCGCCGACCAGCCTCACCTGCGCGAGCAGCTTCATGGCGCCGTCATCGCCCGGCTTGGCGTCCTTCTTCTCGCCCTTGTCGCCGCCCATCGCATCCTTGAAATCGCTGGGCGCGATGCCGGCCAGCTTGAAGGTGAGCTTCAGCTCGCCGAGCTCGACCACGTCGAAGACGATCTTCGAGACGTCGATCGTCTTCTTCTCCTCGTCCAGCTTGTAGGCCATGTCGGCGTTGATGGTCAGCCCGGTCACGCCGAGATCGGTCACCTCCTTGTCGAGCGCCGCCGCCGGGACCGACAGCTTCTTGATGCTCATGTCCATGCGCAGCGGCTGCTGCGGATTTTCCCAGTCGTAGTCGCGGATCTCGATGCGCTCGATCTTGACGGACTTGCCCTCGGTCGAGGTGATCTCGACGTCCTTGATGACGAGGCCGTCCTTGCCGTCGCCGGCTTCGACTCCGCCATAGGCCACCTTGCTGCCGCTGTCGCCGATGCTCTTCAAGATCGCGTCGGCGCGCTTCTTCAGGTCGTCCTGAACGGTGATGATGCGGCCGTCGTCGGCGCGCGCGGGCTGGATCGGCGCCGCGAGCGCCACCGCGGTCGCGAATGCGAAGGCCGCGCGACCGGCGCGGCTCGAGAAGAGGGTCATGATGGGAATCCCCGTGTTGAAGTTCGGCTGCGGTCGATGGGAACTGCGGCGTACCGGAAAATTCGGCGCCTAGGGAAATCTACAGGGGGACAGCCCGTTTCGTCACTATTTAACCGAGACGGAGAGGCCCATCATTTGCTTGAACGTTCCGCGATTGCCCATAATCATCATGAAGGCCGCCATCACGTTGGCGGGCGCGGGCGGATCGAGGGCGAGCTCGATCTCGCCGGGAGTGCGCAGGAATTTGATGGCGGCGTCGAGGAATTCCTTGGTGACGTCGTCCTCGGCCTTGCTGCGCTCTTCGGCCAATTCCTCGAGCATCTTGGCCTTGGCCGCCACCTCGGAGAGGTTCTTCTTCTTGGCGTCGGCGCGGATCATGCGCTCGACCAGCGACTTGTCCTTGAACGCGATGGCGGCGCCGGCGATGTTGAGCCGCGAGAGCAGGCCCATCATCGCCTGCGCATCCTGGCTGTTGGGCTTGCCCGCCCCGGGCTTGCCGGGAGCCGGCTTCTCGCCGGGCACCGCCGTCTTGATGTCGTTGGTGGTGACGCCCACCAGCTTCAAGCGCAGCCGCATCTCGCCGAGCTCGACGAAATCGATGAAGAGCTTGGCGACGTCGAACGCCTTCTCCTTGTCGTCGAACTTGAAGACGAGCTCGCCGTTCACGGTCAGCGCGGAGAGGCCGAGCTCGCGGAAATTCTCGGCCGCCTCGGGGTCGAGCGCGTCGGCGGCGATGACGAGATTCTTCATCGCGATGTCGGCGTACCTCGGCTCCTTGGGATTGGCCCAGTCGAAGGCCTTGATCTCGATCGCTTCGATCGTGACCTTCTTGTCGGGCGAGACGATCTCGATCTGCTTGATGACGAGCCCTTCGGGCGTGGCGCCCGCTTCGAGCGCGCCGTAGCTCACCTTCCCGCCGCCTTTGCCCAGTCCGTCGAAGAGCGCATCGGCGCGCTTCTTGAGTTCGGGGTTCGCCTCGACGGTCATCACCCGCGCGTCTTGGCCGTGCGCGAGCGGCGCCGCGAAGCCGAGCGGCTGGGCTGTTGCGAGGGCAAGGACGGCCGCGCGGCCAAATGCGAGCATCATCGAACGTCTCCTCCGTGCTGAAAATTCGCGATCAAACGAATCGATGCCGGCGCGCGGCCATCACTTGTAGCCGAGGCGCTGCAGCCAAAGCTTCGCCTCGGCCTGCGGCGGCTCGGGCTTGGGCGGTTGGCGCTGCCCGCGCGGCGGCGGCGGGGGCGGCGTCGGCGCCGCGGGTGCGTCGATTTTCAGGGCAGTCGAGCCGCCGACGAGAACGCCGCCGTCGGCGAGTGCCGTCAGCGCCGTGAACTCGTCGTCAAACTGCTCGCCATATTGCTGCTCCCAGAGCAGCGCGCCCTCGGCGTCGACGCGCACGAGCCAGCCGTCCTTGCGGCCCGCACCCTTGGATTCGGTCGAGCCGGCCATGAAGAAGCCGCCGTCGCCGGCAGCGACGATGGAGTCGAGCGAATCGCTGCGGTCGTCCTTGCCGCCGGAGTAGCGCTTGTCCCAGCGCACCGTGCTGTCGGGCGCGAGCCGCAGC
>JAHFPO010000229.1 GCA_023266695.1 Hyphomicrobiales bacterium | reverse complement strand
TCCCCGGCCGAGCTCGGTGCGGCGGCGAGCGCGGCGAAGACGAGGGCGAGGGCGAGGGAAATGCGAACAAAACGCATGAGCGGCCCAGTGATGCGGGGGGACTTTCCCCCGATACCCGAATAGCGGGCCATAGTTAACCGGCTATTGCCGAGGCCCTCGGTGCGGCCGCGCGTTCGTTATTTATTCCCGTTTTCCTTGCCAAGCCCGCGCATCGGGCATAGATAAAGTAAGTCACGTATTGGCGCCCCCTGACTCGCCCCGGCGAGCCCCCGAGCGCCCGCAGCGACCGGCATCCTCGAAGAAGCCGCGACGCGCGCCTCCCGCCGAGAGCGGGCGTGATTGAGGGACGGAGTTGCTTGTTCGTCCCGGAACAGGTTGAGGCATATGGGCGAGCTCATTTTCACGGCTGCACCGGCACCGACAATTGACCGGTTCTTGGCCGTAGAAATGATCCGCCCGCGCGGCCACCGTCCCCTACCCGGCTACGCCGCCCCATTCCCATCCATGCACCCCAAGATCCAGCGCGCCGATCGAGCGGCGCCGCAGAAGAGATTCCCATGGCCAACAAGATGCTCATCGACTCCACCCACCCGGAGGAGACCCGGGTCGTGGTCGTGCGCGGCAATCGTGTCGAAGAATTCGATTTCGAGGCGGCAAACCGCCGACAACTGCGCGGCAACATCTATCTAGCGAAGGTCACCCGCGTCGAGCCCTCGCTGCAGGCTTGCTTCATCGATTACGGCGGCAACCGTCACGGTTTCCTCGCCTTCAGCGAAATCCATCCCGACTATTACCAGATCCCGGTCGCCGACCGTGAGCGGCTGATCGCCGAGGACGAGCGCGCCGAGCGCGCGGCCAACAAGGACCACGAATCCGGCGGCCGTAAGCGCGAGAAGGCAAAGGCCGCGCCGGAGGAAACCGTCAGCGAGGCGCCGGCCGAGGAGGCCCCGCCGCCGGGAGAGACGGCCGAGCGCCATTCCGAGGGCGGAGAGCCGGCCGAGGCCGCGGCCGGCAACGGCAACGGCAACGGCGCCGTTCGCGGCGAGAGCCGGGGCGCGCCCGACGAACATCACGACGAAGAGATGGTGGAATCGGTCGGCGCCGCCGACGCGCTCGAGGAATTGCCCGAGCGCGCGCCGCGCCGCCACCGCCGCTACAAGATTCAAGAGGTGATCAAGCGCCGCCAGATCATGCTGGTACAGGTGGTGAAGGAAGAGCGCGGCACCAAGGGCGCGGCCATGACCACCTATCTTTCGCTCGCCGGCCGCTATTCGGTGCTGATGCCGAACACCGCGCGCGGCGGCGGCATCTCCCGCAAGATCACCGACGCCGCCGATCGCAAGCGCCTGAAGTCGCTGGTGCAGGACCTGGAAGTGCCGGAAGGCATGGGCGTGATCCTGCGCACGGCGGGCGCTTCGCGCAACAAGACCGAGATCAAGCGCGATTTCGAATATCTGCTGCGGCTGTGGGAGACGGTGCGCGAGTTCACGCTCAAATCATCGGCGCCCGCGCTCGTCTACGAGGAAGGCTCGCTCACCAAGCGCGCCATTCGCGACCTCTACGGCAAGGAGATCGACGAGATCCTGGTCGCCGGCGAGGAAGGCTACAAGGAAGCCAAGGACTTCATGCGCATGCTGATGCCGAGCCATGCCAAGAACGTGAAGCCCTACCGCGAGAGCCAGCCGATCTTCACGCGCTACGGCGTCGAGAGCCAGCTCGACTCCATGTTCTCGCCGATCGTGCAGCTGAAGTCCGGCGGCTACGTGGTGATCGATCCGGCAGAAGCCCTGGTCGCGATCGACGTAAATTCGGGGCGCGCCACGCGCGAGCACCATATCGAGGACACCGCGCTCAGAACCAACACGGAAGCGGCCGAGGAGATCGCGCGCCAGCTCCGGTTGCGCGACCTCGGCGGGCTCATCGTCATCGACTTCATCGACATGGAGGAGAAGCGCAACAACCAGAAAGTGGAGCGCAAGCTGAAGGACGAGCTCAAGCACGACCGGGCACGCATCCAGGTCGGACGCATCTCGCATTTCGGCCTCTTGGAAATGTCGCGCCAGCGCATCCGCACCGGCGTGCTCGAGTCCTCGACCGTCGTTTGCCCGCATTGCGGCGGCACCGGCCATGTGCGCGCGGTGTCGTCGGTGGCGCTGCATCTCCTGCGCTCGCTCGAGGAGCAGCTGACCAGGAGCGCCGCTAACGATCTGATCGTGCGCGCCAAGCCCGACGTCGCGCTTTATCTCTTGAACCAGAAGCGGGCGCATCTGCGCGAGATCGAGCAGCGCTTCGGCGTCAATGTCCTGATCCAGTCCGACGGCATGCTCGCCGGCCAGCAATATTTCGTGGTCGACAAGGGCCCGCAGTCGCGCGGTCGGCCGGCTCCCGTCCCGCATCGGATCGCTCCCGACTCGGTCGCACCGGTCACCGATGAAGATGAAATCGCGACGGAAGTGGATGAAGTGGAAGAACCCGGGAGCGCGCCGGTGCCGGGCATGAGGGCCGGCGGTGACGACGGCGAGCCGGGCCATCGGCGACGGCGGCGGCGCGGCCGGCGCGGACGCGGCCGAGGCCATGA
>JAHFPO010000228.1 GCA_023266695.1 Hyphomicrobiales bacterium | reverse complement strand
CGCCGGGCTAACCCTCGTCCCGGGTGAGCCGCGCCCAGGAGGGCGTGTGCAGGGACGGAGATACCCATGGATCTCACCACGGGGATAGGCCTGTTGGCCGGCGCGGGCGTGGTCGTCAGCCTCATTTTGATGGGCGGCGACCTCAGGACCTTCTACGACATTCATGCGCTCATCGTGATCTTCGGCGGCTCCTTCGCCGCCACGATGATCCGTTTTCCCTTGGCATCGATCCTGCACGGCGTTCCGCTCGGGATGAAATACGCCTTCACCATGCGGCGCATGACCCAGCGCGACCTCGTCGACGAGATCGCGCAGCTCGCCGAGATCGCGCGCAAACAGGGCCCGCTCGGGCTCGAGAAGGTCGAGGTCGACGATCCCTTCCTCGCCAAGGGCGTCCGCTACGTCGCCGACGGCTACGACGCGAATTTCATTCGCGAAGCACTGCAGCGCGACCGCGAGACCTTTCTCACCCATCTCGACGAGGGCCAGAAGATCTACCGCGCCATCGGCGATTGCGCGCCGGCCTTCGGCATGGTCGGCACCCTCATCGGCATGGTGCAGATGTTCGCCAACATGACCGACCCCTCCAAGCTCGGACCGTTCATGGCGATCGCGCTGCTCGCGACGCTCTATGGCGCCGTCGTCGCCAACCTCCTGTGCTTGCCCATCGCCGACAAGCTCGGCGGCAAGCTGCATGACGAGGAGGTCAACCGCACGCTCATGATCGACGGCGTGCTGATGCTGCGCGAGGCCAAGAGCCCGCAGATCGTGCGCGAGATGCTGCTCGCCTATCTCCCCGAGGCGCATCAGGTCGCCGAGGTGGAAACGGCTCCGGCCTAGTGGTGCGACGCCAACGCTTGAGTTCCACTCATTGTGTTGGCGTCGCACCACAAAGTATTGAATTTGCTAGTGGTCCGGACCGACGGCCCGGGTACGGACCGTCGGAGTCGGACCACTAGCCGGATCACGGCAACGCGGGATCGGGTGATGTCGCAAAAAAGGGGGCGCGGCGGCGGTCAAGGCGGTCACGGCTGGTACGTAACCTTCGCCGACCTCATGGGTCTGCTGGTGAGCTTCTTCGTCATGCTGGTCGCCTTCTCGACCCAGGACGCCGCCAAGCTGCAAATCGTCGCCGGCTCCATGCGCGAGGCCTTCGGCACCCAGCGCGAAAACCGCTATTCCGGCATCGTCGAGGTCGACGGCCTGCCGACCCGGGCGCGGCTCAAGAATGCCGAACGCGTCCCGCCCGAGCTCGCGACCGATCATCCGACGCCGGACCACCTCGACAGCAAGCTCGAAAAAGGCCTGAAGGAGATCAACGACCGCCAGTTCGCGCTTGCCGCCGCCTCGCTCAGGCAGGCGCTCGCGGATTTGCCCGAGATCACCGAAATCTCCAAGCACATCGTCGTCGCCGAGACCAAGCAAGGGCTCAATATCGAGATCGTCGATCAGGACGGCCGCTCGATGTTTCCGGAAGGGGCGAAGGAGCCCTATGACCGGACGCGGCGTCTGCTCGCCAAGCTCGCGGACCCGATCCGCAAGATGCCCTACCGCGTCACCGTCACCGGCCATACCGCGGCCTCGAGACAGCCGCCGCGGCCCGGCTACGGGCCATTCGATCTCTCCGCCGACCGGGCCAATGCGGTGCGCCAGGTGATGCAGGAGGAGGGGGTTCCGGTCTCGCAGTTCTACATGGTCGCCGGCCGCTCCGACACCGAGCCCCTGTTTCCCGAGGACCCCTATCTTCCGGCCAACCGGCGGGTCTCCATCACGCTCATGAAAGAGGCGCCGCCCGCGCCCTTCGGGATCAAGCCGTAACGCCGCTTGACCGGCGCGCCGCCGCGCCCCCAGACTCCCGGCTAGCGCATGATCCGGCGAAGTGGAATCGGTTCGCCGATAAGATCATGCGCCAGATGAATAAGTTAGCGCGCGAGCCGCAGATAAGTATACGCAATCTGCGCAAGCTTGATTGCGTCCGCAAAACCGGTACCCACTTTTGCTGATCGCGCGCTAGCGAACGGGAGCGTTCCATGTCCGATCAGGCGAAGAACCCGGCCGATGGCCCCCCGGTCGAGAACCTTGGACCGGAGGAGGTCAAGGCCGGGCTCGATGCCGGCACGCTGCTCTTGATCGACGTGCGTGAGCCGAAGGAGACCGACCTCGAACGCATTCCCGGCTCGGTTCTGGCGCCGCTCTCCACCTTCGATCCCTTGTCCTTGCCCGACCCGGAGGGCCGCCGGGTGGTGTTTTCCTGCCGCTCCGGCAATCGCTCGGTGAAGTCTTCGCACCTCGCGCAAGCCGCCGGGCTTTCCTACGACGCCCATCTCGCCGGCGGCATCCTCGCCTGGAAGGCCGCGGGCTTCCCGACCGAGACCGGGTGATCCACGGGCCCGCCCGAGCGCGCGCCCAAGTGGGACGTGGAGACGGTTGCGTAAGCGGTGCGCGTGAGGACAAGGTTCAAGACGGGGAGATGGAGCGCCCGTGAACGGTCAATGAGACCCAATCGCTACCAACTCGCGATTTTTTGAATTTTTTGAAATGTCTGCAAAGTGCCATGAGCGGAATAACGGTAGTGGGTC
>JAHFPO010000021.1 GCA_023266695.1 Hyphomicrobiales bacterium | reverse complement strand
TGAACGCCAATATCCCGGAATACCAGCAGGCGGGCCGGGCCAACCACGCGCCCAAGCGCCCGCGCAAGCTTCTCCTCCACAAGCGCCAGATCAACAAGCTGATCGGCGCGGTCGAGCGCGACGGCATGACGGTGGTGCCGCTGCGGCTCTATTTCAACGCGCGCGGGCGGGCCAAGGTCGAGATCGCGCTCGCCCACGGCAAGAAGCTGCACGACAAGCGTGAGACCGCGAAGAAGCGTGACTGGGAACGCCAGCGCGGGCGGCTGATGCGGCAAAAGGGGTGACGGCGCAATCAGGAATAGAGGTGAGTTAGACCTTGCCCCATCATGAGGACGCCGATCAGCGCGACCACGACGGCCGAGACCAGCGGCAGGCGTGATATCACATGTTCCGGGAGAATGATCCGGCGCGCCGCGTGGCCGACTCCCCATGCCGCGATCATGCCGACGGAGACAAAGGTCAATGCGAGACCCACCGAAAAGGCCGTCACCATGCCCACCCCTAACGAAAACTCGCGGAGCTGAAGGCAAACCAACAGCACGGTGATCGCGGCCGGGCAGGGGATGAGCCCGCCTGTGAAACCAAAGAGGGCGATCTGGAGCGTTGTCACTTCTCGACCGGACAATTGTCGCCGCATCGCGGCGGCATGTTCGCGGGCATGCTTGTCGGTTTCCTCGTCCTCCGGATGGGGGACGTCGTGACCGGCATGATCGTGATCATGGTGATGGCCATGAGAGTGGTGATGTGCTTGCGGGCTGGATGCGATCGGCCGAAGACAAATGAAAGTGCGCGTGGCGATCCACAGAGCGATTCCCAAGATGATCACACCCGATACCAACAACAGCCAGGGCTCGATCCGTTCGGTCACGAGCTTGTCGCCGAGGGCAAGACCGCCGAGGGCCACGCCCCAAACGACGAGCGAATGGGAAATCGCCGCCATGACTCCGAGAAGGATCGCCTGCGGAAGCGTGCCGCGGATTGCCACGATGAAAGCCGCCATCATGGTCTTGGAATGGCCCGGTTCCAGGCCGTGCAAGGCGCCGAGAAGTACCGCCGCCGGCAAATATAGCCACGCGCTCGCCGTGCCGACGCGAATGATTTCGACCAGATCGGGCATAAGCTAAATACACCAGATCTCTTCCGATATAAAAGGACCGATGTTCGCGAGGGAGTTGACCATGGCCTTATCGGTGAAGCTCGATCATTGCGTGATCCACGTCTCCGACTGGGAGCGCTCGAACGCCTTCTATCGCGACGTCATGGGCGCCGAACTGGTCGAGCGCCCGAACGGCTGGGCCTATCGCTTCGGCGAGGCGCAGCTCAATCTGCACGGGCCGGGCTTCACGCCCGCCGAAGTGGCGCGCCTGCCGGTGCAGCCGGGCAACAGCGATCTCTGCTTCGAATGGAAGGGACCGATCACGGACGCGATCGCGCACCTGAATGCACGCGGAGTGAAGGTCGAGCGCGGGCCGCTCGAGCGTTTCGGAGCGCGCGGACCGGGCATGAGCGTCTATTTCCGTGATCCGGACGGCTCGTTGCTCGAATTCATCTCCTATGCGAATCTATTGCGCTAAACCATTGGACTAGGATTCGAATATGCCGCAGGAATCGAATACCGCCGTTACGCGCAATCTCCTGGAACTGCCGAAAAACCTGCCGGTTCCGCAGGACGACGGGACGGCGAGGCATTTGGCGGGAATGAAGCTTCCCGACCTTGCACTGCCGGCAACCGACGGCAAGGTGGTGAACCTTGCGCGGCTCAAGGGCCGCACGGTGATCTACGCCTATCCGCGCACCGGCGTGCCCGGCAAACCGTCGATCGAAGGCTGGGACGCGATCCCCGGCGCGCGCGGCTGCACACCGCAATCCTGCGCCTTCCGCGACCATTTCGCCGAGCTCAAGCGGCACGGTGTCGCGCATCTGTTCGGGCTGTCGACGCAGTCGACCGAGGTTCAGCGCGAGGCGGCCGAGCGCCTGCACCTGCCGTTCGCGATCCTGTCGGACGCCGCTCTCGACCTCGCGCGCGCGATGACATTGCCGACGTTCACCGCCGCCGGCCTGACGTTGTTGAAGCGCATGACCCTCGTCATCGACGACGGCAAGATCTCGAAGGTTTTCTACCCGGTGTTTCCGCCCGACAAGAACGCCGAGGAAGTAATCCGCTGGCTTCAGGCCGTCCGCTCGAGCTGAGCGCGCACGCGCGCGAACACGGCGCGGAACATTTCCGGCGTGAGCACGCCCGTATTGGTGTTGTAGCGCGAGCAATGATAGCTGTCGAAAAGCACGACGCGCTCGGAGACGCGATGCTCCGCGCCATGGGCGAAGGGCGCGCGCGACCGCTTCAAATTGAGCGTGATCACGACGGAGTCGTGGGCGACGCGCCCGAGCGCCACGATGGCGGCATGATTCGGCATCTCGGTGAGGATGGCGGCGAGGAAACCGTTGCAGGTGCGGATTTCCTCCGGCGTCGGCTTGTTCTCCGGCGGCACGCAGCGCACCGCATTGGTGATGCGCGCGTCGATGAGGGCGAGCCCGTCGTCCCGCCGCGCGCCATAAGTTCCGCGCGCAAAGCCGAACTCGGAGAGCGTCGCATAGAGGAGATCGCCGGCGTAATCGCCGGTGAAGGGCCGCCCGGTGCGGTTCGCCCCCTTCAGGCCGGGAGCAAGCCCGACGACGAGCAGCCGCGCCTCGCGCGGGCCAAAGCTCGGCACCGGCGCATTGAACCAGGCGGGCTCGCTCTCGCGATTGGCGCGGCGAAAGGCGACCAGGCGAGGGCAGTAGGGACAATCACGGGCGGGCTCGGCCGTTGCGGCTTCCGCGCGCGCGCTCACCGATCGGCCGGATCGTCGTCATCGTCATCGGCCGCGCCGGCGCCCACGGTCGCGGGCGCGGCCTGGCGATGCAGGAAACTCGGCGCGTTCTGCATGCGCGCGGCGCGCTCGGCCGGGTCGCGGCCGATCTTCGGCATCAGCTCGGCGAGGTCGAGGAAGATGTCGGCTTGCCGGCGCAATTCGTCGGCCACCATGGGCGGCTGGGTGACGATTGTGGAGACCACCGTCACCCGCACGCCGCGGCGCTGGATCGATTCCACCAGCGGACGGAAATCGCCGTCGCCGGAAAACAGCACGATATGGTCGAGATGCGCGGCGAGCTCCATGGCATCGACGGCCAACTCGATGTCCATATTGCCCTTCACCTTGCGCCGGCCGGTGGAGTCGGTGAACTCTTTCGCCGGCTTGGTGATGACGGTGTAGCCGTTGTAGTCGAGCCAATCGAGCAACGGGCGGATCGAGGAATATTCCTGATCCTCGATCAACGCGGTGTAATAGAAGGCGCGCAACAGGTTGCCGCGGCCTTGGAACTCCTTCAGGAGCCGTTTGTAGTCGATGTCGAAGCCGAGCCCCTTGGTGGTGGCGTAGAGATTGGCGCCGTCGATAAAGAGAGCGATCTTCTCGGAATTCTGCATGGGTGCAATCTCGCAAAGTAAGGTTGAACGGAACTTGCCGCAAAGCGGCAGGGTATCACAGTCCCTAGCAGACCTTTGCTGCAGAACCAAGGCGGCGAAAGGCTGCTATGCCGCTTTTTGTTTCAACTGCGAATTGTGCGCCATCGTTGCGGCGAGAATAAGGGAGGAGAGATTCAACATTTGGTGAAGTGATTCACTCGGCCCTGCCGCCGCTGCCGGCCTGGGCACCGAATGGTGCGTTATTTTCCGTACGGGAGGGACGATTGCCGCCGCCTGAACGCGGTTCCAATGGTGACGACCGGGCCCGAATCCCCGCACCCTTGCGTTGTGGTGCCGCCCGCGCTATAGGCTCCGCAGAATCCCAATAACCGGCTGGAGAACAGGCGATGGCCCGCGTTACCGTCGAGGACTGCATCGACAAGGTCGAGAACCGCTTCGAGCTGGTGCTGATCGCGAGCCATCGCGCGCGCATGATCTCGGCGGGTTCCCCGATCACGGTCGAGCGCGATAACGACAAGAATCCGGTGGTGGCGCTGCGCGAAGTGGCCGAAGAGACGGTGTCGCCGCAGGATCTCAAGGAGGAGCTCATCCATTCGCTGCAGAAATTCACCGAGGTCGACGAGCCGGAGGCCGAGGCGGTCCCGCTCATCGCCGGCACGGCCAGCGCCCCCGACAACGACGACGCCGAAGTACCCATGGACCGCATGACCGAAGAGCAGTTGCTCGCTGGCCTGCAGGGCCTGGTGCCGCCGGAACAGATTCCGGAAGAAGAGGGCGAGTAAGCGCCCTTTCGGATTTCGAGCTCCCGACGGCCCGGCTAAGCCGGGCCGTTTCGTTTGGGACGGAAACCATTGAGGCTCGTGAGCCTTGCGCCCCACCGGCCCCACGATGATATCTTCGGATATGAATGGACCGCCGCCTGCCCCGAGTCGGGCAAGAGGCGAAGGATACGATGCAAGTGCTTGATCAAGTTCTGAAAACCGGAGCAGCGGGCGCCCGCCCGATCCTGCGCCAATATCAGCTGGTCGAACGGGTCCGTCGCTACAATCCCCATACCGACGAGGCGCTGCTCAATCGCGCCTATGTCTATGCCATGAAGGCCCATGGCGCCCAGCGGCGCGCCTCGGGCGCCCCCTATTTCTCCCATCCGCTCGAAGTCGCCGCTATTCTCACCGACTTGAAGCTCGACGATGCCACCATCGTGGCGGCGCTCCTGCACGACACCATCGAGGACACCAAGGCCACCCGCGCCGAGATCGCCAAGAAATTCGGCAAGGACATCGGCACGCTGGTCGAGGGCCTCACCAAGATCAAGAAGCTCGATCTCGTCTCCAAGCGCGCCGAGCAGGCCGAGAACCTCAGAAAGCTACTCTTGGCCATCGCCGACGATGTGCGCGTGCTCCTGGTGAAGCTCGCCGATCGGCTCCACAACATGCGGACGCTGGAATGGATGCCGGAGGACACGCGCAACCGCATCGCCGAGGAGACGCTCGACATCTATGCGCCGCTCGCCGGTCGCATGGGCATGCACGACATGCGCGAGGAACTGGAGGACCTCTCCTTCCGCCAGCTCACGCCCGAGGCTTATCGCTCGATCGAGACGCGGCTCGCGACGGTGCGGGAACGCAACAAGCACCTGATCGAGGAGATCGAAGGGGAGTTGACCGGCGCGCTCGCCGCCAAGCGCATCCGCGCCCGCGTCAGGGGGCGCGAGAAGAAGCCCTATTCGATCTGGAAGAAGATGGAGAGGAAGGCGATCGGCTTCGAGCAGCTCTCCGACATCTTCGGCTTCCGGGTGGTGGTCGGCTCGATCGAGGAGTGCTACCGCGCGGTCGGCGTCGTGCATACCCGCTGGCCGGTAGTGCCCGGAAAGTTCAAGGATTACATCTCGACGCCGAAACAGAACGATTACCGCTCGATCCACACCACCATCGTCGGCCCCGGCCGCCAGCGCGTGGAATTGCAGATCCGCACCCGCGCCATGGAAGACGTCGCCGAATACGGCATCGCCGCGCACGCGCTCTATAAGGACAGCGACAGCACGCCGACCGAGATGCTGTCGCGCGATTCCGGCGCCTATGCATGGCTCCGGCATACCATCGAGCTTCTCTCCGAAGGCTCGAGCCCGGAGGAGTTCCTCGAGCACACCAAGCTCGAATTGTTCCACGACCAGGTATTCTGCTTCACGCCAAAGGGGCGGTTGATCGCTCTGCCGCGCAAGGCGACGCCGATCGATTTCGCCTATGCCATCCACACCGACGTCGGCAACAACGCGGTCGGCTGCAAGATCAATGGCAAGGTCGCGCCGCTCGTCTCCGAGCTCGCGACCGGAGACGAGGTGGAGATCATCCGCGGCCAAGGCCAGACCCCGCCCGCGGCCTGGGAGTCGATCGTGGTCAGCGGCAAGGCGCGGGCCGCGATCCGGCGCGCGACGCGCCTGGCCGTGCGTGCGCAATACACCGGCCTCGGCCGCAAGATGATCGAGCGCGCCTTCGTGCGCGCCGGCAAGCCCATTTCCGACGAGCGGATGCTGGCGGCTCTCTCACGCCTCGCGCGCGCTTCGCTCGAGGATGTCTATGCCTCGGTCGGCCGCGGCGAGATGAAGGCCGATGACGTGGTGAAGGCGGTCCATCCCGATTGGCGCGGCGAGCACTCGGCGCCCGCTAAGGCGCCGCGCGGCGAAGGCTGGTTCAACCTCTCGCGCGCGGCGAGCCTCAAGTTCCGCATCCCGGGGTTCGGCGGAGGCGATGAGCCGGAAGCCCCGATTCCGATCCGCGGCATCAATTCCGATCTGCCGGTGCGTTTCGCGCCCAAGGGCGGCGCGGTTCCGGGCGACCGCATCGTGGGCATTCTGACTGCGGGCGAGGGCATCATCATCTATCCGATCCAGTCGCCGGCGTTGAAGGAATTCGACGACGAGCCCGAGCGCTGGCTCGACGTGCGCTGGGATGTCGACGAGGAGACGCCGCAACGCTATCCGTCGCAGATCCTCGTCATCGCCTCGAACGCGCCCGGCACACTCGCCCAGATCGCCCAGGTCATCAGCGATCATGCCGGCAATATCGACAACATCCGCATGTCGCGGCGTTCGCCCGATTTCACCGAACTCACGATCGACGTCGAAGTCTACGACCTGAAGCACTTGAATGCCATCATCGCGCAACTCAGAACCAAGGCGGTCGTGTCGTCGGCCGAACGGGTCAATGGCTGATCTGCGTCCGATCCGGCTCGGCGTCAATGTCGATCACGTGGCGACGGTGAGGAACGCGCGCGGCGGCCGTCATCCCGATCCGGTGCGCGCCGCCAAGGCCGCGATCGCGGCGGGTGCCTCCGGCATCACCGCGCATCTGCGTGAGGACCGCCGCCACATCACCGACGATGACGTGCGGCGATTGATGGCTGAAATTTCCGCGCCGCTCAATTTGGAGATGGCGGCGACCGAGGAAATGCTCGCGATCGCGCTCAGGACCCGCCCGCACGCCTCCTGCATCGTGCCGGAGAAGCGCACTGAGCGCACCACCGAGGGCGGTCTCGATGCGGCGGGCGCCGGCGCGGCGCTCGCGCCGGTGGTGGCCAAGCTCGCCGCGGCCGGCATCCGCGTCTCACTGTTCGTCGAGCCCGAGCAGAAACAGATCGAAGCGGCGGCTGCGATCCGGGCCGCGGTGGTGGAGCTACACACCGGCGCCTGGTGCGAAGCCCATATGGCCGGCGATGCCGCCGGTGCGAAAGTCGAATTCGAACGCATCCGTACGGTGGCGCGCACAGCGGCGAGACTCGGCCTCGAAGTCCATGCCGGCCATGGGCTTGATTTCACCACCGCCGAGGAAATCGCGGCGCTCACCGAGATCGTCGAGCTCAACATCGGGCATTTCCTGGTCGGCGAGGCGCTGTTTTCTGGCTTCGAGCCGACGATCCGCACCATGCGGGCGGCGATGGACCGCGGCCGGGCGCGGGCGCGAGGGCGCGCGGCATGATCCTCGGCATCGGCTCCGACATCACCGACATCCGCCGCATCGAGCGCGTGATCGGACGCCACGGCGAGCGATTCCTCGAGCGCATCTTCACCGCCAAGGAGCGCGAACGCGCCGAGTGCCGGAGGAATCGGATCGAGTCCTATGCCAAGCGGTTCGCCGCCAAGGAGGCCTGCGCCAAGGCGCTCGGCACCGGCATGCGCGGCGGCGTGTGGTGGCGCGACATGGGGGTGGTGAATCTGCCGTCGGGACGCCCCACCATTCAGCTCACCGGTGGCGCGCAAAAGCGGCTCGAAGCGATCACGCCGCAAGGCTTCGAGGCCCGCATCGACCTCACGATTTCCGACGAAGGGCCGATGGCACAGGCCTTCGTGGTGATCTCGGCGGTGCCGAAACCCTGAACTCGAGCCACATTGCCTCGCACCCCGGGGCCGTCTATACGCGACCGGGCCGGAACCCTCTCATGACCATGATCACCAGGCAGAAGAAGGAAAGCGGTTTCGTCGAAACCGTGCGCGTGATCTTTCATGCGCTGGTGATCGCCCTCGTCATCCGCACCTTCCTGTTCCAGCCCTTCAACATTCCATCCGGCTCGATGAAGGCGACGCTGTTGGTCGGCGATTATCTGTTCGTTTCGAAATATTCCTACGGCTACAGCCGCTTCTCCATCCCGTTCTCGCCCCACCTGTTCTCGGGGCGCGTGCTGGCGGGCAAGCCCGAACGCGGCGACGTCGTCGTCTTCAAGCTGCCGAAGGACGAGTCCACCGACTACATCAAGCGCGTCATCGGACTTCCCGGCGACCGCATCCAGATGATCGACGGTCTTCTCCACATCAACGGCCAGCCGGTCAAGCGCGAGCGGCTCGCGGACTGGATCTCGGAAGAGCCGGACGCGCGCCGGGTGCGCATCAAGCGCTGGCGCGAGACGCTGCCGAACGGCAAGAGCTACGAGTCGCTCGATCTCGTCGACAACGGTTTCTATGACAATACGCCGGTCTATCAAGTGCCGGCCGGCCACTATTTCATGATGGGCGACAACCGCGACAACTCCACCGACAGCCGCGTGCTCTCCGCGGTCGGCTACGTGCCCGACGACAATCTGGTCGGGCGCGCCGAGATCATCTTCTTTTCGATCGAGGAGGGGCGGCACGCCTGGGAGATCTGGACCTGGCCGTGGACGGTGCGCTGGAACCGGCTGTTCACGCTGGTGCGATGACGCGCGCGAAATCCATCTCCTCGCTCGAGGGGCGGATCGGGCATCGCTTCTCCGACCGGACTTTGATCGAACTGGCGCTCACCCATGTGAGCGCGGCAAAGGGCGACAAGCGGACCAAGAGTTATCAGCGGCTCGAGTTTCTCGGCGATCACGTGCTCGGCCTGGTGATCTCGGACATGTTGTTCCGCGCCTTTCCGCGCGCCGACGAGGGCGAGCTGTCGCAGCGCCTTTCCGATCTCGTGCGCAAGGAGACCTGCGCGGAAGTGGCGCTTGCGATCGATCTCGGGCCGTACCTCCGGCTGAGCGGCAACGAGGCCAAATCGGGCGGGCGGAAGAAGAGCGCGATTCTCGCCGACGTGTGCGAGGCGGTGATCGGCGCGGTCTTTCTCGACGCCGGCTACGCGGCGGCGGCGGAGATGGTCGAACGCTTTTGGCGTGAACGCATGCTCGCCCATCGGCCGCTGCGCGACGCCAAGACCATGCTGCAGGAATGGGCGCAGGGGCGCGGCCTGCCGCCGCCCGCCTACCGCGAACTGGAGCGCCGCGGCCCCGACCATCGTCCCGAGTTCCGTATCTCAGTCGAACTGCCGGGCTTCACCGCCGCCGAAGGAAAGGGTCGCACCAAGCGCGACGCCGAACAGGCGGCCGCCACCGCCATGCTCGCGCGCAAGGGCGTGGCCGATCCGGCCGGCAATCATGCCTGAGGCGGCGCAAGACGCCGCCGCGCGCTGCGGCTTCGTCGCGCTCATCGGCGCGCCCAATGTGGGCAAGTCCACGCTTCTCAATAAACTTGTCGGCGCCAAGGTCTCGATCGTCACCCCCAAGGTGCAGACCACACGCAATCGGATCCGCGGCATCGCGATCGCCGGAAACTCCCAGGTGATCTTCGTCGATACGCCGGGGATTTTCGCGCCGCGCCGGCGGCTCGACCGGGCGATGGTGGCGGCGGCGTGGGCAAGCGCGGGTGATGCCGACCTCGTCGCAATATTGATCGATGCGAAGATGGGGCTCGATGAGGAGGCGCGCGCGATCTTATCCAAGCTCGCCGTGACACCTCACAAAAATGTATTGATTATCAATAAGATAGACCTGGTGAAGCGGGAGGAGTTGCTGACGCTCGCAGCCGCGGCGAATGGGCTTGCGGCCTTCGAGCGCATCTTCATGGTCGCGGCCAAGACCGGCGACGGGGTCGCCGACGTGCTCGGCTATTTCGCCGCGGCGGTGCCCGCGGGGCCGTTTCACTATCCCGCCGACGAGATTTCCGATCTGCCCGAGCGCCTGATGGCGGCCGAAATCACGCGCGAGAAGCTCTATCTCCGGCTCTATCAGGAGCTACCCTATCAATCGACGGTGGAGACCGATTCGTGGACGGAGCGGAAGGACGGCTCGGTCAGGATCGAGCAGACCATCTTCGTGGAGCGCGAGAGCCAGAGGAAGATCGTGCTGGGCGAGGGCGGCAAGATGATCAAAGCGATCTCCATGGACGCGAGGAAGGAGATCGCGGCGGCGATCGAGCGCAAGGCGCATCTTTTCCTGCACGTGAAGGTGCGGGAGGACTGGGGCGACGATCCCGAACGCTATCGCGAGATGGGGCTCGAGTTTCCGGGCGACTGAAAATGGAATGGACCGACGAAGCGATCGTATTGGGCGTCCGCCGCCACGGCGAGACGAGCGCGATCGTCGAGCTGATGACGGCGATGCACGGGCGCCATCTCGGCCTGGTGCGCGGCGGGGCGTCGCGGCGCGTCACTCCCACACTGCAGCCCGGCAACGGCGTGCACGCGACCTGGCGGGCGCGGCTCCATGAGCATCTCGGCAACTATACGATCGAGGGCACGCGGCTGCGCGCCGACAAGCTGATGGCATCGGCGGCGGCGAGCTACGGCATGCAGACGCTCGCCGCGCTCCTGCGCTTGCTCCCCGAGCGCGATCCGCACGAGGGGCTTTACCGCGCGCTCGCGGCGATCACCGATCGTCTGGAGCAGCCGGAGGTTGTTGCGCCGCTCTTGGTGCGCTTCGAATTGCAACTCTTGTCCGAGCTCGGCTTCGGGCTCGATCTCGCGACCTGCGCGGCGACCGGAGAGGACGCCGATCTCGTCTATGTATCGCCGAAATCGGGGCGGGCAGTGTCGCGCGCCGCCGGCGAGTCGTGGAAGGAGCAATTGCTCGCGTTGCCGGCATTCCTCAACGGCAACGGGTCCGGCGCGAGCGCCGCCGACATTTCCAGCGGCTTCGCGCTCACCGGCTTCTTTCTCGCGCGCCGCGTGTTCGAGCCGCGCGGCCTCGCGCTGCCGGACGCGCGCGCGGCCTTCCTCGCGACCATCGCACGGGCCGCCGCGGCGGCCTGACCTGGCCCTTGTTCCTGCTTTTTCAGTCGTTTACGTGTGAGCCATGGGCAAACGCGTGATTCTGCCGCCCGAGCGCGGCATCGAGCGAGTCGAGCTCAAGGACGCGCTCGAGGAGCGCTATCTCGCCTACGCGCTCTCCACCATCATGCACCGGGCGCTGCCGGACGCGCGCGACGGGCTGAAGCCCGTGCACCGGCGCATCCTCCACGCCATGCGCCAGTTGCGCCTCGATCCCGACGCCGGCTTCAAGAAATGCGCCCGCGTGGTCGGCGACGTCATCGGCAAGTTCCACCCCCACGGCGACCAGGCGGTCTACGACGCGCTGGTGCGTCTCGCCCAGAGCTTCGCCCAGCGCTATCCGCTGGTGGACGGGCAGGGCAATTTCGGCAATGTCGACGGCGATAACGCCGCCGCCATGCGCTACACCGAGGCGCGCCTCACCGAGACCGCGCGGCTCCTCTTGGACGGCATCGACGAGGACGCGGTCGATTTCCGCGCGACCTACGACGGCGAAGAGCGCGAGCCGGTGGTGTTGCCCGCGGCTTTTCCGAACTTGCTCGCCAACGGCTCGACCGGCATCGCGGTCGGCATGGCGACCTCGATCCCGCCACACAATGCCGCCGAGCTGCTCGATGCGGCGCTCCATCTCATCGACAAGCGCACGGCGAAGAGCGGCGAGTTGCTGAAATACGTGAAAGGTCCGGATTTCCCGACCGGCGGCGTGATCGTCGACGACAAAGCGACCATCCGCGAGGCCTACAATAGCGGGCGCGGCTCCTTCCGCGTGCGCGCGCGCTGGCACCAGGAGAAGACCGGCCACGGTACCTGGGTCGCGGTGGTGACCGAGATTCCCTATCTCGTCCCGAAGTCGCGGCTGATCGAGAAGATCGCCGAGCTCTTGACCGCGAGGAAACTTCCGCTCTTGGCCGACGTGCGCGACGAGTCGGCAGAAGCCGTGCGTATCGTGCTGGAGCCGCGCTCGCGCTCGGTCGATCCGACCCTCTTCATGGAATCGCTGTTCAAGCTCACCGAGCTGGAGAGCCGCTTTCCGCTCAATCTCAACGTGCTCTCCGGCGGACTGGTGCCCAAGGTGGTGAGCCTTTCGGAAGCGCTCAAGGAATGGCTCGATTATCGGCGCGAGGTGCTGATCCGCCGCGGGCGCTTCCGGCTCACCGAGATCAAGCGCCGACTGGAAGTGCTCGGCGGCTATCTTATCGCCTATCTCAATCTCGATCAGGTGATCAAGATCATCCGCCGCGAGGACGAGCCGAAGCCGGTGCTGATGAAGCGTTTCAAGCTCAGTGAAATTCAGGCCGATGCCATCCTCAACATGCGTCTCAGGAATCTGCGCAAGCTTGAGGAATTCGAGATCAAGAAGGAACACGAGGCGCTCAAGAAGGAAAAGAGCGAGCTCGAGAAGTTGATCGGCTCGCCCGCGCGCCAATGGAAGTCGATCGCAAACGAGATCAGACGGGTGCGCGAGACCTATGGCCCGACCACCGCGCTCGGCCGCCGCCGTACCGGCTTCGAGCAGGTGAAGGAGATCGACATCAAGGCGGTGACCGAAGCGATGATCGAGCGCGAACCGCTCACCTTCGTGGTCTCGCAGAAGGGCTGGATCCGTGCGCTCCGGGGCCACCAACAGGATCTCTCGGGTCTCGCCTGGAAGGGCGACGACGGCTTGAAGCTCGCCTTCTATGCCGAGACCACCTCGAAGCTCCTGGTGTTTGCGACCAATGGCCGGTTCTATACGCTTGACGCATCGAAGCTGCCGGGCGGGCGCGGCCACGGCGAGCCGATCCGGCTTTTTGCCGATCTCGACCAAGGCGCGGACGTGGTCGATGTCTGCGCTTATGTCGGCGGGCGCAAGTTCCTGGTCGCCTCGCGCCACGGCAACGGCTTCGTCGTCGCCGAGAACGAATGCCTCGGCACCACCCGCAAGGGCAAGCAGGTGCTGAACGTGAAGGCGCCCGACCGGGCGGCCGCGATCGCGCTGGTCGACGGCGACAGCGTGGCGGTGGTGGGCGAGAACCGGAAGATGGTGATTTTTCCGCTTGCGGGTCTCCCGGAAATGGCGCGCGGGAGGGGCGTGCGCCTGCAGCGCTACAAGGAGGGCGGACTTTCCGACGTGAAGCCGTTTACGCTCGCGCAAGGTCTTACTTGGCTCGATCCGGCCGGCCGCACCTTCACCCTCGACAAGAAAGAGCTCGCCGACTGGCGCGGCAAGCGCGCCGACGCCGGCCGCCTCGCGCCCAAGGGATTTCCGAAGTCGAACCGGTTCCGATAAGACGCCGGACCGGTCGACTCATTTTCCGAGGATGACGCGATAAAACTCGGTCGCGTGATTGCCGCCCGGAAAGACCGACTCGTTTTCCTCCAGAATGACGATATCGGCCTCGCGCAGCGGCAGGATGTCCTCGCGCGTGAGGCGGTGCTGCAGGACGCGGAAGGCCTCGCCTCCGCGCAGGCCGTAATAGAGATAGTTGTAATTGCGCAGGCCGGGCAGACAGGCGTTACGCAACAGGACTTGCGCGACCGTGGGCGTGAAGCTGCCGCCGATCGTCGCTACCGCGGCTTCGCGATCCGCCGGCGGGCAGGGCGCCCGCTCGTAGCTGACCCTGGCGGTCGGATAGCGCGGATTCGGAATGAGCACATTGATGAGATCGAGAAGATCCCGGTCGATGCCTCTGGCAACCTCGCTCAATTGGTAGGACCAGACGAGCTTGGGCAAGGGCGGCCGGAAGCCCTGCCGGTTGATCTCCTCGATCAGCGCGTTCGCCGCATGGGCGGCGCCGATACTATTCCAATGCACGCCGCCGACCGGGAAGAGATCGATCTGGTAGTTGCCTTTCAGAGAATGCGCGAGTGTTGCCGTATCGACGACGTTGATTCCCACTTCCCGCAGCATTCGCGTATAGAGCGGAAGCCACTCCGTCCGGTCGCGCTCCGTACTCGGACAGGACAGACGATGCACGAATAGCTCGGGCAAATGCGCCGCCTTCGACGGGGTGATGAGATAAATGAAGACGTGGCCCCGCGCCGCGTAGAAATCCTGCAACTCCTTGAGCTTCGGAATCCAGCCCGCAGCCTTGGCCGCGAGCGCGTCGAGATTGCGCCCGCAGTATTCCGTGAGATAGCCCTGCTCGATCAGATGACCGCGCTCGCCGGCAACGATGCCGGGCGCGCCGTAGGAACCGAACAGCTTGAGGCGGATGTGATTACTGAAACGGGTCAGCGCCGGACGGCTCGGAATGGCGTCGATGGCGACCGCGGAAATCCATTTTTGCCAGGAGCCGTCCGCGATCGTCCACAAGCCGAAGGTGACCGGCGCCGGCGGCTCGGTCACGCCGGAAAGCTGCCGGCCGATCTTGAACTGCAGCTTCGGCACGAACGACGCAGCCGTGAGATTCCACACCGCCGCCGCCGGCCCGAGCATGAAAACGATCGCCGCGGCGATGCGGAGCGAGCGTGGGGAGATACGGCTCAGCGCGGGCATCGGCATGTCAGAACCGAAAATAGATGAAGGGCTTGAACGGTATCGCAAGCGCCCGACCGAGTGCGAAGAAATAGAGCACGATCAAGGCGAATGCGGCAACGGCGCGGACATATTGGTTCGTCTCGTAGCTGCGCAGGAGCGGCGCGTAGAGCGGCGTCGCCGGGATCAGGCAGAGGAGCGTGCCGATCGCCGCCGTGAGCGGCACGTCGGGCGGCAGTTCGACCGCCCCGGCCGGGCGCGAGAAATCGACCAGCGCGATGAACATGCCTCCCATCTGGTCGAGCGTGGTCGAGCGGAAGATGGTCCAGCCGACCATGACGATGAGGAGGGTCGCCGCGGTCGAGACCAACGCACCCGCGCGTTCCAAGAGCTTCAGGAGAAACAGCCGGTCGAGGGTGAGGAACAATCCGTTATACGCGCCCCACAGGAGGAAGTTCCAGTTGGCGCCGTGCCAGATGCCGGAGAGGAGAAAGCAAATCCAGAGATTGATATAGGTCCGCATCGCGCCCGCGCGGCTGCCGCCGAGCGGCACATACAAATAATCGCGGATGAAGGTCGCGAGCGAGATGTGCCAGCGCCGCCAGAATTCGGTGAGCGAGCGCGACACATAGGGCATGTTGAAATTTTCCCTGAGTCTGAATCCGAGCATGCGCGCGAGCCCGATCGCCATGTCGGAATAGGCCGAGAAGTCGAAATAGATCTGCAAGGTGAAGCAGAGGAGACCGAGCCAGGCGGCGCCCGCGCCCAGGCTCGCGGGATCGGCGCCGAAGACCTGATCGGCGAAGGCGCCGACCGGATCGGCGATCAGGACTTTCTTGGCCATGCCGCGGGCGAAGCGCAGGAAGCCGTCGCAGAAGTCGTCCCAGCGGATCGGCGCCGGATCGGCGATCTGGGTCTGCATCTCGTGATATTTGAGAATCGGGCCGGCGAGCAGCTTCGGAAACAGGAAAACGAACAGGCAGTAGTCGGAGAACGTTCGCGCCGGCGGCGTCGTGCCGCGATAACAATCGACGAGGTAAGTGATCTTCTCGAACACGACGAAGGAGACGCCGATCGGCAAGGCGATGTGCAGGAGCGGCAAGGTTCGCCCCGAGAGCGGTCCGATCAACAGATTGAAATTGGCAAGCAGGAAATCGGCATATTTGTAGAACACGAGAATGGCGAGATTGGCGGCGATGCCGGCGGCGACGAGACCGCGGCGCAGCGTGTCGGCGCGCGCGTGCGCGATGAGGCGCGTGAGCACGTAGTCGAGGAGCGCGGAGGCGAGGACGACCGGCACGAACAACAGCTCGCCCCAGGTGTAGAAGGCGATGCTGCCGAGGATCAGAGCCCACTTCTTGAGCGCGGTATGGGCGTCGCAGATGAGGCAGAGCGCGTAGAAGGCGGGAAAGACCAGCAGCGCGAAGAACGGCTCGTGGAACAACATGAGGCGGTCCGCTCGGGCCTGTCCGGTCGCTCGGGCTCGAGGTCCGGAGGGAATAGACGGACATCGACGGCGCGGGTGCGCGGCGCTGCGAGGCGACCGCCGTAAGCACCCTTACAACAGCGGAAATGACGGCGTCCATGGCCGCTCCCAGCCGAAGGCGAACTGGCGCTGCTTTTGCCGGGAAGCTCGAGGGCGCTGGGCAATATTGCAATTGCAAATCACTTGCAATAAGGCTATGTCTTCACGGGAACGATTTGTCGGGAGTCCTCGGTGTTGCAACGGTCAGCCGCAAAATCCGCCATCGCGAGTCCACTGGCCTGGCGGCGTGAGCGCGGACGGGCCTCGCTCTCGGAAGTCTTCGGCACCATCGCGACCCGACCCACCGGCCCGCTGTGGCGGAAACTCCTCGCCTTCCTCGGCCCCGGCTATCTGGTCGCCGTCGGTTACATGGACCCCGGCAACTGGGCGACCTCGCTCGCCGGCGGTTCCAAGTTCGGCTACGCGCTGCTGACGATCGCGCTCCTGTCCAACATGATGGCGATCCTGTTGCAGGCGCTGTGCGCGCGGCTCGGGATCGCGAGCGGGCGCGATCTCGCCCAGGCCTGCCGCGACGCCTTTCCGCGCGCAGTGTCATGGCCGTTGTGGGTACTCACGGAAATCGCGATCTGCGCCACCGATCTCGCCGAGGTCATCGGCACCGCGATCGGGCTCAATCTCTTGTTCGGGATTCCGCTCGAGATCGGGGTGATCATCACCGCGCTCGATGTCTTCCTGATCCTGTGGATGCAGAATCTCGGCTTCCGGTGGGTTGAGGCTTTCATTGTCACGCTGATGGGGATCATCGCAGTGTGCTTCGCGATCCAGATCGCGATGGCCGATCCGCAATGGGGTGCGGTGATCCGCGGCTTCGCGCCGACCACCGACATTGTCACCAACCCGGACATGCTCTATCTCGCGATCGGCATCATCGGCGCGACCGTGATGCCGCACAATCTCTATCTCCATTCCGGCGTGGTGCAGACGCGCCGGTTCGGCGAGAGCGTTCCGGAGAAGCGCGAGGCGATCAAGCTCGCGACCATCGATTCCACCATCGCGCTGATGTTTGCGCTCATCATCAACGCCTCGATCCTGATTCTCGCCGCCGCGACGTTCAATAGGACCGGACAGACCAACGTGGCCGAGCTCGATCAGGTGCATGCTCTGATCGCCCCGCTGCTCGGCTCGGCCATGGCGCCGACTCTGTTCGCGATCGCGCTCCTGTGCTGCGGGCTCAACTCGACGGTGACGGCGACGCTGGCAGGTCAGATCGTGATGGAGGGCTTTATCGACATCCGCTTGCCGGCCTGGGCGCGGCGGCTGACGACGCGGGCAATCGCCATCGTGCCCGCCGCCGGCGTGACGATCTGGTACGGCGAGGCGGGAACGGCGAAGCTCTTGATCCTCAGCCAAGTGGTGCTGGGCCTTGCACTACCGTTTTCCATCGTGCCGCTGGTGATGTTCACCGCCGACCGCCGCAAGCTGGGCGAATTGGTCGCGGCCCGCTGGGTGACCGCGCTCGCGGCCCTCACCGGCGCGATACTGATCGTACTGAACGTGAAGCTGCTCGTCGATTTCGTGATTGGCTAGCCGTCGAGGCCGGAACCGGACGGGCTGCCGATTCACGCCTCGACCCGCATCCAGCCGTCGGGTCCTAGCCGCTCCTGCGGCAGGAAGCGGCGCTTGTAGTCCATCTTGGGCGAGCCTTCGACCCAATAGCCGAGATAGACGTGCGGCAGGCCCAGGCGCCGCGCGCGCGCGATGTGGTCGAGAATGAGGTAAGTCCCGAGCGAGCGGTGGGCCGCCTCGGTGTCATAGAACGAATAGACCATCGACAATCCGTCGGCGAGGATATCGGTGAGCGCGACCGCCAGGAGCGAGCCCTCGCCGCGGCCGGTGATGCCGCTGTCGGGGCCGCGCACGCGATATTCGATGAGCTTGGTGCGCACGTGGCTGTCCTCGACCATCATGGCGTAGTCGAGCACCGACATGTCGACCATGCCGCCGTCGGCATGACGGGTGTCGAGATAGGCGCGGAACAGCGAATATTGCTCGGCGGTCGGCACCGGGGTGCGGGCATGGCCGACGATATCCTCGTTCACCGCCAGCACGCGGCGGAAGGTCCGGGTGTCCTGGAATTCCTGCGCCAGCACCCGCACCGAGACGCAGGCGCGGCACGTCTCGCAGGCCGGGCGATAGGCGATCGACTGGGAGCGACGGAAGCCGCCGTTGGTGAGGAGGTCATTCACCTCGGGCGCGCGCTCGCCGACCAGATGGGTAAAAATCTTGCGCTCCTGCTTGCCCGGGAGATACGGGCAGGGCGAGGGGCTGGTCAGAAAGAATTGCGGGGTGTCGCGCGGTTGCTGGGTCACGGGTGCCACCCGGATGAGCCGGATTCGGATATAGGATCGCGCGCTTGGGCCACGGCGTCAAAGGGGGTCTGTGCGCAACCGCTATTTCCGCCGCAATCGGACGGCGCGGGCCTCGTTGTTGACCACGAGCGTGCCGGTGAGGAAGTCGTGCAGGAGCCGGCGCCGGCCGTTCAGCAGCGCCACGATCAGCACCAAGGGCGTGAGCGTGGTGGTGAGCACCCAGAAGAAGATCGCGTGCACCGCGCCGAGCAGGAAATACATGCGCCCGCCGTACCAGGTGCGCATTTCGAGATCGACCATGCGCATGCCGAGGGTCGCCGATTGCGGCGCGCCGAGCGTGATCCCGGTATAGAGCAACGCCCACAGCACGAAGATCGGCGACAACAGCCAGAACAAGAGCCAGCCGAGGCCGAAGGTGACGAGGCCGAAGACAAAGATGAAGAGCGCCAACGCCATGATCGGCCCGATGACGATGATGGCGTCGATCACGAAGGCGACGATGCGGCGCGCGAGCACGCCGTCGAAATATTCCGGCTGCCGGTCGGGGTCGAAGGCATGCGGCTTCGGCTCGGTCGAAGTTTCCAGGCGCGGCATTTCGAACATATCTGACTTTCCTTTTCGCTCTCTCCACGTGGGGGCGGCGGCGAGCCGCCGCAAGGGGCGCGGGATCACGCCCTAGAAGCCGCCGGCGCCGGTGTCGATGCGATGCACCGCGAAGCCCTCGGCCTTGATCGCCTGTTCGATCGCCTCGGCGTGGGCCCGGTCGCGGGTCTCCACGGTGACGTCGAGGCGCGCGCCCTTGGCGGGCATGTCGAGGAAAAGCCGGCGGTGGTCGACCTCCAAAATGTTCGCGCCAAGGCTGCCCAAGAGCGTCGCGATCGCGCCGAGCGTGCCGGGCCGGTCCTGGATCGAGATGCGATAGCTCACGATCCTGTCCTCGCGTTCGAGCTCGCGCACCATGATCGAGGCGGCGACGCGCGGATCGATATTGCCGCCGCTCAGCACCAGGCCGACCCGCTTGCCGGAGAAGCGCTTGGGCTCGCTCAGGATCGCGGCGAGGCCGGCGGCGCCCGCGCCTTCCGCCATGGTTTTCTGCAGCGTGAGAAATGCGTTCACCGCGCGCTCGAGATACACTTCCTTCACGGCGAGCACCTCGGCGACGAGTTCGCGCACGATCGGCAGCGTGAGACGGCCGCAGTTCTTGGCCGCGATGCCTTCGGCGATGGTGACGCCGCCGCAAGGGAGATTCTCGCGGCGGAGCGCGTTGCGCATGGAAGGGTAGAGCGCCGCCTGCGCGCCGACGATCTCGATCCCGGGCTTGAGCGCCTTGGCCGCGACCGCGATGCCGGAAATCATCCCGCCGCCGCCGACCGGAACGACGAGCACGTCGAGATCGCCGATGTCCGCGAGGAATTCGAGCGCGATCGTGCCCTGGCCGGCGATCACCTTCAAATCGTCATAGGGATGGACCATGCAAAGCCCTTCCGCGTCCGCGATCTGCAAGGCGCGGGTCTCGGCCTCGGCGAGGGTCTCGCCTTCGAGCACGCAGCGGGCGCCGTGCGCCTCGGTCGCCGCCACTTTCACGAACGGCGTGGTCTCAGGCATCACGATGGTGGAGCGCATTCCGAGCCGGGTGGCGTGATAGGCGACGGCCTGGGCGTGATTGCCGGCCGACATCGCGACCACGCCGCGCTGCTTCTCGGCGGCGGAGAGATTGGCGAGCTTGTTGAGCGCGCCGCGATCCTTGAAGCTGCCGGTCGCCTGCAGGTTTTCGTACTTGACGAAGATTTCGGCGCCGGTGAGGGCCGAAAGCTGGGGCGAGGGGAGTGCCGGCGTGCGCAGGATTTGGCCCGTCAGCACGCGGTGTGCCGCTTCGATGTCGGCGAGGGCGATGCTCGCCATCAGGCCTCGCGGGCGAGGCGCTCGGCCACGCGCGGCGCGAAATAGGTGAGAATGGCGTCGGCGCCGGCGCGCTTGAAGGCGATCAGGCTCTCCATCATCGCCTTGTCGCCGTCGATCCAGTCGTTCTTCGCCGCCGCCATGATCATCGAATATTCGCCCGACACCTGATAGACGAGCGTCGGCATCCCGAACGCCTCCTTCACGCGCCACAGCACGTCGAGATAGGGAAGCCCCGGCTTCACCATCAGCAGGTCGGCGCCTTCCTCGATATCGAGCAGCGCTTCGCGCAGCGCCTCGTTGCCGTTCGCCGGGTCCATCTGATAGGTGCGCTTGTCGCCCTTTGGCGTCGCCTGGGAGCCGACCGCCTCGCGGAACGGACCATAGAAAGCGGAGGCATATTTCACCGCATAGGAGAGAATCTGCGTGTCGATGAAGCCCGCTTGATCGAGCGCGCGGCGGATCGCGCCGACGCGCCCGTCCATCATGTCGGAAGGCGCCACCACGTCGGCGCCGGCAGCGGCGAGCACTTTCGCCTGCTCCACGAGCACGGTGACGGTCTCGTCGTTCACAATCTTTCCGTCGACGAGCAAGCCGTCATGGCCGTGGCTGGTATAGGGATCGAGCGCCACGTCGGCGACGAGACCCAATTCGGGGAACTCGCGCTTGATCGCCGCGAGCGCGCGGCAGACCAGATTGTCCGGATTGAGCGCTTCGCTGCCGCGCTCGTCGCGCAGCCCGGGATCGGTATTGGGAAAGAGCGCGAGCGCCGGGATTTTCAGCTTGATCGCGCGCTCGGCGGCGCGCACCGCGAGATCGACCGAAAGCCGCTCGACCCCCGGCATGGCGGAGATGGCCTCGTGTTTGCCCGCGCCCTCGCACAAAAAGAGCGGCCAGATGAGATCGTCGGCGCTGAGCCGGTGCTCGGCGACGAGCCGGCGCGACCACTCCGCCTTGCGGTTGCGGCGGAGCCGCACGGCGAGGTCGAGGCGCGTCTTCGCGCCCGCGCGGTCCTCGGCGGAGGGCAGGCGCTCGACTTTGGCGCGGCCGGTGATGGGCGGCATGGGCAATTCCCTCTCTTCGGCTCCACTCTAGCTCAGATTTCCCCATTCGCTCCAGCTTTGGTTCGGGCAAGATTAATTCGCTCGCGGGCGGCTCTCTTATCCCTCCCCCTTCTAGGGGGAGGGAAAGGAAATTCGTTCTCGCGGGCGGTTTTCGCGCCCCGAGCTTTGTTTCGTTCCCCTCACAAGAACTCGGGTTTACCCGAGTTCGCACTCAAGAGAGTGCGAGGGGGACGGAGCGCCGAAAGGCGCACCAGTCTTCCGTTGCGCGCGCTTGCGAAGCGCGCGCGTCGCCTTCCGGCGCTCGCGTCACGGCGGTTTTTCGCACCCCGGGGCCGTACTTCCGGCGATCGGGAAAGGCGCGAACACGCAACCTACAAG
>JAHFPO010000227.1 GCA_023266695.1 Hyphomicrobiales bacterium | reverse complement strand
TGATCGGCGGCGCGCGCCAAGAGAAACGCGCTCGCCGCGATCAGGCCTACCGTCACCGGCACCAGGCCGGTCTGGATCGCGATGCGCCAGGGCGCGTCCTTGAAGCGCTCCCAGGTGTGCGCGACGAGGAAGGTCAAGACGCACGACGGCCCGCACAACGCAACCGTGGCAATCAGCGCGCCGCTCCAGCCCGCAAGCTGCCAGCCGATCAGCGTCGCGAACAGCACGTTCGGGCCGGGGGCCGCCTGGGCGATCGCGAACAGATCGGCGAATTGCCGGTCGGTCAGAAAATGGCCGACATCGACCACCTGCCGGTGCAGCTCCGGCACGATCGAGTTCACGCCGCCGACCGCGATCAGCGACAGGAACACGAGCTGGATCGCAAAACCGCCGATGGCGTTCTCGCCCTTCATTCACGCCTCCACCAGGCATAAGCGACGCTGATGGGAGCGAGCACGAACACGACCCAATAAAGGGGCAAGCGCAGCAAGCCGACGGTGATGAAGGCTAAAAGCGCGAAGGCGAGCGCCGGCACTTGTCGCGCGCGCAACATGGGTTCGGCGACCTTCAGAGCCATGGCGACGATCAATCCCGCCGCGCCCGCCGCGAGCCCGGCGAGCGCGCCGCGCAGCGTCTCCAGATCGCCGTAGCGCGCATAGAGCGCGCCGAACGCCATCGCAATCAGCAGCGGCACGCCCATGAGGCCGAGGAGAGCGGTGATCGCGCCCGCCGCGCCGTGAAAGCGCGTGCCGACGACGATCGAAAGATTGACGACGTTCGGGCCCGGCAGGAACTGGCTGAGCGCGAGGACTTCCGCGAATTCCCGTTCGCCCATCCAGCGGCGCTCCTCCACCAGCATGCGCCGCGCCCACGGCATCACGCCGCCGAAGCCCGTCAGCGAGACGCCGAGGAAGGCGAGGAACAATTCGGAAAGTTCGGGAACTTTCGGCCGGGCGGGATCGAGGGCTTTCGATTCGGACATCGGGCGGCATCATAGCGCCCGGCGCGGCCGGCCGACAGCGGTCATGGGCGCGCAGCCCCATTGCGCAGGCGCATGGCGGCCGGCGCCTACTTCCGCCCGGCCCTGAGCTTCGCCCAATATTCCAGCCGCTTCTTCAATTCGCGCTCGAAGCCGCGCTCGGCCGGCTGGTAGAAGGTCTGGCGGCCGAGTTTTTCCGGGAAATAATCCTGGCCCGAGAAGGCTTCTTCCGCGTCGTGGTCGTAATCATAGCCCGAGCCATAGCCCTCCTCCTCCATGAGCTTGGTCGGCGCGTTCAAAATGTGCTTGGGCGGCAGCAGCGAGCCCGCCTCCTTGGCGGTCTTCATCGCCCGCCCGTAAGCCACGTAGGCGGCGTTCGATTTGGGCGCGGTGGCGACGTAGATCACCGCTTGAGCCAGCGCCAATTCTCCCTCGGGCGAGCCGAGGAAGTCGTAGGCGTCCTTGGCGGCGTTGGCGATGACGAGCGCCTGCGGATCGGCGAGCCCGATGTCCTCCACCGCCATCCGCACCACGCGGCGCGCGATATAGAGCGGGTTCTCGCCGGCGTCCAACATGCGCGCGAGATAATAGAGCGCGGCGTCGGGGTCGGAGCCGCGCACCGACTTGTGCAAGGCGCTGATCAGATTGTAATGGCCGTCCTGGCTCTTGTCGTAGATCGGCGCGCGCCGCTGCACGATCTCCTGCAGCCGCGCGGCGTCGAAAATCTCGTGTTCACGCGCCGCCCGCCACACTTCCTCCGCCAATGTGATCGCCGCCCGTCCGTCGCCGTCGGAGAGCCGGATCAGCACCTTGCGCGCTTCCTGATCGAGCGGAAGTTTCTTTTCCTCCAGCGCCTCGGCGCGGGTGACGATCTGTTCCAGGGCCTCGGCGTCGAGCGCCTTGAACACCATGACGCGCGCCCGCGACAGCAGCGCGGCATTGATCTCGAAGGACGGATTTTCCGTGGTGGCGCCGACCAGCGTGACGGTGCCGTCCTCCACCACCGGCAGGAAGGAATCCTGCTGGGCGCGGTTGAAGCGGTGGATCTCGTCGACGAACAGGAGCGTGCCCTTTCCGGTCTCGCGCCGGGCGCGGGCCTCGTCGAATACTTTCTTGAGATCGGCGACGCCGGAAAAGACCGCTGAGATCTGCTGGAAATAAAGGTCGGTCTCGTCGGCGAGGAGCCGCGCGACCGTGGTCTTGCCGGTGCCGGGCGGGCCCCAGAAGACGAGCGAACCGAGCGAACGCGCCGCCAGCATGCGGGTGAGCGCCCCATCCGCGCCGATGAGCGCGTCCTGGCCGACGATCTCGGAAAGCTTCCGCGGCCTGAGCTTGTCGGCGAGCGGGCGCGGCGCATTGCGGTCGAGGCCCGCCGCTTCGAACAGGCTCGCGCTCGTCCGCTTGGGGCTCGGGCTCATCCGCGCAACGTGATGTTGATCTGCTGGCTGCCACGCAGGATCACGAGGTTCCATTGCCGGCTCGGGTTGTTGGCGATGCGCTCGAGCTCGCGGCTGTTCACGATCTTCACGCCATTCACCGAAATCACCAGATCGCCGCGCTTGAAGCCGAGCGATTGCGCGGTCGAGCCGTCGGCGACCTCGACGATGGCGACGCCCTCGCCGGCGGTATCGAGGCGCAATTCCTCGGCGAGC
>JAHFPO010000117.1 GCA_023266695.1 Hyphomicrobiales bacterium | reverse complement strand
CGGGGCTCGGCCGCGTCATGCGTGCGCAGAGGCGCTGCTCGCTCTCGCGATCGAGCGCGCCCACGGCGTCCATGCGGCCATCGGCGGCGTCGACCCGCCCGCCCGGGAACACGAACTTGCCCGGCATGAAGACATGGCGTTCGTTGCGCCGGCCCAAGAGCACGCGGGGCAACGCGGACGAGCCGTCGAGGAGGATGAGCGTCGCCGAGTCGCGCGGCCGGCGATAGGGACCGCGCATCGCCGGCTCCCGGCGCGACAGCAATTCGGCGAATTCGTTCACGGCTCGCTCACCTTCTTGCGCGCCGATGGCGACCGGGCTGGCGATGCGGACGCGGCTGGTGCCGCTTGCGGCCGGGCTTCAGATCATAGCGGCCCTCGGAGATGAGCTCGAAGCGGAGCGCGCCCGCGATCGGGATCGCCTCGACGAGCTTCACTTCCACCCGGTCGCCGAGCCGGTGGGATTCGCCGGTGCGCTCGCCGACGAGGGCATGATGGCCTTCCTCGTAGCGGAAGAAATCGGCGCCCAGCGTGCGCGCCGGAATGAAGCCGTCGGCGCCGGTGTCGTCGAGCTTCACGAACAGGCCGGCGCGGGTGACGCCGGCGATGGTCCCGCGGAAGGTCGCGCCGATGCGGTCGGCGAGGAAATGCGCGATCAGCCGGTCGGCGGTCTCGCGCTCGGCCGCCATCGCCCGGCGCTCGGCGGCGGAGACGCGCGCGCCGATCTCGGCGAGCGCTTCGGACGCGATCTCGGGCAGCGCGCCCGGCCCGAGCCCGAGGGCGCGGATGAGCGCGCGGTGAACGATCAAATCGGCATAGCGGCGGATCGGGCTGGTGAAATGGGCGTAGCGGCGGAGCATGAGGCCGAAATGGCCGTAGTTCGCCGCCGAATATTCCGCCTGCGCCTGGGCGCGCAGCGTCACCTCGTGCACTAGCCGTTCCACGTCGCTTCCTTTCACCCGCGCGAGCACGCGGTTGAAATCGGCGGGCCGGAGCACGTTCGCCTGCGGCAGTTTGATCTCGAGGGTGGAGAGAAATTCGCGCAGCGCCGCCACCTTCTCCAGCGCCGGCGCGTCGTGCACGCGATAAAGCAGAGGCACGCGGCGCTCTTCGCAGCTCTCGGCGGCGGCGACATTGGCGAGGATCATGAATTCCTCGATCAGCCGGTGGGCATCGAGCCGCTCGGGCCTGACCACGCGATCGAGGGTGCCGTCGGGCTTCAACAGGATCTTGCGCTCGGGAATATCGAGGGCGAGCGGCTCGCGCGCGTCGCGCGCCTTGGCGAGGACGCGATAGGCGGCATAGAGCGGGTTCAGCACCGGATCAAGAAGCGGCGCGGTCGAAGCGTCGGGGCGGCCGTCGATCGCGGCCTGCGCCTCTGCATAAGAGAGTTTCGCGGCCGAGCGCATCATCACGCGATGGAACGAGTGGCGCCGCTTGCGGCCGTCGGCGCCGATCACCATGCGGACCGCGAGGGCGGCGCGGTCCTCGTCGGGGCGGAGCGAGCAGAGATCGGCGGACAATCGCTCGGGCAGCATCGGTACCACGCGGTCGGGGAAATAAACCGAATTGCCGCGCTCGAGCGCTTCGCGGTCGAGCGCCGAGCCCGGCCGCACGTAATGCGCCACGTCGGCGATGGCGACGGTGACGACATGACCGCCCGGATTGGCGGGATCGCGGTCGGGCTCGGCATGGACGGCGTCGTCGTGATCCTTGGCGTCGGGCGGGTCGATGGTGAGGAGGGAGAGCTAGCGCCAGTCCTCGCGGCCCTCGAGGCGGACGGGCTCTGCCGCCTCCGCTTCCGCGATCGCCTCGCGGCGGAAGCCATTGGGAATGCCGTGGGCGTGGATCGCGATCAGGCTCACCGCGCGCTCGGACTTGAGCGAGCCGAGGCGCTCGCGCACGCGCGCGCTCTGAAGCCCGAAGGCGCGTTGCGCCAGGAGATCGACGGTGACGAGGTCGCCATCCGTCGCCCCGCCCTCGGCACCGGGCGGGATCGCGAGCTCGCGGCCGAGGCTTTTCTTGTCGACCGGCGTGAGCCTGCCGCCGCCGCCCGGCAACGGCCGGTAGATGCCGAGCGCCTGGGTGCGCGCCTTTTCGAGCAGCTTGATGACGCGGCCGGAATGGCTCGCCGGGTCGTCCGGCTCGTTCTTCTCGGTGCGCAGGAGCATGCGGTCGCCGACCCCGGGGGCGGGGCCCGCCTGCGGGCGGCGGCCGAAGACGAGGCGGATCCTGGGCGCCAAGCCGTGCTCGGCCGCGTCCCATTCGACCGGCGCAGCGATCAGTTCGCCGTCCGCGTCGCGGCCGGTCACTTCGGCGACCACCACCGCCGGCAACTGGCCGGGAACGTGGAGCTTGCGGCGGCGGTGATCGATGCGGCCCTCCGCACGCATGTCACGGAGAAGCGCGTTCAGCTGACGCTTGCCGACGGCATCGAGCCGGAAGATGCGCGCAATCTCGCGCTTGCCGATGCGATCGCCTCGTTCGGCGATGAAGGCGAGGATTTCTTCCCGCGTCGGCGGTTTGGATGATTTCGGTTGTCTGGATTTTTTAGACACGAACAGATTCCATAAGGTAGAGGACGCTAGCGGACGAAGGCCGCAGCGTCGATGTTGATTTCGATGTTGTTTTTGGGGGCGGGAATTCCCGGCAATCGCGCGGGGAATGGAGTGGCTGTAATCGCAATATCCCGATCATGCCCGGGCATGATGGCGGTATTTGGGCATCGATCGCTCCGGTTCAATTTCGAACAGCATCGATCATTCTCGCGGCGCTCCTCACTTTCCCTCCCCTCGATGGGGAGGGTCGCTCGCCGAGCAGAGCGAGGCGAGCGGGGTGGGGTGAAATTCATTCTCATGACCCCCACCCCGACCTCGCTCCGCTCGGTCGACCCTCCCCGCAAGGGGGAGGGAAAAGAAATTCGTTCTCGCGACGCGCTTTTGCGCCCGAGTCTTGTTTCGTCTCCCCTCATCGAGATGAGGGGGATGGAGCGCCGGTCGGCGCACCATTCATTTCGGTGGCGCCCTCAACGGAGGGCGCCGCGCCTTCTCGGCGCTCCATCCGGCGGTTTTTCGTACCCCGGGGCCGTACTTCCGGCGATCAGACGGACTGCTCTTCACAGCCCCTAGCGCAGGACTTTCGTCCCGCTCGTCCCACCGCCGTGCAGCCATCGAAGGCAGTGCGTCTGTCAATGCGCACGGACGGCTACCCGAGGCCTCCCGGTGCCGCGGTTGCTGCCGCGACAGCGGGCGCCGATCCCGTTCCGTCAGCCAGACGCCTCTAGAAGACGCCCCTCTTGAGCGGGACCGGCGCAGTCTAAGGGAGGTTTTATGGGCGGGGATAAATTGGCCGAGAAATCTTATAAGGTATTGATATAATTAAACTTTCTGGTGGACGGGAGCGTACCCGATGAGACCCGTTCCATCCTCAAACTCAATCCTGCACCGGCTCTTTTTCCGGCACCGGGTCGGGGGCGCCATCGCTCATGAGCGAAGTCTCGGGCGCATGGGCGACCGGATTTTCGGCCTTGTTCTTTTTCGCCGCCGTCTGTTTCGCCGCCGCCTTCTTCTTCGCCGCCGCTTTCTTCTTCGCCGCCGCTTTCTTCTTCGCGGGCGGTTTCTTCTCGCCGCCCGCTTTCGCCGCCCTGGCGGCGACCAGCGTCACTGCCTCATCGAGGTTGACGGTGGCGGGATCCGAGCTCACCGGCAGGGTGGCGTTGATCTTGCCGTGTTTCACATAGGGGCCGTAGCGGCCGTCATGCAACGTGACCGCTCCGCCGAGCTCGGGATGCTCGCCCAAGAGCTTGCCGGTCGGCCGGCCGCCGCGGCCGCGCGGCCCGCGCGCCGCCTTCTCGGCGAGCAACGTCATCGCGCGGTTGAGGCCGATGACGAGCACCTCATCGTCCGCCTCCAGATTGGCGTAGCTCGACTGGTGCTTCACATAGGCGCCGAAGCGGCCGATGCCGGCGACGATCATCTCGCCGGTCTCCGGGTGTTTGCCCACTTCGCGCGGCAAAGCGAGCAGAGCGAGCGCGCGATCGAGATCGATGGCGTCGAGCTCGCTACCCTTGGGAATCCCCGCGCGCTTCGGCTTCTCGCCGTCGCCGTTGGGCCCGAGCTGGACATAGGGGCCGAAGCGGCCGTCGCGCAGCGTCACTTCGAGCCCGCTCGCGGGATCGGTGCCGAGCACCTTGGTGCCGTTCATGCCGTTGGCGCCGGCGGCGAGCGGCCGAGTGTAGCGGCAGTCGGGATAATTCGAGCAGCCGACGAAGGCGCCGAACTTGCCGGTCTTCAGGCCGAGCCGGCCGTTGCCGCAGGTCGGACACTGGCGCGGATCGCCGCCATCCTCGCGCGGCGGGAAGATGTGCTTGCCCAGCATCTCGTCGAGCGCGTCGATCACCTGGGAGATGCGCAGATCCTTGATGTCGTCGACGGCGGCGATGAAGTCGCGCCAGAAGTCGCGCAACACCTGTTTCCAGTCGAGATCGTGATTGGCGATCTCGTCGAGCTTCTCCTCGAGGTCGGCGGTGAAGTCGTATTCGACGTAGCGCGCGAAGAAGGACTCCAGGAACGCGATGACGACGTGGCCCTTGTCCTCCGGCACCAGCCGCTTCTTGTCGATCCGGACATAGCCGCGGTCGCGCAGCACCTGCAGGGTCGAGGCATAGGTCGAGGGCCGGCCGATGCCGAGCTCCTCCATGCGCTTCACCAGGGATGCTTCCGAGAAGCGCGGCGGCGGCTCGGTGAAATGCTGCTCGGCCTTGATCTCGCGGCGGGAAAGATTCTCGCCTTCGTGCGCTTCCGGCAGGCGATTGGCATCCTCGTCGTCGGAAGCGTCGTCCTGGCCTTCCTGATAGAGCGTGAGGAAGCCGTCGAATTTCACCACCGTGCCGGTGGCGCGAAGATCGAGATTGCGGGCGCCCGCGGCCGCCTTGATGTCGACCGTCGTGCGCTCCAGCTCCGCCGATTCCATCTGGCTCGCGATCGTGCGCAGCCAGATCAATTCGTAGAGTTTTGCCTGATCGGATTCGAGGTAGCGCGCGACGTCGCGCGGGCGGCGCGTGAGATCGGTAGGGCGGATCGCCTCGTGGGCTTCCTGCGCGTGCTTGGCCTTGTTCTTGTAGACGCGCGGGGAGGGCGAAACGTAATTGGCGCCGTAATCCGCCTCGATCACCTTGCGCGCCGAAGCGATCGCGCCGCCGTCGAGCTCGATGCCGTCGGTGCGCATGTAGGTGATGAGGCCGACGGTGTCGCCGCCGATATCGGCGCCTTCATAGAGGCGCTGCGCGATCCGCATGGTGATCGCCGGCGCCAAGCCGAGCTTGCGACTCGCCTCCTGCTGCAACGTGGAGGTGGAGAACGGCGCGTAGGGATGGCGCTTGGCGGGTTTCGATTCGACCGAGGCGACCTTGAAGTCGGCGGCTTCCAGGGCGCGTTTGAAATCGTCCGCCTGATCGCGCGAAGCGATATCGAGGCGCTGGATCTTTTGGCCGTCGGCGCCGATGAGGCGCGCTTCGAACTGGTCCCCGCGCGGCGTCGCGAGGTTCGCCGCGATCGACCAGTATTCCTTGGGGACAAAAGCCTCGATCTCGCGCTCGCGGTCGCACACCAGACGGAGCGTCACCGATTGCACGCGTCCGGCCGAGCGCGAGCCCGGCAATTTCCGCCACAGCACCGGCGAGAGCGTGAAGCCGACGAGATAATCGAGCGCGCGGCGGGCGAGATAGGCATCGACGAGCGCCGCGTCGATCTCGCGCGGGTTCGCCATCGCTTCGGCAACCGCCTGCTTGGTGATGGCGTTGAAGACCACGCGCTCGATCTTCTTGCCGGCGATGACGCCTTTTTCCTTGAGAATTTCGAGCACGTGCCAGGAGATCGCCTCGCCCTCGCGGTCGGGGTCGGTGGCGAGGATGAGCTTGTCGGCGCCTTTCACCGCGCGGGCGATCTCGGCCAAGCGCTTTTGCGCCTTGGCGTCGACCTGCCAGATCATGTGAAAGTCCTGATCGGGGGCAACCGAGCCGTCCTTGGGCGGCAGGTCGCGCACATGGCCATAGGAGGCGAGCACCTCGTAGCCAGGGCCGAGGTATTTATGGATCGTTTTCGCCTTGGCGGGCGACTCGACAATGACGATGTTCATCAGCGGTCGGCGGGTTCCTCGAATCGGCAAAAAGCGCGGGATCAGCCCGCGCGTGGGCGGCGAATAGGCTAGTTTGGGGCGTTTAGTCAAATCGGCAGCGGCCGGCCGGTTGCATTTCAAGGGGTTAGGGACTGCTCGCAATACGAGAATATTGAAGTATCTCTACCTATGATTTAGGATATTCAAGATCGATCCGGAACGGCTTCCGGATGGGCACGAAGCTAGGCAGATCATGGCTGAACCGGGCACCAGCGAAGTCCACGCGCGGCCGGAGGAAGTCGCGGCCTATGTCGCGACGCTGGCGCGCGAATTGAAGGTGATGGTGGAGCGTCACGATCTTGCCGCGCTCGCCTATCTGCTCGACCTGGTGCGGCTGGAGGCCGAGGAACGCTCGAACGGAAAATCGAATCGATTCGCCTGAGTCCGTCATCCTGAGGTGCTCGCCCGAAGGGCGAGCCTCGAAGGATGGCGGAAGTGCCGTCGCCCACCGATCTCGTGTTTACCCGAGATCGGATTTTGAGTGTGCAAATCGGCAACAGCCGACTTGCAGTGGCTCGCCGCTGACGCGGCTCGCACCTCAGGGTGATGGCGTGAGGTTATCAGATCAGCGAAACGAGTCCTCCGCCGTGGCGCTCCAGCCGGCCGGCGAGCTCCAGTTCCAAGAGCACGATCTGCACCGCGCTCGGCTCTACGCGCGCCTCGCGCACCAGATCGTCGATCGCGACCGGAGTGGGGCTGAGCAACTCGACGATGCGGGCGCGCAAGCGATCGTCGGCGGTGGCGGGCTCGGCCGGCGTCTCCTCCGGCGGCGGCTCGCGCACCGGCGAGGGCGGCTCCGGCCGGCCGAGAATGGGCGTGAGCACCTCGATCACGTCGGCGGCGCTCATCACCAGCGTCGCGCCCTGCTTGAGCAGGCGGTTGGTGCCGCCGGCGCGCGGATCGATGGGCGAGCCCGGCACGGCGAACACCTCGCGTCCGGCTTCGAGCGCGAGCCGCGCGGTGATGAGGGAGCCCGAGCGTTCCGCCGCCTCCACCACCACCACACCGATCGCGATCCCGGCGATGATGCGGTTGCGGCGCGGGAAATCGCGCGCCCGCGGCTCATGCCCGAGCGGCATCTCGGTGACCGCGGCGCCGTGCTCGACGATCTCACCGAGAAGATCGGCGTGCTCGGGCGGATAGACCCTGTCGTGGCCGCCGGCGAGCACCGCGATGGTTCCCGAGGCGAGCGAGGCGCGGTGGCCGGCGGAGTCGATGCCGCGGGCGAGCCCCGAGACGGTGACGAAGCCCGCCTGTCCGAGCTCGCGCGCGAGCTGACCGGCGAAGCGGCTGCCGGCGGCGGACGCGTTGCGCGCGCCGACGATCGCGACCGCGGGCAGCGTGAGCGCACTCGCCCGGCCGCGCACGGCGAGGAGCGGCGGCGCGTCGTCGGTCTCGCGCAGGCGCGGCGGATAGTCTTCCTCGCCGATGGCGATGAAACGCACGCCCAGGCCGGCCGCCGCCGTCATCTCGGCCTCGA
>JAHFPO010000116.1 GCA_023266695.1 Hyphomicrobiales bacterium | reverse complement strand
GAAAGCCGGGGGTTTTTTGTTGGACGAACTCACGACACGCAGATCGCGGGTGTGTTGAATCGGGATGTCTGCTTGTGGCACCAAGCGGACTATTGAGCCGGGAACTGAAGCAGCCCTCACCGAGGCAGGAACAGCACATTCCGCGATTCGATTTCGGTGCCATAAACGTTATTTGTGCCGAGGGTGGCAATCGCGGGCAGCGCCGCGATCTTCTTGGCGCGCTGGACGATGAAGGCATCGTAGCCAAAACTGTCGCAGATCGATGTGGTGTAGGCGTAAGGGTCCTTGTGTGTGCCGGCCAGCAACTCAAGCAGGATTACCGGCCGATCGCGCGCGATGGTTATCCGTGCACCATCGAGCACCTCGCGTTCACTGCCCTCGACGTCAGCCTTGATGAAACGGACGTCTGCAAAGCCGAGATCGTCTAGCGTGCGGACCTCGACTTCGTAGCTCTTGATATTGCGAAAATGAGAGTGAGTCCGCTTCAGACTACCGGCGAAGTGGAGGACCATTCCTTCGTCTGAAAGCGGCACGTAAAAGGTCGCACGACCGGACTTGTCGGAGAGCGCCAGCTCGTGGACCTCGGCGCGGCCACGCAACATCCAGCGCGCGAAAAAGGCATAGTCGGGGTTGGGCTCGACGGCGACGACCCGGTCGGCGATGCCCGCAAGGGCATAAGCGAAAATCCCCTGGTTGGCACCTATGTCGACGGCGGTGCCGCCGCGCGGCACCAGCTCGGCCAGGACCGCGAGCTCCGGCTCGCCGGAGCGTGCCTCTTCCGCGATACGTCGCCGGTAGAAGAGCGACGGCGGTAGCAGCATCGCGAGCTTTTCGCGCAAGGGCAGTGACATCGGTGTCCCTTGTAGCTCATTTCCATTGTAAGGAGGCTTTTCCATCTCCCGAGTATTTGCACAGCGGTGGCTTCTGTTGCTGGCACCAAGCGGACAATCAAAAAACTGACCTATAGCTCGCAATGCGACTTGACAGTCCGGCGTACTAGGACTATATTCATACTCGTCCCGCTCATGAGGGGCGCGTGGCCACGCGAAACCATGTGGGATCGGGATCGGCGCCCGCGGTCGTGGCTCGCTGCTGCGACCCCGGGAGGGTCACGGGGCTCCGCCCCCCGGCACTACGACCGGGCGCGAGGAGCTCGCTGACGCTGGCCGGCGGCCGCCCGTCCCTCGTGGAGCGGGCCCCCGCCGTCCCCGAAAGCGCGGCCCGTGGACGGAAACCGCCGGATGGAGCGCCGAGAAGGCGCGGGCGCCCCTCGGGGCGCCAACTAAGAGAATGGTGCGCCGACCGGCGCTCCATCCCCCTCATCGGAATGAGGGGAAACGAAACAAAGCTCGGGGCGAAAAACCGCTCGCGAGAATGATGAATCACGTCACCCTGAGGCGGCCGAGCGTAGCGAGGCCCTCGAAGGGTGACGAACGGATGCCCCGCCGTCATCCTTCGAGGCTCGCGGCCTTTGGCCGCTCGCACCTCAGGATGACGGACGACAAGAGCGAAGGATGCTGTTTGACAATCGAACGGAAAGAAAAATACCCGCTGCGGCTATCGGTCGCCGGCCGCTCCCGCCAAGGCCTTGCTCGCCGCCGCGACCGCTTTCGGATCGATCTGGTGCTCGGCGGCAAAGGCCAGGAGCACCGGCTCGTTTGCCAAGAGATAATCGAGCACGGCGGGAAGGAATGCCGGGTCCCGGGCTGCCAGACGAACCGTGTCGGGGCCGAGGCCGGAGAGCGAGAGGAACCCGGCCAGCCGCCCGGGCTCGGCGGCGAGAAAGCCAAGCGCCGCCACCGCCAGGCTTTCCGCCTCGGCGCGCAAGGACTGGGAGCGGCGCGAGTCTTTGATCACATTACCCTTTCTGTAAGGAATAACCCGTAGATTCGCCTCGAGCATGCCGGAAGAAGCAAGCCGTTGTCGACGTTCGGGCTTGCGCGGCAGGACCTTCCCGGCAATGTCGCAACGGAATGCGGGTCGATGGCAATATCAACGATCGGCCGATCGGGTGAGTCCGGGCTTGCGCGTCGCCGCACGCAAGCCGCCGAATCGAGGGCCGGCTGCGGGACGCGAGCGCGCCCATCCGGGCGTCGCATGGGGACGGGGACGGAGCCGATGGGCAAAACGGTCCTGATCGTGGAAGACAACGAGCTCAACATGAAGCTCTTTCACGACCTGTTGGAAGCGCACGGCTACACCACCATCGAGACCCGCAACGGGATCGAGGCGCTCGATCTCGCGCGCAAGCACCGGCCGGATCTCATCCTGATGGACATCCAGCTGCCCGAGGTCTCCGGCCTCGAGGTCACCAAATGGATCAAGGAGGACGATGATCTGCGCTCGATCCCGGTCGTGGCGGTCACCGCCTTCGCCATGAAGGGGGACGAGGAGCGCATCCGCGCCGGCGGCTGCGAGGCCTATCTGTCGAAGCCGATCTCGGTCTCCAAGTTTCTCGAGACCATCCGCCATTTCATGAAGGACAATTGAGGTCCGATGAGCGCTCGTGTGCTGGTGGTCGACGATGTGCGCGCCAACCTCAAGCTCCTGGAGGTACGGCTCAACGCCGAGTATTTCGAGGTGGTGACCGCGGCGAGCGGGCCGGCGGCGATCGAGATTTGCGAGCGCAGCCAGTGCGACATCGTCCTCCTCGACGTGATGATGCCGGGCATGGACGGATTCGAGGTGGCGAAGCGGCTGAAGAGCAACTCCGCCACCCACCACATTCCGATCGTCATGGTGACGGCGCTCGACCAGCCCGCCGACCGGGTGCGCGGGCTGGAAGCCGGCGCCGACGATTTTCTCACCAAGCCGGTCAACGACCTCGCGCTGATCACGCGCGTGCGCTCGCTCACGCGCCTCAAGATGATGACCGACGAGCTGCGCATGCGGGCGGTGACCTCGTCCGAGATCGGCATGGCCGATCATGCCTTCGAGGCGGCGATGGACGCGGGCCTCGACGCGCGCATCCTGGTGGTCGACGATCGCGCCTCCTCGGTCGGTCGCATCGAGGACACGCTCGCGCGCCAGCACACGGTCGAGGTCGAGGGCAATCCGCAGGAGGCGCTGTTCCGCGCCGCCGAGGGCAAGTTCGACCTTCTGATGCTCTCGCTCGATCTCAAGAACTTCGACGCGCTCCGCCTGGTCGGCCAGGTGCGCTCGCTCGAGCGTACGCGTCATCTGCCGATCCTGTTGATCACCGGACCCGGCGAGGACGCGCGGCTGTTGCGCGGACTCGACCTCGGCGCCAACGACTACATCCTCTACGCGAGCGACAAGAACGAGATGATCGCGCGGGTGCGCACCCAGGTGCGCCGCAAGCGCTACACCGAAAAGCTGCGCGACAACGTGCAATGTTCGATGGAGCTCGCCGTCACCGATCCGTTGACCGGGCTGTTCAACCGCCGCTACATGGAAAGTCACGTCGGCACCCTGGTCGACCGTGCGGCCGCGCGCGGCAAGTCGCTCGCGGTGCTCATCCTCGACATCGACTATTTCAAGTCGATCAACGACAGCCACGGCCATGACGCCGGCGACGACGTGCTGCGCGAGTTCTCCGACCGGCTGCGGGCCTCGATCCGCGGCATCGACCTTGCCTGCCGCTTCGGCGGGGAGGAGTTCGTGGTGGTGATGCCCGACACCGATCTCGGCGTCGCCGCCGTCGTGGCCGAGCGCATCCGGCGGCGCATCGCCGGCGAGCATTTTCCGATCGAGCGCGGCAGCCGCGCCATCGAGGTCACCATCTCGATCGGGATCGCCGCGCGTCTCGGCCCCGAGGACAGCGCCCAGCAGATGCTGAAGCGCGCCGACGAGGCGCTTTATCGGGCCAAGCGCGACGGGCGCAACCGGGTGGCCGCCGACGCCGCCTGAGGCGCCGCTGCGTTAACCCCGTGCCGGTAAGGTTAGTCCTTCACGACAGCGCGAAATTTCTTGCCGGATCGGGGCCGGATTCGTTGATTCCGTTCCGCGTTGGGCTAGCCTTTCCGTCCGGGCCGGACCGCGGCGGCATGCCAGGGATCAGCGGCCCTCCGAGCTAACCCTGCGGAATGCTCAGGTCCGCCGCATCTCCTGGGTCCCGTGGGGTTCGGCCGGCGGGCGAGCGGCCAGATAGGCCTCATCGAACCGTTCACCGCCGGCCACCTCGCTCATCCTTGTGCCATAGGAAAAACTCGGGCGCCCACGCGGGCGCCCTCTTCGTTTCGGATTGGCGGCCGTTCGGCGAAGATCACTTGATCTTATGCTCGGTGAATACCACGTGCTTGCGCGCGATCGGATCGTATTTCTTCTTTTTCATCTTCTCGGTCATGGTGCGCGAGTTCTTCTTGGTCACGTAATAGAATCCGGTGTCGGCGCTCGACACCAGCTTGATCTTGAGAGAGACGGCCTTGGCCATGGTCGAAATCCTTTGCGGTTCGGGCGCAAACTAGTGGCGGGCGCGCGAAAGTCAAGGAAGCAACCGGTCGCGCGCCCATTTTTCGTTCTAATCGCGATCCATGATGTCCGCCATGACCGGACGGCCCTTGAGGCCGCCACGCTCGATCAGCGTCGGAACTTCGGCGGCGGCGACGAGCTTGCCGGCAAGATCGAGGCAGCGTGCGGCGAGCGCAGCCGCGCCTTGGGCGAGCGCTTTCGACTCCCGTACAATCCGCACGTTGTTCTCCATGTCCTCGTGCGACCATCCGCGCGAGTGGGCGATATAGGGAAATTTTGGAAACAGGAATCCAAGTTCAGCGAAGAAGCTGAGCATGGAGCCGGCCACGGCCTGAATGTTGTCCTGACCGCCGACGACAATGAAACCCGCGACCTTGTTTCCGATGAGCTGCTTTTCCTTCGTGGAAACGTCGACCTGCACGCAGTTCAGCCGCTCCACCATCTTGAAATAGAGCGACGACGCGGCGCCCCAACGGATCGGCGTTGCGACGATGATGGCGTCGGCCCAATGCACGAGCGCCTCGTAGACCCGATCCATTTCGTCCTTGGCATCCATCTGGGTGATGGAGCAGGGCCAGGTGCAGGCGCGCAGGCTCTTGGAGAAATAGCCCTCGCAGGCGCGGAACTTCAGTTCGTTGAGCTTGATCAGCCGGGTCTCGGCGCCCAGTTTGCGGGCGGCATCGAGCGCGTGATCGAGCAGATGATCCGAGCCGGAGAAGCGCGGGTTTCCCGTGTCCATGACGGTGGTCGAAATTCCGGCGAGGCGCAGCGGGCCGGGCGCGCGCACCGGATCGCGCGCGAGCGGATGCGGCGCGTGCGGCTTCTTGTTGCGCTTGGTCGGATTGGCGATGTCGACGAGCACGCGTCCCTTCTCGAGCTTGAGCGGGAAGGAGGGGACGCGGTCCTCCTCGAAGCCGGGTTCGCCGAGACCGGTGCAGCGGTGGAATTTCCAACCATGCCAAGGGCATTGGATGTAGCCGGCATCGTCGATGCGGCCTTCGCCCAGCGGTCCACCCACGTGGTTGCACGCATTTGAAACCGCACCGAACTCGCCATCCTTGAAGGAGACTGCGAGGGCGGCGTTCTTCGCCGTGATGTGCTGGAGCGGCGTCTTCTTCAGCTCCTCTTCGGCACCAATGTCGATCCACTGTGCTTCTCGAGCCATGGCAATCCTCACGATTGTTCGGGCGGCAAGGTGATCGCCGCGGGGGTTCCCGGCGGCAGCGGGCGCGGGTCCACTTCGATGCCGCCGCCTTTGACCCGCACGCGGTAGGTGACGAGTTTTTCAGTGAAGGGCGGCGGCGCGCAACCGTCCTCGAGCCGATACTGATAGCCGTGCCAGGGGCAGGTCACCAGGCCGTCGATAATGCGGCCTTCGCCGAGCGGACCGTTCTGGTGGGCGCAAAGATTGGTGAGCGCGCCGATCTGCCGGCCGTCGCGATAGACGGCGATGCGTTCGCCGCCAGGAGCGGCGACGATCTTGGCGCCCTTGTCGGGGATGGATGACGGCGGTCCGACGGCGAGCCAGCTTTCGCTGTCCACGCCGCCGCCCCGGTCGACGGCGCGCTCGCGCCAGCCGGCCAGCAGATGGAGCGTCGCCACGATCAGCAACGAACTTGCCAGCATCACCGGGATCAGCGGGTGACGATTGGTCTGCAAGGCGCCGAGCGCGACATGCAGGACGACCAGCCCATAGGCGACGTAGACCGCCATGTGCAGGGCTTTCCACACCGGGGGTCCGAGCAAGTTCAGCCAGTAGTCGTGGCTGGTCGCCGCCATCAGCAGGAGGATCAGCAAGGCGGCAATGCCGAGCGTCTTGAAGGGAAAGCCGATGAACTTTCCGTAAGCCGGCATGTTCATCAGTTCCGTCACGAGGCTCGGCATTGCATCCTGCACGTAGAACCACTGGACCATGGACAGGGCGTGCACCAGCGCGACAAAGAATATCAGCACGCCGAAATGACGCCGGTTGTAGAGGAGCGGCAGGAAACGGCGGTCGAGCCGGCAGAGCGGGCCGATCGACAGAATGATGGTGAGCATCAGGAAGGCGCAGGTGCCGAAGGCGCGGATGCGGAGGTCGATCCATTCCGGCTGACTCTTCGGCGGATGGAGCGAGATCCCCACCCCCATGAAGGCGGCGATATAGAACGCGACGGCGGCGAGCAGAATGCCGTCATAGACGAGCTTGGCGCGGTTCCACTGAACGGCCTGGAAGCCCACGCTCATCGCGGACTCTCCGAGGCTGCTCGCGGCGCGTCGACCGGGGCGGGCGGGCGCAGGAAAAGCGCCAATCCGAGGCCGAGCGCCACCGCCAAGGCGAGCGCGGGCCAGAGCGCGCGGTGGACCGAGCGATGCTTGCGCGTCATGGCCGGCGTCTGGATTTCAGCCAGCGCCCGAGCACCAAAGGCCACAAGAGCGCGGCGCCCGGCACGAAAAGAATCCGCGCGCCGGGCGTGACCGACACCGGATGAGCCAGCACCCGCGTGACGCCGAAGAGGACGAACAGAATGGCCGTGATCAGACCCGCCACGGCGTAGAAGGCAAGGCCGTACAGCAGGAACATGCCCATGCTCATTCGACATTTCCCGATGGAAGAGCCGAATTCCGTCGCCGCCGGATGCTGCCCGACTCAGCGCGTTTTTACAATCACTCGCGCCCATCACGCGATCTCCTCGCGCAGCATGCGGCCGCGGCGCGGGAAATAGAATGGCACCGGCAGACGCGGGGAGAAATCCGCCTTGAGCCGCGCCTCGATCTCGCCGAGCACGACCTTGGTGATGGTCGGCAAATTCTCGGCGCGCGCTTGATCGAACGTCAGCCACTTGAGCTCGACGAATTCGGCGTCGGGCCCGACGACACCCGGCAATTCGGCGGCGACATCGCGGCGATGGGCGACGAAGAAACGGGTATCGAAACGGCGCGGACGTCCCGGCGGCGTGATCGCGCGCGCGACGAAAGTGAGCGCGCCGAGATTGGGGCGAAGGCCGGTCTCGGCGAAGGGAGCCCAGGCCGGGGAGGGGGCGGTCACTTTATCGTATCCCATCGCCGCGAGCAGATAGCCGCTCTCCTCCGAAGTCTCGCGGATGGCGGCGAGCGCAAAGGCACGGGCGCGCGCGGGGCTCGGCCGCGTCATGCGTGCGCAGAGGCGCTGCTCGCTCTCGCGATCGAGCGCGCCCACGGCGTCCATGCGGCCATCGGCGGCGTCGACCCGCCCGCCCGGGAACACGAACTTGC
>JAHFPO010000226.1 GCA_023266695.1 Hyphomicrobiales bacterium | reverse complement strand
TACGCCCAGGTCGTCGGCGAGGATGCCGAGGTCATGCGCCTTGATCCCGAGCTTACGCAGCATCCCGATGAGCAGATAGCGGTTCGAATCGTAGAGGCCAGCGAGCGGCAGCGGCCGCCCCGGCTCCACGATCTCGTCCCCGGTGGAGAAAACCGCCACACGCACCGGCCGCCGGACCGTAAGCTCGGACTTACCGATGGCGGCGGCAAGCGCCACGTCCTGCGGTGCGAGGCGGCGTCCGGCCGGAAGAGCGACCGAGCCGGCAGCGACGTCCTCGCCCTTGAGACGCCGGTTGGCGCCGAGCTTCAGCCCGGCGGGGACGACGATCGCGTCGCCCTCGGCCTTGCAGTCCTCCTGCATATAAACCGTGTCGGCGCCCACGGGCATCGGTGCCCCGGTGAAGATGCGAGCGGCTTCCCCCGCCTGCAGCGTTCGCGCCGACCGGCCGCCGGCAAGGATGCGATCGACCAGCTGGAGCCGCGTTTCGCCTTCGGGGGCGATATCGGCGTGCCTCACCGCATAGCCGTCGACCGCCGAATTATCGAAGGGCGGCAATGGGATAGGCGCGATGATATCGGCCGCTGCGATCCGCCCCAGGGCCTGGACAAGTGACACGGTCTCGACCTCAGCGATCGGCGGAACCTGCGCGGCCATCAAGCGCATCGCTTCCTCGACCGGGAGCAGCGAGCCGCCGAAGGCGAAGCAATCGTCGGAGAGCTGCGCCATCAGACCCGCTCAGCCCGCTCTTCGATACGGTCGATCAGGACCGATTCGATGAGCAGCACATCGGTGATCTTCTCGATGTCATCGAGCGCGAGCACCGGCACGCGCGAGTCGGGCACCGGCGCGTCGGAGGCGAGCGCCACGATCCAGTCGTCATCGGGATGCAGGAGCGGCTTGCCGACGGCGGCGCGGTAGACTTCGAGCTTCGGGTGCGGGTGGCGCTTGTAGCCTTCGACGATGACAAGATCGACCGGAGCGAGCCGGGCGAGAATTTCACTGAGCTCCGGCTCCTCGTCCCCGCGCAATTCGTGGATATGGGCCCAGCGCCGGGCCGAGGAGATGAAGACTTCACTCGCCCCCGCCTGTCGGTGGGTGTGGGAGTCCTTGCCCGGAATATCCACATCGAAGCCGTGGTGGGCGTGCTTGACGGTCGAGACCTTGAGCCCGCGCTTGGTCAGCTCCGGGATCACCCGGGCGAGCAAGGTGGTCTTGCCGGAACCGCTCCAGCCGGCGAGGCCGATGATGCGCATGGGGTCCTTTATAGATCACCTCTCCCCCGGGGGAGAGAGTGAAAAAGCAAAGCGCCCGGCGCGGATGCGCCAGGCGCTCGCAGATCTGAGGGATTTCTTGGCCGCTATTCGGCCGGGCTCATACGTGCCCGCGCGCCGGAAGCGCCGCCCATCTCTTCCTCGACCCAGAGCTTATGGTGCTCCTTGGCCCAATTGAGATCGACCTCGCCGGTGGACATGGCGTCAAAGGCGCCCTCCATGCCGATCGTGCCGATATAGATGTGGGCCAGCATGGCCGCGATCAGGAGCACGCCGACGACGCCATGGATGATCTGGGCGAGTTGCATGCCGGCGATGCCCGTCCCGTAGAACGGGAACATCAGCAGATAGCCGGTGACCGCGATGGCGCCGCCGCCGAGCACGACGAGCCAATAGACGGCCTTCTGACCGGCATTGAAGCGGCGGGCCGGCGGGTGCTTCGAGCCGACGAGGCCGCCACCGGCCTTGATCCAAGCGATGTCGATCTTCCCGGGGATGTTGTCCTTGATCCACATGAAGAAGATGAACACGAGGCCGAGCGTGAACGGGAAGCTCAGGTAGTTGTGCGCGTACTTCGCGGCGATCGACAATTTCGTGAACGCCTCGGGCCCGAGCAACGGCAAGAGCAACGGCTTGCCGAAGGTTATGTTGAGACCCGAGATCGCTAGGATGACGAAACTGATCGCCGTCAGCCAATGCACGCCGCGCTCGAGACTATTGAAGCGGGTGATTGTCCGTCCCGAGCGTCCGCTCGAGATCTTGATCATGCCGCGCACGGCATAGAACATGATGAGCAGCGCGAGCATGCCGATGACTGCGATGCCGCCGATCCAGCGCAGCGTCACCTCGTGAAACTGCCGCCAGCTCTGTCCCGCAGGCTGGATCAGAACACTGGACTTGGCGTCCGGAATGGTAATGCGGCCCTCAAGCCGCTGCATCTGCTGGAACAGCTGCTCCTCCTTGACCGAACTCGCGGTCGGATTGACCGAACTCGGTTGTTGTGCGTTCGCGGGTACCGCGAGCGCAACAATCATAAGGAGCACGAACGCTCCGACGATGTATCGTACATGCGCGAGAAGCGTCGCCATGCCTTATCCTCCCTGATTCCTTATTCTACCCCGGTTGCGGAAGCGAACATGCGGCGGTGTTGGCCGCCGCGTGTCGCGATTCCGGACTTAGGTCGCGATGGTTTCGCGATAGGCGGTCTTCCAGCCCCAGGCACCGGAGCCGTAACCGCGCTTGGTGACGCGTTCCTTGTAGATCTGCGCGATGATGTTGCCATCGCCGGCGAGCAGCGACTTGGTCGAGCACATTTCGGCGCACAACGGCAGTTTGCCCTCGGCCAGACGGTTGGTGCCGTACTTCACGTACTCCTCGGCCGTGTTGTCCGCTTCCGGACCG
>JAHFPO010000115.1:2822-7715 GCA_023266695.1 Hyphomicrobiales bacterium | reverse complement strand
TCCGAAATCAGGATATTGGCTTCGCCCTTCCTGAGATCGATCCGCACCCGGTCGCCGGTCTTTAGGAGCGCCAGTCCGCCGCCCGCCGCGGCTTCCGGCGACGCATTGAGGATCGAGGGCGAGCCCGAGGTGCCCGACTGCCGCCCGTCGCCGATGCAGGGCAATGATTTCACCCCGCGTTTGATGAGGGCCGCCGGCGGCTGCATGTTCACGACCTCGGCCGCGCCCGGATAGCCGATCGGCCCGACGCCGCGGATGAAGAGAAGCGTATTCTCGTCGACCTTGAGCGAGGGATCGTCGATGCGCCGGTGATAGTCCTCGCGTCCGTCGAACACGACGGCGCTTCCTTCAAACGCTTCGAGGTCCTTGGGGTTGGAAAGGTAGCGATCGCGGAATTCCTTGGAGATCACGCTCGTCTTCATCACCGCGCTGTCGAAGAGATTGCCATGTAGCACGATGAAACCCGCGTCCTTCACCAGCGGCTCCTTGTAGGGACGGATCACTTCGCGGTCCCAGGAAAGCTTGCCGCGGCAATTCTCGCCCAGGGTCTTGCCGTTCACGGTCTTGGCCTGCTCGTGAATCTTGCCGGCCTCGATCAACTCGGCGATCACCGCCGGCACGCCGCCGGCGCGGTGGAATTCCTCGCCCAGGAACTTGCCCGCCGGCTGCATGTTCACGAGGAGCGGGATCTTGTGGCCGATCCGCTGCCAGTCCTCGACTGCAAGCGAAACCCCGATGTGGCGCGCGATGGCATTGAGGTGGATCGGCGCATTGGTGGAGCCGCCAATCGCGGAATTGACCACGACCGCGTTTTCGAACGCCTCGCGGGTGAGAATATCGGAGGGCTTCAGATCCTCCTTCACCATCTCGACGATGCGCACGCCGGTCTCATAGGAGATCTGCCCGCGCTCGCGATAGGGCGCCGGGATCGCGGCGCAACCAGGCAATGACATGCCGAGCGCTTCGGCGAGCGCGTTCATGGTCGAGGCCGTGCCCATGGTGTTGCAATGGCCGATCGAGGGCGCCGCCGACGCCACCAGGTCCACATAGCGGGGATAGTCGATCTCGCCCGCCGCATAGAGCTCGCGCGCCTTCCATTTGATGGTGCCGGAGCCGGTGCGCTCGCCCTTGTACCAGCCGTTCAGCATCGGCCCGCCCGACAGCACGACCGCCGGGATGTTCACCGTCGCCGCCGCCATCAGGCAGGCGGGCGTGGTCTTGTCGCAGCCCGTCATCAGCACCACGCCGTCGATCGGATAGCCGTGCAAAACCTCGACGAGACCCAGATAAGCGAGGTTGCGGTCGAGCGCGGCGGTCGGGCGCCTGCCGGTTTCCTGGATCGGATGCATCGGAAATTCGAACGCGATGCCGCCGGCCGCACGTATGCCCTCGCGCACGCGGTCGGCAAGCTGCAAGTGATGGCGGTTGCAGGGGGATAAGTCCGAGCCGGTCTGGGCGATGCCGATGATGGGCTTGCCCGATTGCAGCTCCTCGCGCGAAAGCCCGTAATTCAGATAGCGCTCGATATAGAGCGCGCTCATCCCCGGATCGTCCGGATTGTCGAACCAGAGCTGGGAGCGCAGCTTGCGCCCAGCGCCGGCCTTCCGCTTCTCGGCCATTGCATCCTCCTCCGGGCGCGGGCGATCCATACCGGCGTCCGCTGAACCGCTGAATCCGAATTGATTTCGCGGGATTTATGCGCCTAATGTTCGCGCGAAAGCAATCGGGCGGAAACGCCGGGGAGGAATGTCCATGCTGCGTACCATTGCGGCTTTCGACCGCATCGGCGAGGAGAACGCCTTCGCGGTGCTTGCCCGCGCCACCGAGCTCGCCGGCCAGGGCCGCGACATCGTCAATCTCGGCATCGGTCAGCCCGACTTCCCGACCCCGCCCCATATCGTCGAGGCCGCGATCAAGGCGCTGAAGGACGGCCACCACGGCTACACCCCGGCGACCGGCATCAAGCCCTTGCGCGAGGCGGTGGCGGCCGATTTGCACAAGCGCTTCAAGGTCGAGGTCGCGCCCGACACCGTGATGATCATGCCGGGCGGCAAGCCGACCATGTTCATGTCGGTCCTGATGTTCGGCGAGCCCGGCGTGGACATTCTCTACCCCGATCCGGGATTCCCCATCTACCGCTCGATGATCGAGTTCACCGGCGCCAAGCCCATACCGGTGCCGGTGCGCGAGGAAAACGGCTTTGCCTTCTCCGCCGAGGAGACCTTGAAGCTGATCACGCCGAAGACGCGGCTGCTGATTCTCAATTCGCCCGCCAATCCCACCGGCGGCGTCACCCCCAAGGCGGAGGTCGACAAGCTGATCGCCGGTCTCGAGAAATTCCCCGACGTCGCGGTGATGTCCGACGAGATCTACGACCACATGGTCTATGACGGCGAGAAGCACGTCTGCCTCCTCACCTATCCTTCGATCCGCGACCGGCTGATCCTCTTGAATGGTTGGTCCAAGACCTACGCCATGACCGGGTGGCGGCTCGGTTACGCGGTGTGGCCGGGCAAGCTCTACGACTATGCGAGGAAGCTCGCGGTGAACCTGTATTCCTGCGTCAACGCGCCCTCGCAATACGCGGGCATCGCGGCGCTCAAGGGATCGCAGGAGGAAGCCAGGAAGATGGTCGCCGAGTTCGACCGGCGCCGCAAAGTGGTGGTCGAGGGCCTGAACAAGCTCCCCGGCATTTCCTGCGCGACCCCGAAGGGCGCCTTCTACGCCTTCCCCAACATCAAGCGCACCGGCTGGAAGGCCAAGGCGCTCGCTTCCTCGCTCTTGGAGGAAGCCGGCGTCGCCATCATCGGCGGGCCCGATTTCGGCGTGCTGGCGGAAGGCTATGTGCGCCTCTCCTACGCCAACTCGACCGAGAACATCCTCAAGGCAATCGACCGCATGGGCGAGTTCCTGGCGAGTCGCAAGGCGGCATGAGATGAACATCCACGAGCGCGCCTTCTCCGAAGAACAGCGCATGATGCGGCAAAGCTGCCGCGCCTTCGTCGACGACGTCGTGATCCCGTTCATCCGTGAGAACTGGCAGCGCGAATGGCTGATGGACCCGGACGGACGCCTGCCGGCGGCGATCCTCGAAGGCGCCGACAAGGTCGGCATCCGCACCCTCGGCGTGCCGGAGGAGTTCGGCGGCTTCGAGCTCGACCAGGCGACCGAGGTCCAGACCTTCGCCATCATCGCCGAGGAAATCGCCCGCGGCGATTGCGGCCTCGCCGACAAGCTGGTGCAGAACTGGAAGGTCTCGGTGCTATTGCGCAATCTTGCGCCACGCCACTTGCAGGAGCGCTGGTTCAAGCGCCTCATCGAGAATCCGCGACTCCTGTTCGCCCATTGCTTGAGCGAGCCGCGCGGGGCCTCCGATCGCTGGCTGCCCTATAACGTGCCGGAGGCGGCGATGCACACCAAGGCCGTGAAGAAGAACGGCGAATGGGTGATCAACGGCCGCAAGCATTTCATCTCGAACGGCTACGACGCCGGCCTTTATGTCGTCTATGCCAACACCAATCCCAAGGTCGGAGTCCTGCAGGGAACTTCCTCGTTCCTGGTGCCGCGCGACACGCCCGGCGTTGCGGTCGCCCGCTGCAACGAAACCATGGGCGGCCGCTTCATGAACAACGGCGAGATCGTGTTCGAGGATTGCCGGCTGCCGGAAGACCACCTGCTCGTGGAGAACGACGCGCTCGGCAAGGCCGGCGTCTATTTCCGGCCGGGCAAGATCATCCAGGCGGCGAAGAATTTGGGCGTCGGCGTCGCCGCCTTCGAACGCGCCTCGGACTACGTGCAGAATTACGTCCAGGGCGGCCGCGTGCTCATCAAGCATCAAGCGGTGGCGCTGAGGCTCGCCGATATGGCGACCAAGATCGAGGCGGTGCGCGCGTTGCTTGGCCGCGCGGCCGACGCCGTCGCCGCTAATGCTCCCGACGCCGACACGCTTTGCAACATGGCAAAGGTCTTTGCTTCGGAGGAAATTCTCAAGGTCTGTCAGAACGCCATGGAGCTGCACGGCGGCAATGGCGTGATGCTGGAGATGGGGATCGAGAAGCTTTTCCGCGACGCCGCGATCTTCCTGCACTCGGACGCAACCGCCGACATCTCGCGTTTCAAGATCGTGAAATCGATGTTCCCGCAGACGGCCGGCAAATATGCCGGGCCTGAGGGCTAAGTCGTCGGCGACGATCCCCATGCGCCGGATACCCGTGGTCTTGGTTCTTGCGAGTATCGTTGCGTTTGCCGCCGTGGCCGAGGAGGCGCGCCCCTCCCGTGCGGCGTGTGACCGGGCAAAGCTTGCCGGCCGCGCCTATATTGAATGTCTCACCGCCGCCGTCCGCGCCGGCGATCAGGCGCTCTCCGCCGCCCTCTCCCGCGCCCACGCCACGATCGATGCCCGTTCCGAGCTCACTCCCACGCAGAAAACACGCTGGAAGAACGCGCTCGACGAGGCCCATGGCATCTTTCTGCGCTACCGCAATCTGGAATGTCAGAACGTTGCACCCTATGAGGGCAGCCGTGGAATCGGCGCCTTCGAGGAGCGACTTGCCTGCCTGATCGACAAGGGCGAGGCCCGTGTCCGCGATCTCGCAAGCCGCTACGGCGAATAGAACTGGGCGGCATAGGGCAAGGACGTTGCAGCGACTCACGCGGAATGCTTTTGTTGCTATGGTCGCGTTCGAACGGACCCACCGAGGTTCGCCTTTCAGCCAGTCGGGCCGGGGTTTGGCCCTCGAATAGGTCCAGGCGCGTTCGCGTACAAGGGCACGCGTATAAGGGCATAAGCGCTTACACGGATCCGAACATGGTCCGGGCGAGGGCATTTGCCGGACGGGAATCGAAGCGAAGGGCGGGGCAACGTGCGGGTCGTTTCGGTCGGAGAAGTGATGG
>JAHFPO010000115.1:0-2722 GCA_023266695.1 Hyphomicrobiales bacterium | reverse complement strand
CGTATAAGGGCATAAGCGCTTACACGGATCCGAACATGGTCCGGGCGAGGGCATTTGCCGGACGGGAATCGAAGCGAAGGGCGGGGCAACGTGCGGGTCGTTTCGGTCGGAGAAGTGATGGTCGAACTCGCACGCGATGCGGACGGACGCTTCGCGTTCGGGTACGGCGGCGATACCTTCTACACTGCGATCTATCTCTCCCGCTGCGGCGCCGAGGTCGCTTTTGCGACCGCGCTCGGCAAGGATTCCTATTCCAATACGATCGTCGCAGCCGCCGCCGCTGAAGGCATCGCGACCGATCTCGTGCTGCGGATCGACGACCGCGTTCCCGGCCTCTGTCTGGCCGAGACCGACGAGAAGGGCGAGCGCAGCTACGAATACTGGCGGGAAGCGGAGCCCGCGCGCCAATTGTTCGAGCTGCCCGGCTGGGACCATATCGCCGAGGAGCTTGTCGCCGCCGAGCTCGTCTACCTCTCCGGTATCACCCTCTCGCTGTATTCGAACGTCGGCTTGGGGCGGTTGCTCGCCGCTCTTGAATTCGGCCGCGAGCGTGGCGCCAGGATCGCTTTCGACAGCAAATGGAAAACGCGTGGCTGGCGTGGCGACGATCAGCGCGCCCGGGCGGTGTTCTCGGAGGCGCTGAAGCGCAGCGACTTCGCATTGCCTTCCTTCGAGGACGAAGCGAAGTTGTGGGGCGATGCCACTCCGGAGGCGACGATCGAGCGCCTGACTACGTTCGGGGTGAAAGAGATCGTGGTGAAGAACGGATCGCAGGGCGCGCTTATCCATGCCGATGGACAGAATGTTCGGGTGCCGGTGCCGGAGGTGATCAAGCCCGTCGACGCCACCGCCGCCGGCGATGCCTTCAATGCAGCCTATCTAGCGGCACGGTTGAAGGGAGAAAAACCCGAGGCGGCTGCGCTCGCCGGCCATCGCCTGGCCGCAGAGGTCATGGGCCACCGCGGCGCCATCCTGCCGCCGCCGAAGGATAATGGTGGCCGCAAGCGGCGCTGAAGCAACCCTCGCTCGGGCGGACGCTGGCAACGGCATTTCGTTCGCCGCCAGCGGCGCGTTTTTCTATCTCCTGGCCTGACCACTCGCCGGGCACGGCTGCCGCCACCAGGTCCATGAAGCGGATTTGCCTGTTCGCCAAAAGGTTTAGCTGCAACCGGAATCTCGGCAGTTGTCAGCGGCGACCATCCGCCGGATAATGTTTCCAGACCGGCGGCGGGACTGATCCCGGCCGTACCGGCAGACCACGGGATTCGAACCCGCGGCCGAAAATTGGATGGGAGGCATCATGGATACCCACAAACTCCGTCGCCGCGGCCTGAGCCGCCGCGACATCATCAAGACGGCCGCCGCCGCCGGCACGGTGGCGAGCGTCGGCCCGTTCTTCCACGTCAATCCGGCGAAAGCCGCCAAGACCCTGAAGATCATTCAGTGGAGCCACTTCGTTCCCGCCTACGACAAGTGGTTCAACAACGAATACACCAAGGAGTGGGGGAAGAAGAACGACACCGAGGTGATCGTCGACAATATCAACCTCGCGCTCCTCGAGTCGCGCGCCGCGGCCGAGGTCTCTGCCCAGAAGGGCCACGACCTATTCTTCTTCCTCTTGCCGCCTTCGGTGTTCGAGGATCAGGTCGTGCCCATGAACGACGTCTATGCAGAATGTGAGAAGAAGCACGGCAAGGCGATCGACCTCGCCATCAAGAGCACCTACAATCCCAAGACCAAGAAGTACTTCGCCTTCTCCGACAGCTTCGTCCCCGACCCGATCAACTACCGGATCGACCTATGGGGCGATATCGGCATGAAGCCCGACAGCTGGGACGAAATCCGCACCGGCGGCAAGAAGATCAAGGACAAGCACAAGATCCCAGTCGGCATCGGGCTCTCGGCCGAGATCGACACCGCCGTGGCGATGCGGGCGATCATGTATGCGTTCGGCTCGCATGAGCAGGACGCCGAAGGCAACCTCACCATCAACTCTCCGCAAACCCTCGAGGCGCTCAAGTTCGTCAAGGCGCTGTTCGAGGAGACGATGACGCCCGAGGTGCTGGCGTGGGACGCTTCGTCCAACAATCGGCAGATGCTCGCCGGTCGCTCATCGCTCGTGCTCAACGCCATTTCGATCACCCGCACCGGCGAGAACAACAAGATGGCGATCCACGAGAAAATCGGCCTCGCCAAGGCAGCAAAAGGTCCGGTGCGGCGCATCGGCCTCGAGCACGTGATGGACTGTTACGTGATCTGGAAGTTCTCGGAGAACATTCCGGGCGCCCAGAAGTTCCTGGTCGATTACATCGACAACTTCAAGCAGGCATTCCTGGCGAGCGAGTTCTACAACTTCCCGTGCTTTGCCAAGACGGTTCCCGATCTGAAGCAGCTCATCGCCAAGGACTCGAAGGCGGTGCCGCCCAACAAGTACGCCGTCCTCGAAGACGTGCTAGATTGGGCGACGAATATCGGCTATCCGGGCTACTCTACCGCAGCCATCTCCGACACGTACCAAACGTGGCTGCTCAACACCATGTTCGCCGAAGCCGCCACCGGCGCCGAGACGCCCGAGGATGCGTTGAAGCGCGCCGACGCCAAGATGAAGGCGATCTGGGCCAAGTGGAAGGCAAGGAACCTGATCTGATCCGCTTGTCCTTGCATTGAAAAAAGCGGGGTCCGGTCGCCGCCGGGCCCCCATAGGCGTCGGAAATCTTAAACT
>JAHFPO010000225.1 GCA_023266695.1 Hyphomicrobiales bacterium | reverse complement strand
AGCTCGCGCAGGATGACGCGGCGGATCTTGGGCAACGGCCCGGATTTCCACTCGTCGTAGCGGGCGTAGACGATTTCCTGTCCCGGCTTCCAGGACTCGACTTTGTAGGCGCCGCCACCGGCGACGTTGTTCTTGGTCCAGTTGAGGCCCCAGGGGTCTTCCTTCGTCACGTGCTGTTTCACCAGCTCCGAGTTAAGGATCGAGGGCACCGGCACGGCGAGGTCCATGAGCGTGTGCCGGTCCTTGCGCAGGAAATCGATGCGGAAGGTGTGATCGTCCACGGCGACGAACTGCTCGGGCTTTTCCAGCGACCCGGCCTTCATCTGGAAGGTCGGGAAGCCGCCCACCGATACCGCGCGATCGAGCGACCACTTCACGTCCCTGGCGGTCACCGGCGTGCCGTCATGGAACTTGGCGTTCCGGCGCAGCTTGAAGGTCACCGACATGCCGTCGGCAGCGACTTGCCACGACTCGGCGAGTTCGGGCTCGAGCTTGGTGTAATCGTAGGTGACGACGCCATTGGGCAGGGTCTTTCTGCCGAAGGTCATGAGCCGGTCGTAGCATACCCAGGACACACCGTAGGCCGGGCGGTTGGCGCCGACCGTATGGATATCGAGCGAATTCGGCCCAGTCTCGTTGGCGACGACGAGCAGTTCCTTGCGTCGGTCGCTTTGCGCCAGCGCTTCGAGCGACAACAGAGGGCCGCCCGCCAGTGCTGCGGAAGTTATCAGAAAATCGCGTCGTTTCATGAGGGTCTCCTGTGGATTGAATAGGGGATCAAGCTGGCGTGAGAGCATTGCTCGCGCACGTGGAATCAAGGCGGGTGAGGCCGGGGCTGTAGCCGCGTGGCATCGTCGATTGCTGGCTCGGTCTCTGGTATACAAGTTGGTGTTCAAGCAACCCCTGTGCCAGCGCCCGCTTTGGCTGATGCCCTTGTTTCGATTGGGTTAAGTAACGGAATCGCGCCAGTCGCATCGCACTATAACGGTGCGGTTGCTATTCCCGCCGCGTAAAAAGAGTGCGGGAAGGCATCCGGTATAATTTCCGTCCTCAATGGATGACCAACTCCGCAAGGCGGCCCTCGAGTACCACCGATCGCCCGTCGCCGGCAAGATCTCGGTCACGCCCACCAAGGGCCTGGTCAACCAGCGCGACCTTGCTCTTGCCTACACGCCGGGTGTCGCCGCGGTGTGCGAGGCGATAGCCGCCAATCCCGCCGAGGCGCGTAACCTCACCGCTCGCGGCAATCTCGTCGCCGTCATCACCAACGGCACCGCGGTGCTGGGGCTCGGCGCGATCGGGCCGCTCGCGTCGAAGCCCGTGATGGAAGGCAAGGTGGTGCTGTTCAAGAAGTTCGCCGGCATCGACGTATTCGACATCGAGATCGACGAGCGCGACCCGGAGAAGCTGGTGGACATCATCGCCAGCCTCGAACCCACCTTCGGCGGCATCAACCTCGAGGACATCAAGGCGCCCGAGTGCTTCATCGTCGAGAGGAAGCTGCGCGCCCGCATGAAGATCCCGGTGTTCCACGACGACCAGCACGGCACCGCCATCATCGTCGGCGCCGCCATCCGGAACGGGCTCAAGGTGGTCGGCAAGGATATCCGGAGCGTGAAGCTCGTCGTCTCGGGCGCCGGGGCGGCGGCACTCGCCTGCCTGAACCTCCTCGTGCACATGGGGCTGCCACGCTCAAACATCGTCGTGACCGACATCAAGGGCGTGGTGTACCAGGGCCGCAAGGAGGAAATGGACCCCGAGAAGGAGCGCTTTGCGGTCGAGACCAAGGCGCGCACGCTGGGCGAGGTCATCGACGGCGCCGATATTTTCCTCGGGCTCTCCGCGGGCGGCGTGCTGAAGGCCGAGATGGTGAAGCGGATGGCGGCGCGGCCCCTGATACTCGCGCTCGCCAATCCCGAGCCGGAGATCCGGCCCGAGGAAGCGCGCCAGGCGAAGCCCGACGCGGTGATCGCGACCGGCCGCTCCGACTACCCCAACCAGGTCAACAACGTGCTGTGCTTTCCCTTCATCTTCCGCGGCGCGCTCGACGTCGGCGCGACCACGATCACGCGCGAGATGGAGCTTGCGGCGGTGCAGGCGATCGCCGAACTCGCCCAGGCCGAGCAGTCGGACATCGTCGCCATGGCTTACGGCGAGCAGCACCTCAAGTTCGGGCCGGAATACCTCATCCCGCGGCCGTTCGATCCGCGCCTGATCGCCAAGATCGCGCCGGCGGTGGCGCAGGCGGCGATGGACTCCGGCGTTGCGACGCGGCCGGTCACCGACTTCGAGGGGTATCGCGGACGGCTCAACCGCTTCGTGTACCAGTCCGGGCTGATCATGAAGCCGGTGTTCGCCGCGGCCAGGAACGCGCCGCGGCGCGTGGTCTACACGGAAGGCGAGGACGAGCGGGTGCTGCGCGCCGTGCAGCAGGTGGTGGACGAGGGCATAGCCCGGCCCACGCTGGTCGGCCGCCGCGAGGTGGTGCAGGCGCGCATCGAGCGGCTGGGCCTGAGGCTCAGGATGAGAGAGGACTACGAGCTGGTGGATCCCAGCAACGATCCGCGCTATCGGGAATATTCGATGGCCTATCACAAGCTCGCCGAGCGCAAGGGCGTGACGCTCCAGATCGCGCGGCTCGAGATGCGCCGGCGCTACACCCTGATCGGCGCCATGCT
>JAHFPO010000020.1 GCA_023266695.1 Hyphomicrobiales bacterium | reverse complement strand
CGCCGGCGCGCACCCATGTGGCGATCGTGCCGACGAGCGGCCTCGAGCGCGCCTGGGTGAAATGGTTCAACCGGCTGCGCGGCTTCGGCTTCCTCACCCGTGGCGAGGGCACCCCCGATATTTTCGTCCATATGGAGACGCTCCGGCGCTACGGCCTCACCGAGCTCCGCCCCGGCCAGGTGGTGCTGGTGCGCTACGGGCAGGGGCCAAAGGGCCTGATGGCCGCCGAAATCCGGCCCGATACCGGCGGACACATTCCGTCCTCGCACTGAGGACGGCTTTCGCTAAAATCCCTGCATGACCGGTTTCATCACGCTCGTGCGCGCGCGCCGGACGCTTTTTTCGGGCGTTCTGGTGCTGCTTGTTGTCGCCGCCGTTGCCTATGCGGCAACCATCGAGCGGCTCGAAATCGTCACCCGCAACGGCGTTCAGGTGTTCGAGGTCGAGATCGCGGCGACCAATGAGGAGCGCGCGCGCGGCTTGATGTTCCGGCGCGAATTGCCCGAAGGCCGCGGCATGCTGTTCGATTTCGCGCTCGAGGGCCCGATCACCATGTGGATGAAGAACACCCATGTCTCCCTCGACATGATCTTCATTCGCGCCGACGGCACCATCGCCCGCATCGCCGAGAACACCGAGCCCTTGTCGGAGGCGCAAATTTTTTCGGGCGCGCCGGTAAAGGCCGTGCTCGAAGTGGTGGCCGGCACTGCCAAGCGCCTCGGCATCGTCCCCGGCGACCGCGTCGCACACCGGATTTTCAAGGGGCGCTAGGCTTGCCGTGCCGCTTGCGCAATCCCGATCGGAATGATCTTGAGCTTCTCCGGTCCAATCGGCAGGATGGAGCCGATCCTCATCCGGTGACGAGGTGACGACATGCGCCCGCCCGGCCTCCATTGCGGATTTGCCCTCACGCTCGCGATCATCTTCGCGCTGCCGTCGCATGTCTCGTTCGCCCAGTCGAAAATCGGAACCGCCGCTGCCGCCGAAAACCAGGTGGAAGCGGTGATCGGCGGCCTCACCCAGCCGCTCGCGCAGGGAAGCGACGTCTTCCAGGACCAGCTCGTGCGCACCGGCGATATGGGGAAAGCGCAGCTCCGCTTTCTCGATCAAACCGATCTGAGCGTCGGGCCCAAATCGGAGGTGAAGCTCGACCGCTTCGTCTACAATCCCGATCGCCGCATCGGCACGGTGGTCTTGCAGGCCAATCTCGGCCTGTTTCGGTTCGTCACCGGCTCGCTCGACTCCAAGAGCTACACGATCGAGACCCCGTATGCCTCCATCGGCGTGCGCGGCACCGCTTTCAATCTCCTCGTCGAGCGCACCAAGATGAGCATTCAGCTGGAGCGGGGCATGCTCCTCCTGAGGAAACCCAACGGCCAGGTTCACTGGATGCGGGCGGGAAACACGGCGATGACCATCCATGCCGATGGACGCGCCCAGGGTCCGTTGAATTGGGCGGGAACCGTCACCGAATTCGCCAGCCTCCCGCCGCCGCCGGCGCGGACGCAGACGCGCGTGCCCTTCTTCGGGCCGCGTCAGACCACCACCGACCTCCCGCCCGATCGTCGCAATCGCTGGTACCAAAGATTTGATTTCAGGAAGCAGGGGACGACGACGACCGGACCGGGTGGCGGGAGTCCGCTCCCGCCCGCTCCGGGAACCACCGGCGGCGGCACGCAAGTCCCAAGCAAGAGATAATTCGATCTCGAGCCGGGTCCGTGCGAACCGGGCGGCCCGGCAACGATCATCTCCGCCGGCCACGGCCGCTTGCCGGGGCAGTGCCGAGCGTGTAAGCGAATTTGAAAGGTGCCCTCTTTCATATGGGATGTTCGGCCTTGGCGGGGCATAGCGCAGCCTGGTAGCGCGGGAGTTTTGGGTACTCCAGGTCGCAGGTTCGAATCCTGCTGCCCCGACCATCCGCCTCCGCTCTTCGGCTCGGCGAGCCGTAAGCGAGCCGAGACGCAAGCGAGAGTCAAAACTCATGGTCGCACGCATCTACAAGCCGGCGCGGACGGCCATGCAGGCAGGCGAGGCCAACACCCGGGAATGGCTGCTCGAATACGAGCCCGAGGCGGCGCGCGCGATCGAGCCGCTGATGGGCTGGACCGCGTCCTCCGATATGAAGAGCCAGTTGCGCTTGAGCTTCGCCAGCAAGGAAGAAGCGGTCGCCTATTGCGAGCGCCGCGGCATTCCCTATCAGCTCTCCGAGGCGAAGGAGCCGGCGCGCCGCCAGATCGCCTATGCCGACAATTTCGGCTACAAACGCAGAGATCAGTGGACCCATTGAGTCTCGCGTGAAACGCCCGCGTCCGCCGGATGGCCCCGTAGCTCAGCGGATAGAGCAGCAGCCTTCTAAGCTGAAGGTCGGAGGTTCGATTCCTCCCGGGGTCACCACCGCCCGCCCCCACCTTGCCGATTGATGATTACCACCTTACAGTAGCGAAAATCTGCGCCCGTCCGAGGGGACGGGCGACCGGGGGAGCAGTATCAGTGAGGGAGTATGAAAATGGCGCACGGCGATAAACCGGACACCTTCAAAACGAGTGATTCAGACACATTCAGACCGAATGAGAAGAACGTCGCTTACATCGGAGAGGGAGTCTCCTTGAAGGGAGAAATCTCCGTACCTGATGTGATCGTAGTCGACGGGGGCGTTGAAGGTGACGTCACCGCCCGCGCTATTCACGTCGGACCGGAAGGCTCGGTCAAGGGCAATATCGTCTCGACCGATGCCGACATTCACGGAACCATCACGGAGAAGATCGAGGTGAAGCAGCTTCTGACCGTGCGTTCAACCGGACGCATCGAAGGGAGCGTGACTTACGGCGAGGTTCAGATCGAACGCGGCGCCGTGATCGCGGGAACCTTCTCTTCGACTGATTTCAGGTCGGAGAAACGGCCGGCCAAGCCCGATCAAAGCGTAAGCGTGGACAAAGTGCGGCAGGTGATTGGCCAACAAGCCGAAGCAGGGGGTGCCAAGGCGGGGGTGAAGGTGCCGTTCAATCGTGGCCCGCAGGGGCGTGAATCCGAGCCGGTGAGAACCACTCCCTTACCCACGCCGCCCGATCTCAAACTGACGAAGTGACGGGCGCGCGATCGCGCAGCCACGATCATAGTAAAAGTGCTGTACTGCATGGCCAACAACATGTTGATCATGGTTGGGGCCGACAAAGGCGGTGTCGGGAAGACGACTGTTTCCAGGACCTTGATCGATTATTTTTCTTCCTGGAACTTCCCGATCCGCGCCTTCGACACCGAGTATCCGAAAGGCACCCTCAAGCGGTTTCATCCCAACGAAACTGAGGTGGTCGACATCACCGCCGTGGCGGATCAGATGCGGATCATCGACGGTCTCGGGGAGACCAACAAGTCGACGATCATCGACCTCAGAGCCGGCTCGCTGCTATCGACGCTGCAATTTCTTCGCAACATAGGATTTATGGATGCGATCAAGCGCGCCGAAATCAGGCTCGTCCTCTTTCATGTTCTCGGACCATCGATCTCATCGCTGAACGAAATCACGGACATTGCATCTTTCGTCACCGATGCCAGATATTGTCTGGTCAGGAATTTTGTCAACAACACGCATTTCTCCGAATGGGATCAGTCCAGCTATAGTTCCTGCCTTTCCAAGATCAAGCACGCGGACGAGATCAGCGTCCCTAAGCTCAACGAAATGGCTTACGAGCAGGTCGAGATCGCATCCGTTCCTTTCTTATCTTTCATTGCGAACAAGGAGGCGAAACGTCGGACCGCATCCGATTCATTTGTTCTGCGCGGCTACGTCCGTCATTGGCTCGGCGAAATCTGGTTGGAATACGACCGCATCAAGCTGCATGACACCGTCAGACCGATCGCGTCGAACGCCGCCTGACCCGGCCACGCCGTCGTCACGGAATTCGAAGGCTTGGCCGGATCACTGATAGATACAAAAAAGTTCAAGGCGGCCTGAACCGGGCGTTTACTCTGCTATAGGAAATCGTTACAAGTTATTGACATCAATCGAGAATCAATCCTAGGCATCGGCGCCCCTCGCTCCCGGTGTGGGCCGGCGCCAGCCCTTCTGCCCATCCGCTATCCGCCCCCTTCTGCTACGGTCCCGCTCGATCTCCACCGGTCATGCCGCCGATGTCGCGAACGCAATCTTCCCTGCCGCCGAGCTCGCCGATCGACCTCTCCGGCCGGTTGGACGCGATCCTCGATTGGGTCTCCGCCCGCCATCGGCGCGCCGTCTTCGCGCTCATCGTCGTCGCGCTCGCAGCCATGCTGCCGGGCTTCGCCTCGCTGCCGCCGACCAACCGCGACGAGAGCCGTTTCGCCCAGCCGACCAAACAGATGATCGAGACCGGCGATTATATCGATATCCGCCTGCAGGATCAGTCCCGCTACCGCAAGCCGATCGGAATCTACTGGCTGCAGGCGGCGGCGGTGCGCGCCGCCGAGACCATCGGCTTCGAAAACGCGCGCGCCCGCATCGTCTTCTACCGGGTGCCGTCGCTCCTCGCCGCGATCGGCGCGGTGCTCCTCACCTATTGGGCGGCGCTCGCTTTCGTCGCGCGGCGCTACGCCATGCTCGCCGCGCTCGCTTTGGCGACATCGATCCTCCTCGGCGTCGAGGCGAGACTCGCTACCATCGACGCTTCGCTCCTCTTCACCGCGGTGGCGGCCCAGGGTGCGCTCGCCCGCGTCTATCTCGGACGCGACGCTCCGGGATCGCCGGCACAGGAGTGGGGACTCGCCGCCATCTTCTGGAGCGCGCTCGCCGGTTCGATCCTGCTCAAGGGACCGGTCATCCCCCTGATCGTCGGGCTGACGGCGCTCTCGCTCGCGATCGCCGACCGCTCGGCGCGCTGGCTCCTGCGCCTGAAGCCCGCGATCGGCCTCCTATGGATGCTGCTGCTGGTGCTGCCGTGGTTCCTCGCCATTCTAGGGAGGTCGCAAGGCGCCTTCTATGGACAATCGGTCGGCCGCGATTTCCTCGGCCGGCTCCTGGAGGGCGCCGAAGGGCACGGCGCGCCGCCCGGTTACTATTGGCTGCTGTTCTGGATCCTGTTCTGGCCGGCGGCGCCGCTCGCCGTGCTCGCCACTCCGTTCGCCTGGGCGAACCGGCGCGAGCCCGCGGTCCGCTTTCTGATCGCCTGGATCGTGCCGGGCTGGATCATCTTCGAGCTGGTGGTAACGAAGCTCCCGCACTACGTGCTGCCGTTTTTTCCGGGGTTCGCGATCCTGATCGCGCTCGCGCTCGCGCGCAGGGCGCCGCTCGATGGCTGGACCCGAGCCACGGCTTTCCTCTGGCCCGTCATCGCCATTCTGTTGCCGCTTGCCGCGATCCTGCTCGTCGTCTTCTTCGAGGGACGCTTCAGCAAGTCGTTCTGGCCGTTCGCCGCGATCGGGATCGTGCTCGGCGCGCTCGCCTGGTGGCGTCTGTTGATGCAGAGCGCCGAGCGCGGCCTCATCCTCGTTCTGATCGCGGCCGTGGCCAACGCGATCGCCGTCTATACCCTGCTTCCGAGGGTGAAGGGCATCGCGATCGCTCCCCGCCTGGTCGCGGCGGCGCGCGCGGCGCCGTGCCGGACGCCGCTCATCGCCTCCGCCGGCTACCACGAGCCGAACATGGTCTTCCTCGGCGGCACGGCGACGAAGCTCGTGGGCGGGGCGGAGGCGGCAGAATTCCTGCGCCTCGGCGGCTGCCGCGTGGCCTTCGTCGAGGGCCGCGACGAGCGCGCCTTCGCCGACCGCGCCGCCGCCATCGGCCTCACCGCCGCCCGGATCGACGAGGTCCGGGGCTTCGACTACAGCAACTGGCGATGGGTGAATTTCCTGGTTCTGGTGGCGAAGGAGGGCGGCTGAGCGAGGTTTGCCTCCACTTTCGCTCGCCCGCGCTTGCCGCCGCGGTCGCGGGCGCGCTAAGACGCCGCCGCCAGGCTGAGACGCGGGGATCACCGGCGGCCTGTCGATCTGAGAGGATATCTTGTCCGAAGCCATGCCGATGCGGGGCGATCCGCCGGTCGTCTCGGTGGTCGTGCCCGTCCACGACGAAGCCGAGAACATTCCGGTTCTGGTCGAGGAAATCGCGGCCGCGCTCAAGGGCCGCGATCCGTTCGAGGCGGTGTTCGTCAACGACGGCTCGGCCGACGCCACCGAGACGACGCTCACCCGGCTCGCGCGTACGCGCCCATGGCTGCGCCAGATCAAGCATGCGCGAAGCTGCGGGCAATCGGCGGCGATCCACACCGGCGTCAAGGCGGCCCGCAGCCCCATCGTCGTCACCCTCGACGGCGACGGCCAGAACGACCCGGCCTTTATTCCGCAGCTCATCGATGCGCTCCATGCCGCCGGCCCCGAGGTCGGCCTCGTCGCCGGCCAGCGTGTCCGCCGCAAGGGCGGCTTCAAGCGTTTCCAGTCATGGGTGGCGAACACGGTGCGCGAGATCGTGCTGCGCGACGGGACGCGCGACACCGGCTGCGGCTTGAAGGCGTTTCGCCGCGATGTATTCCTGGCGTTGCCCTATTTCGATGCGCTGCATCGCTTCACGCCCGCGCTGGTACGGCGCGAGGGCTATGAGCTTCGCTATATCGACGTGGTCGATCGGCCGCGCAAGCATGGCCGCAGCCACTATGGGATGTGGAACCGGCTGTGGATCGGAATTCTCGATCTCGCCGGCGTGTTCTGGTTGATCCGGCGGCGCCGTCGCGTTCCGGAAGTCATGGAGGTTCGGGAAGATGCTCATTGATTTGCAGCGCGTCGTCGGCGACTACCTGCACGATGTCTTCATCGCCAATTTCGATTGGTGGGTGATCCTCGGCTTCGTCGCCCAGCTCATGTTCACCGGACGCTTCCTGGTGCAATGGATCGAAAGCGAACGGCGAGGGCACAGCGTTATCCCGGTCGCGTTCTGGTTCTTCTCGATCGCCGGCGGGCTGCTGCTGCTCGCTTACGCGCTCTACCGCCGCGATCCGGTGTTCATTGCCGGCCAGGCCTTCGGAGTGTTCGTCTATTTGCGCAATCTCTATTTCGTGCTGCGCGACCGGCGCGCGCTGGCGGTGGCGAAGACCCGGAAGGTCAAGCGGCGGCGAGCCGCTTGAGCCCGCGCTCGAGGTCGGCGATGAGATCGTCGGCATCCTCGAGGCCGATATGGAAACGCACCGTCGGCCCGCCGGGATTCCAGCGCGTCGCGGTGCGGAATTTGGCGCAGTCGAACGGAATGGCGAGGCTCTCGTAGCCGCCCCAGGACGCGCCGATACCGAAGAGTTCGAGTTCGTCGATGAAGGCGGCGACCGCCGCCTGCGGACGGGGCTTCAGCACCACGCTGAAGAGACCGCAGGCGCCGTGGAAATCGCGCTTCCAGATCGCGTGTTGCGGATGGGTGGCGAGTGCCGGATGCAGGACCTGCTTGACCTCGGGCCGTCCCGCCAGCCAGTTCGCGATCGCAAGCCCCGATTGCATGTGCCGCTCCAGCCGCACGGCGAGAGTGCGCAAGCCCCTGAGCGCCAGGAAGGCATCCTCGGGGCCGGGACAGAGGCCGAGCGTGCCGGCAGCCTCCTTGACTTTCGGCCACCATTCGCCCGTCGCCGAGATGGTGCCGAGATTGAGGTCGGCGTGGCCGCCGAGATATTTGGTGCCGGCCTGGATCGAGAGATCGACGCCGTGCTCGTGCGGCCGAAAATAAAGCGGCGTCGCCCAGGTATTGTCCATCAGCACGGCGGCGCCGCGCTGCTTCGAAGCGGCGGCGATCGCCGGGACATCCTGCAGCTCGAAGCTGAGCGAACCCGGGGATTCGAGATAGATCGCGCGGGTGTTCGGCCGGAACAGATCGGCGATGGCGGCGCCAACCACCGGATCGTAATAGGTCGTCTCAACTCCCATGGCGGCGAGAAGGGTGTCGCAAAAATGCCGGGTCGGGCCATAGGCGGTATCAGTCACGAGGATATGGTCGCCCGAGCGCGCGACGGCGGTGATCGCCGTGGTGATCGCCGACAGGCCCGAGGGGGTGAGCGCCGCGCCGGCGCCGCCTTCGAGGCCCGCGATCGCATCGGCGAGCGCCGCGGTGGTCGGCGTCCCGCGCCGGCCATAGACGAAGCGGCCCTTCTTTCCGAGGAAATGGTCGACGTCGGGCGACAGCACCGTGCTGCCGCGATAGATCGGGGTATTGACGAAGCCTTCGTGCTCGAACGGATCACGGCCGGCGCGCACCACTTGGGTCGCGGGGCGGTAGTTCCGCTTTTCCCCGTTCTCGCCGCCTTTGCCCATTCCGCTCTCCCTGGCGCGCGCCGATTAGGCATCCCGCCCGGCCCCCGTCAAGGCGAGGGTCTCGCAAGCACTTGACCTGTCACGTTCTTTGGCTTGTGATGAAGCCGGGTGCGGTGGGTTCCCAATGCCGGAAGGTCTTGTTCGATGAAGCGACTCGTGTGCGCGTTGTTGATATTCGCAGGCATCGGCGTTCCCGCCTCCCGCGTCGAAGCCGCGGTGCTCGACCAGGTGAAGACCAAGGGTTTCCTCCAGTGCGGCGTGAGCCAGGGCATTCCGGGCTTCTCGGCCCCGGACGACAAGGGCAACTGGACCGGTCTCGACGTCGACCTCTGCCGCGCCATCGCAGCCGCCATCTTCAACGATCCGACCAAGGTGAAATTCTCTCCGCTCTCGGCCAAGGATCGCTTCACCGCGTTGCAGTCGGGGGAGATCGACGTCCTGTCGCGCAACACCACCTGGACGCTGTCGCGCGATACATCGCTCGGCCTCAACTTCACCGGCGTCATCTATTACGACGGCCAGGGCTTCATGGTCCGCCAGGACAAGAAGGTGAATTCCGCGCTCGAGCTCTCCAGCGCCTCGGTCTGCACCCAGACCGGCACCACCACCGAACTCAACGTCGCCGACTTCTTCCGCTCGCGCAAGATGAAGTACGAGATCATCGCCTTCGCGACCGCGGACGAGACGGTCAAGGCCTACGACTCCGGCCGTTGCGACGTGTTCACCACCGACGTGTCGCAGCTCAATGCCGAGAAGCTGAAGCTCGCCAAGCCCGCCGATCACATCATCTTGCCCGAGATCATCTCCAAGGAGCCGCTAGGCCCGGTGGTGCGCCAGGGCGACGAGCAGTGGTTCGACATCGTGAAATGGACCCTCTACGCCATGATCAATGCCGAGGAGATGGGCGTCACCTCCAAGAACGTCGCCGAGATGACGAAATCGCCCAATCCCGAGATCAAGCGTCTGCTCGGAACCGAGGGCAAGTTCGGCGAGGCGCTCGGCCTTCCCAACGATTGGGCCGTGCGCATCGTCAAGCACATCGGTAATTACGGCGAAATCTTCGACCGCAATGTCGGGGCCGGCTCCAAGCTCGGCATCGATCGCGGCCTCAACAGGCTATGGTCGAAAGGCGGCCTCCAGTACGCGCCGCCGATCCGGTGACGGCATTCTCGCTCGCGGGGAGAATCCGGCCGGCTGTTGAGGACGCCTTCGCGCGGGCGAGGGATCGATGAGCGAGATCGCTGACGCCGGCCGGCGGAAAGGACGCTCGCTCCTCGACAATCCGCGCTTGCGTGCGATCCTCGTCCAGTCGCTGCTCTTGATCGCGATCGCCAGCCTCGCCTGGATGTTGATCGGGAACGTCCGCACCAATCTCGCCAGCCGCAACATCGCATCGGGCTTCGGCTTCTTCGACGTCACCGCCGGCTTCGCCATCAGCCAGACGCTCATCCCCTATGAGGAGAGCTCGACCTATGGCCGCGCCTTCGTGGTGGGGCTCCTCAATACGCTGCTCGTCTCCGCCATCGGCATCGTGCTCGCGACCGTGCTCGGCTTCGCGGTCGGCGTGGCGCGGCTTTCTTCGAACATGCTGTTGTCACGGCTCGCCGGCGCCTATGTCGAGATTTTGCGCAACCTGCCGCTCCTGTTCCAGATCCTGTTCTGGTATCTCGCCGTCCTCGGCACGCTGCCTGGCCCGCGCCAGAGCCTCTCGCTCGCGGGCGAGATCTTTCTCAACAATCGCGGCGTCTTCGTGCCGAAACCGCTTTTCGCCGCGGGCAGCGGAGCGGTGGCCCTGGCGGTTGTCGCGGGCTCCGCGCTCGCGATCATCCTCGCCATCTGGGCGCGCCGGCGCCGGCTCGCCACCGGAAAAATCATCGCCACCGGCTGGATCACGCTCGCGCTCGTCCTTGTCCCGCCCGCCGTCACCTTCGTCATCATGGGCGCGCCGCTTTCCTTCGAGCGCCCCGAGCTCAAGGGATTCAATTTCGACGGCGGCTTGCGCGTCGTCCCCGAATTCCTCGCCCTCCTGTTCGCGCTTGTCACCTATACCGCCGCCTATATCGCCGAGATCGTGCGCGCCGGCATTCTCGCCATACCGCGCGGCCAGACCGAAGCGGCTTACTCGCTGGGCTTGCGGCGCGGGCTGACGCTGCGCCTCGTGGTCGTGCCGCAGGCGATGCGCGTGATCGTGCCGCCGCTCACCAGCCAGTATCTCAATCTGATCAAGAATTCCTCGCTCGCCGCCGCCATCGGTTACCCCGATTTCTTCTATGTGTTCGCCGGCACCACGCTCAATCAGACCGGGCAGGCGATCGAGATCATCGCCATCACCATGGCGGTCTATCTCGCGATCTCGCTCGTCACCTCGGCCCTGATGAATTGGTACAACCGCCGCTTGGCGCTGCGGGAGCGCTGATTATGACCGGCAGCGATCGCGCCTATATCCGCACTCGGCTCGCGGCGAACGAGCCGCCGCCGACGAGGGCGGGTCCGTTCCACGCCATCGTGCAGGGGCTTTTTTCCGGCCCGCTCAACATCGCCTTCACGCTCTTCAGCATCGTCGCGATCGCATTCGCCGCCCTTCCCGTCGTCCGCTTCCTCATCGTCGATGCGGTCTGGCAGGGGATGGACGCGAGCGCCTGCCAAGGCGCGGGCGGGGCATGCTGGCCGTTCGTGCAGGCCAAGTTCGGCCAGTTCATCTACGGCACCTATCCGGAAGCGCTGCGCTGGCGCCCCGATCTCGTCTTCGTGCTGGGCGCGCTCCTGCTCGCGCCCTTGCTCGCGCCGGCGGCGCCGCTGAAGCGGATCAATGCGTTGCTCTTCTTCGGCATCTATCCGATCGTCGCCTTCGTGCTGCTCACCGGCGGCAATCTCGATCTCAGGCATTTTCTCATCGGCCGGCTCACGGCTTGGAATATTTTCGGGTCGGCGACGACGGCAGGCCTCAGCTGGAACTTCTGGAGCGACTATGTGGCGACGGCGTTCCTCGTCGCCGTGCTGGTGGAAGTGGGCGCCGCCCTTCTCGGCGCCCGCGCGCGCAAGGCCTCGTTCACGGCGCTCTTCGTCTTCGCGGCAGTGGGCGCCGTGGTTCTCGCCGCCGATCTCGATTTCGGCCTTGAGCCGGTCGAGACCCGTTCCTGGGGCGGGCTCATGGTGACGCTCGTCGTCGCCATCACCGGCATCGTCGCCTCGCTTCCGCTCGGCATCCTGCTCGCGCTCGGGCGGCGCTCGGAAATGCCGCTGGTGCGGCTCGCGAGCGTGATCTTCATCGAGTTCTGGCGCGGCGTGCCGCTGATCACGGTGCTCTTTTTCGCGACCTATATGTTGCCGCTGTTCCTGCCGAGCGGTGTCAGCGTGGACGGGCTGTTGCGCGTGCTGATCGGCGTGGCGCTGTTTTCGGCGGCCTATATGGCCGAGGTGGTGCGCGGCGGACTGCAAGCGATCCCGAAGAGCCAGTACGAAGCCGCCGAGGCGCTCGGCTTGGGCTACTGGCAGACCATGAGCTTCGTCGTGCTGCCCCAGGCGCTCACCATCGTCATTCCGGGAATCGTCGGCAATTTCATCGGCTTGTTCAAGGACACCACGCTCGTCCTGATCGTCGCCATCTTCGATTTGCTCGGCCAGTTGCGCGCCGCCTTCGCCGATCCCGCCTGGGCGAGCCCGGTGACGCTCTATACCGGCTTCGCCTTTGCCGGCATCATCTATTTCGTCTTCTGCTACGGCATGTCGCGCTACGCGCTCTCGCTCGAGCGCCGCGCCGCCGTCGCCGGAGGGCGGTGAGGGAAGGGACCGCGATGCCGGCCACCGGGAATGCCAACGCCGTCGCCATCGAGCTCACCGGCGTGCACAAATGGTTCGGCCAGTTCCATGTGCTGAAGGACATCGATCTCAAGGTCATGCGCGGCGAGCGCATCGTCATCTGCGGGCCGTCCGGCTCCGGCAAGTCGACGCTCATCCGCTGCATCAACCGGCTGGAACGGCATCAGCGCGGCCGCATCTTGGTCGACGGCATCGAGCTCACCGACGACCTCAAGCGCATCGAAGAGGTCCGCCGCGAGGTCGGCATGGTGTTTCAGCAATTCAACCTGTTCCCGCACTTGACCGTGCTCGAGAACTGTACGCTCGCACCGATATGGGTGCGCAAGATGCCGAAGAAGATCGCCGAGGAGACCGCGCTGCATTACCTCGCGCGCGTCAAGATTCCCGAGCAGGCGGGGAAATATCCGGGCCAGCTCTCCGGCGGCCAGCAGCAGCGCGTGGCGATCGCCCGCGCGCTGTGCATGAACCCGAAGCTGATGCTGTTCGACGAGCCCACCTCCGCGCTCGACCCCGAAATGATCAAGGAAGTGCTCGACGCCATGGTGGCGCTCGCCAACGACGGCATGACCATGCTGGTGGTTTCCCACGAGATGGGCTTCGCGCGCGAGGTGGCGAACCGGGTGGTGTTCATGGACGCCGGCCAGATCATCGAGGCGAACGAGCCGAAGGAGTTCTTCGACCATCCGCGCCACGAGCGGACCAAGCTGTTCCTGTCGCAGATTCTGCACTGAACGCGGGACTTTATGCGGTGATGATCCGCGCTAAGCGGATGATAACCGAATCTACGCTTGCAGGGGTCACAACGGTCAGCGCTTGTGGTAAATATATTTCAAGCAGAGGGAATCCTGGCCCATGTCCACATTGCAGGCGGTGCGCGTATCCTGCTGCCACGCCAAGGAGAACTGCCTGGACTGCAAGGTCCGGCTTGTCAGCGTCTGCGCGGCGCTCGAGTCGCATGAGCTCGGCGCTCTCGAAGCCATGGCCCAGCAGACCGCATTCGCGCCCAAAGAAACGTTGTTCCTTCAGGACCACCGTGTTGATTTCGTCTATAACGTAACGGAGGGAGTGGTTCGTCTTTATAAATTGCTGCCCGACGGCCGTCGCCAAATCGTCGGCTTTGCGCTGCCCGGCGACTTTCTGGGCCTTGCCATGGCCGACAGCTACGGCTTTTGTGCGGATGCCGTCGGGTCAGTTACAACCTGTCGCTTTTCGCGCCAGGCCTTTTCCAGCTTGCTCGACGGGAAGCCTCATCTGCTCCGGCGTCTCCATGAATTTGCGACCCACGAATTGAGTCTGGCGCAGGATCAGATGGTCGTGCTCGGCCGCCGTACGGCGGAAGAGAAGATCGCCACGTTTCTGGTCGGACTACGAAATCGCTGGGCCCGCCTGACCGGTGTGTCGGTGACGGTGAGTCTGCCCATGAGCCGGCAGGACATTGCCGACTTCCTCGGCTTGACGATCGAGACGGTGAGCCGGACCTTGAGCCGCTTGGCGCGGGAAAAAGCGATTCTGATTGTGCCGGACGGCGTGCGATTGCTCGATCCGCAGCGCCTGGAACAGCTCGCCGAGACCTGACGGGACGGCGGCGTACGCCTCAATGCAACGGCCCCTCCGGGGGCGGAGGGGCCGTCGAAGCGTTGGTCGACTGGTGTGGGCAGACCCCCGCCAGTCCGTCTTGTCAGTGCGATATCGACTTGGCCGACTTTTCCGGCTCGTAGTCCTTGAAGATGTTCGGGTTGGCCGGTCCATCGACCTCCAGGATACCGACGAGACCGCGGTTCACTCGCGACAGCGCGTGATCCACCAGCATGTACTTGCCGGGCACTTCGAGCTTGAACTCGGCCACGGCCGCGCCGCCGGGCGGCACCGTCGCGGTCTGCACGTTCGTGAGGGGCGGGGCCGTGAGCGTGCCGAGATTGTAGAGCCGGTCGAAAATCTCGCCGATCACGTGGAATGAGGAGGTGTGGTTAGGGCCGCCGACGCCGAAATAGATGCGCACCGTTTCGCCCACCTTCGCCTTCAGCGGCCTCTCGGCGGAAAGCGCGCCGACCGCGCCATTGAAGACGAAGTATTCCGGCTTTTCGTCCATGAGCTTCTTGAAGCTCTCGGTCAGCGCTCCTTTCGTCCCCAGCGGCTGCTCGGTGTAGATCTCGCCCTGCATCACATAGAACTCGTGGTCGACCTTGGGCAGGCCGCCTTCCGGCTCGACCAGGATCAAGCCGTACATGCCGTTGGCGATGTGCTGGGCCGCCATCGGGATCGCGCAGTGATAGACGTAGAGGCCGGGATTGGTGGCCCGGAACTCGAATCCGCGACTCTCTCCCGGAGGCGCTTCGGTCGCGACCGCGCCGCCGCCCGGGCCGGTGACCGCGTGGAAGTCGACGTTATGCAGCACGGCGCTGTCTTCGTGATTCTTCAGGCGCACCTCGACCACGTCACCCACCCGTACCCGCACGAATGGCCCCGGAACCTTCCCATTGAAGGTCCAGTAGGTATAGCTGGCGCCATCGGCAAGCTTGCCGCTCACCTCGATGGTCTCGAAATCGACGCGCACACGCTGCGGTCCACGCGCGCCGATCGACTTCGGCAGATCGGTCGGATCGCGAACGATGCTGACCGGACCGTCGCCCTTGGCGGCAAGTTTGGTCGCCGTATGGGCGGAAGGCGCTTTCCCCGTGCTCGGGATCGGCGCCCATTCCCGCGTGGCGGTCGTCAGCGCGCTTACTGGCACTGTGCTCACCTCGACCGACTTGGCCGTATTGAACGCCGGCACCATGGGAACCCAGGCTGCGATCGCCATGCTGACCAACGTGCCGGCGATCAACAGCGTCAGTCTGTCTCTGTTCGCGGTGCTCATGAGAATGCTCCTTCGTTCCTGCGAGTTGTAGATGCCCCTTCCGCTGAGCAGCTTTTGAGCGTGCTGAGCATCTTGAGCGTGACGGCGTTCGGGCAATAATCCATCCAATCCCGCGATGCCGGCTCGCCGCTGTCCCGCGCCTCCTCCCGTGTAAGATCGCGCGCGCACCGCCCGCGGGTCCTGCACATCGTGCAGAGCCTCTGCAATTCGCGAAGCGTGGCAGGTTCGTAGCGAGCCAACTCGTCGGGGTCGACGCCAAGAGCGGTCATCCGGCCCAGCAACAACTCGTTTTCGTCGGGTCCGTAGCTCGCCAGCAAGCGCAGGTCGGAGGCGGAGATTCCGAGATCCTGGGCCAGGTGCTCCACTTCGCCTGGGCCACAGGATTCCAGTTCGGATGAGTCGGACCTGGCCTTCGTCCAGCGCCGCCACCATTCTGCAACGGCCCCGACGATCGGGCGGTCATAGCGAGGGAGCAATCCTGGCATCGAACTCCCCTCTCATAACGATGAGCGAAGATGATGCCAAATGCGGCCTCGGCGCATTGATCCAAATCAAATGAACCAAATGGGCGGTCGATAACCTTCCGGCCGGAAGCAGGAAAAACACGGCTATCTATGTCTTGTTTGTGATTGCAAGAAGGCGGTGGCCAGTTCGGCCACCGCCTCGGTACTCGTCATATGTCTCAAGTTGAGATTTTGTCCGGGAGGTTACGCCGCCATCCGCCGTCTTCCCAAAATCCCCATCACCGTCAAGATGATGGCCGCGATCAAGATCGCCGCCAACGTGAAGTCCGGCACGTAGTAGGTCGTGTAGACCTCCCAGCCGAGGAGACGCAGGGCTTCGGACACCTCCGTATAGATACCGACCAGATGACCGCCGAGGGTGCCGGTAATCCCGAGCAAGGCGCTGCCGAGGATCGCCAGTCCGGCCATGACCCAACGCGTCACGCCTTCCCAGATGGCTTCGCCTATGATCCATCGCGTTGCCAGCAACAGGGCCCAGTACGCCAGGGTCCATGTCGCCACCAGCATATGGTTGCGCCCGAGCGGCGTCGCGGAGATCGTCTCCCACGGCCACACCATGAGCCCGACCCCATAGGCAACCACGCCGGCGAGAACGCCGACGGCCAGGAGCGGAACCAACGCCCGGTCGACAGCCCTGGCAAGCGGAGCGTCGGAGACGGCGCGCACCAGGATCGCCAAGGTCGCCGTCATCAACAGGGCAATCGGAAAGTGAACCAGAACAGCGTGATATGCGGCCATGGTCAGGCTCCTTTGCGGCCGAGCAGGCCATTGAGGGCAATACCGAAGCCGAGGATCAACAGCACGCCCGCGCCGATTGTGAACAGCCACTGCCGTTTGATGGCGTCGGCGAATTCCATCTCGACGCCGTAATGGGCGAGCTGGATTTCGCTGTGACGGGACTTCACCGGCACGCCTGCCCTGATGTCCTTGGCGCCGGCATGTTTGGCGCTGTTCAGGAGCGGCCAATTCACCTGGCCGGGATAGAACAGCACCACGTTGGTCCATGCCTGATCCCATTTCGGCGCATCGCCGTCGAAGCGGGCCGCGATCATCTCGGCATCGCGGCCGAGACCGAGCGTGACCGGCAACGAAACGTAATGCCAGCGGCTGCCAAACGTATCGCGATGGACGGCGAAAGCGACGTTGTAGACGCGCTTGTCCACCATGATCTTGTCGTCCGCCGGATTGCCGGTGTCCATCGCGCGCACCAGCGTGACGTCCCAGTAGCCGTCCTTCCAGCGCGCCTTGCCCGCGACCTTGATGTCGGCATGGGATCCGTCACCGCGCTGCAAGAAACGGCGCGGGATCGTGTCTCCCGTCTTCCATGCATAATTGGCGTCGAAAGGAGCCGAATTGTCCTCGCTGATGTAATAGACATCATCGAAGCCGAGCTTGTGCTGCATCAGGTCGTCCCAGTTCAGCGCACGGCGGCCCGTCTTGTCCGGATCGAGCATGAACTTCGGCTGCTGCTTCTGCGAGTCCCAGTTGTCGGTGAACGGTCCTTTCCCGGCGTCGCCGTAACGGGCTTCGAAAATATACTGATCGTCGGAAGCGCCGATCGGATTGGAGCGGTGCGCGCGCCAGTGCCACAGGTCGAGGAAATAACCGGCCTTGCGCAAGGCCGCCAGCTGCTCCTCCGGCACCACCGACTTCCAGTCGCTGATGTCGAGACGGGTGGCCGGCAGATGCTTGCCGACCTCGGTCTGTTTCATCTTCTGGCCGAGATAAGGATGCGCCCGGACCTCCGCAGCCGTGGCCTCGTTGGTGAAGAAGCGCATGCGATCGCCGACGGTTATGTAGCCGCCATATCTTGCGAACTCCGGCACGCTGCCGTCGTCCACCAGCATGGTCACGCGGTCTTCGTAAATGCCCTCCGGTTCAGGACCGGCAACGCTGGCGCCATGGCGCACCCACTTGCCGCCTTCGAACTTGATCATGTCGTGATAGATCGAGGGTTGCCGCGTCGGCCAGCGGTAGCGGAAGAACATGTCGCGGCCGTTGTAGGCGGCCTTGACCTGCAATGGCATGGTCAATTCTGTCGGGATAAAGATGTTGCGAGCGATATCGTTCTTGATGACGCCCGTGCCATGGGTCAGCCACGACAGACCGAGCACGCCGACGAAGATGGCGACAGCGAGATAGAGCAATGCTCTCTTCATGGAGAACCCACCTTCTTTCACCGGCTCATCGGTCTCGAAATGTAAAACCGTCTCCTTCACTCGCGGCATTATTCCTATGTGCATCGCAATTGCATTGATTAGGATCAAATGATCGGTTTCCCGCCGCCTGGCACGTCGCCATGGACAGACCCGCGGATATGCAAGATTATTTGCCTATCAAGGGAGCGAATGAAACGGCAGAGCCGAGATTTTCGAAACAAATCGTTGGGAATCGTTGGGATTCTGAGCACTTACGCGCAAGCAGCCCGTTGGCCTTTCCGCGGCACGAGCGGACCAAGCTGTTGCTCAGCCAGATTTTACACTGAGCAGTTTCACGCATTGGTGATTTGCAACTAGGAGTATATCAGTACAAAAACTACACGCGGTATCATGGTGCTCCAATGGCCACAGCCGGCTTGGATTACCAACGCGAGACGTTCGCATTCATCGATCGATTGGATCGTCTGTCCAGCATGGACGCCATGATGAGCGAGATGCAACGCGTGCTCGCCACGTTCGGGCTCGAGTATTGTGCTTTTCAAGACCTGCCGGACACCAAGAGGTCGTACGATGAATTCGTGATTTGCACGCGTGTGCCGGAGGAGTGGCTGAAGATTTACTTGAAAGAAGAATATGTGCGGATCGATCCAGCCTTCCGGCTGTGCCGGCGCTCCATCGACCCGTTCATCTGGGCCGATGCCCCCTACGATGCGGAACGGGAACCGCGCACGGTGGAGTTCTTGCGGCGAGTGGCTGACTTCGGCTTGTCACGTGGATTCGTGATTCCAGTCCCTCGGCAAGCCGGGGGATTGGGTGTGGTTTGGTTCGGCGGGATCAATCCCGAACTGAACGCACGCTCAAAAACCTCCCTGCATCTATTGGCGCTCTATACGTTTGAACGACTCCGCCTTCTTCACACTCCTTCTCATCAGGAGAAGCCATTGCTGACTTCACGCGAGCGAGAGGTGCTGACGTGGGCGGCGCAGGGCAAGTCGGCTTGGGAAATCGGTGAAATTCTCAATATCGCCAAGCGGACCGTCGACGAGCACATCCAGTCGACGTTTCGAAAACTCGGCGCGAAGAACCGGACTCAGGCCGTCGCCATCGCTCTTCGCGACCGTTTAATTTCGCTCTGAGCTCCCGAGCCGCGCGCGGGCCGGGCGAAGCGTGGGGAAATTCGTCGACGCGAGGCGGCGAGCCGCGTGGCGTTCATGGACGCCGGCCAGATCATCGAGGCGAACGAGCCCAAGGAATTCCTCGACCATCCGAAACACGAGCGGACCAAGCTCTTCCTCAGCCAGATTTTACACTGATCGTCAGGCGGCGCGCACCGTCGCCAGGAACCTCGCGACCTCGGTCTTGAGCTTGCTGCCCTCGCTGGTGAGGGCCTGGGCCGCGGCCAGCACTCGGCTCGAGGCCGAGCCGGTTTCGCTCGCCGCCCGATTGACATCGCTGATGTTGTCGGCGACGCGCGCCGCGCTCTTCGCGGCATGCTCGATATTGCGGGCGATTTCCTTGGTCGTGGCATTCTGCTCCTCGACTGCGCTCGCCATCGACATTGCGATCTCGGACAACTGGCCGATGGTCGAGCCGATCTCCTTGATGGCGGTCACCGAATCCCCGGTCGCCGCCTGCATCTGTGAGATTTGTGCGGCGATCTCGTCGGTCGCCTTGGCGGTCTGGGTCGCCAGCGTCTTCACTTCCGAGGCCACCACCGCGAAGCCCTTGCCGGCTTCGCCGGCGCGCGCCGCCTCGATGGTGGCGTTGAGCGCAAGCAGGTTGGTCTGCTGGGCGATGGTGGTGATCAGCTTCACCACATTGCCGATGCGGGTCGCCGCATTGGACAGCTCCGTAACGCGGGCATCGGTCCGTTCGGCCTGGCGCACGGCGTCGCCGGCGATCTCGCTCGATTCATGAACCTTGCGACTGATCTCGGATACCGAGCTGGATAGTTCCTCGGTGGCGGTGGTGACCGATTGAACATTGGACGAGGCTTCCTGCGCGGCGCCGGTGACGACGGCGGATAATTTCCGGGTGGTCTCGACGTTGTTCGTCAAGCTGGTAGAGGTGGCTTCCAACTCGGTCGACGCCAAAGAGACCGCGTTGACGATGTTTCCGATGGCGGCCTCGAAACGATCCGCGAGCCGGCGCATTTCGGCCTTGCGCTCGGTGGTGCCGGCGCGTTCCTTGGCTTCGGCCTGTTCGGCTTCGAGGCGAGCGCGTTCAACGGCCGTTGCCTTGAACAACTCGACGGCTTTCGCCATGGCGCCGATCTCATCCTTGCGGCCGAGGCCGGGCAAAACCACGTCGAAATTGCCGTGCGCCAATTTCCCCATCGCATCGACCATGCCGCGCAGCGGCACCGTCACGCCGCGCGTCACCAGGTGAGTGACGCCCGACAAGGCGAGTCCGATGAATATCGCGCCGAGAACGATCAGCTGGCTCAATGTCGATCCGTGCGCAAGCTCGGGGTCTATCACCGAAGTGACCTCGAGGACGCCTCGCAAGTCGCCCAATTTCCAATCGGTCTTGGGGGATCTCGGATCGGAGTTGTGGCAGTTGATGCAGGACTGCGCGCTCATGGTGTCGGCGACGGCGATGCGAACCGTTTGCTTGCCGTTGCGAACCTCGGTGCGTGAAAATGTTGCTTTTGGATCGACGCTCAGGAACTCCCACGCCTGCTGTTGGAATTCATCGAGCTTGCGGTCCTTGCGATCCGGAAAGGGATAGGTGCTGTAGAGATTGATGTTGGTATCCTTGTCCGCGAGGAGCGCGCTCAGGTCGTGCATCAGGGTGGCCGGCAACGGAATGGCCTTGTCGTTCGTCTTGTGATCGTAGGAGGCCTTGAAGGTTCCCTCCTTCACCAGCTTGTTGACCACATTCTCCGTGTAATAACTGCGGATCGTCTTGAACTGCGCGGCGACTTGCTGGTTTGCGAGAACGGCGTCGTTGGTCGCCATGCTCGCGACCACCCGGGGGATCATGACCCAAACCAAACCGATGGCGACGATCAGCGTCACCGGAACGGGAAGAATGAGCCGCCAGGCAAGACTGTTGCCGCGGAAAAACTTATTTTCTAACCCGCTCAACAAGGAAGTTGGCGCATCTGAATGCATCTGTCTTACCGATATGGTCCTTACTCCAGGCGCCCACGCTCGCCATGAGACAGAGGGAACAGATATTCGTAAGGGAATCGTTAACCAACAAAGCCCCACAGCATGGGGTCCGGCGCATTGAAATTAGATGGCCCCAACCCTTACCGCTCCACCGGGCCACTCGCCTTCTTCCAGGCATCGAGCCCGCCCTCGATATGAGTGGCGGACTTGATGCCGGTGTCCTGCGCCGCCTGCACCGCCATGGCCGAGCGCTCGCCGAAGGCGCAATAAAACAACATGCGTTTGCCGGTCGCCTGCGCGAGCGCATGCAACACGCCGCCCGGCCGGGTGTTCTCGGCGAGATCGGGATAGGGCGCGTGCAGCGAGCCGGGAATTTGTCCGTATTTTTCGCGCTCGTGCGTCTCCCGCAAGTCGATGAAGGTCACATCGGATTTTCCCACGAGCGGCATCGCCTCGGCCGCCGAGAGCGCCCAGCCGCGCCTGGCGATCTCCTCCTGGTGCAGGCCGACATGGAGATTGGCCGGCACCGCCACGTCCATCATCTTGGGATTGGGAAGCTTCAGATTGTTCATCAGCTCGACATATTCGTCGATCGATTTCACCTGCAGGCGCGGATTGAACCGTTTCTCCTCGCCGATGGTGCTGACGCTCTCGCCCTTGTAGTCGTGGGCGGGATAGACGAGCGTTTCCTCCGGCAGCCGCAACAGCTTTCCGAAGATCGAGTCATATTGCGCGCGCGGATCGCCGTTCTGGAAATCGGTGCGGCCGGTGCCGCGGATGAGCAGGGTGTCGCCGGTGAATACCCGGTCGCCCATGAGGAAGCTGTAGGAATCGTCGGTATGGCCGGGGGTATAGAGTACGTCGAGGGCGATCCCTTCGACCGTGAGCTTATCACCCTCGGCGACGCGCAGGGAGACGACGTCGACCTGGCTTTGCTCGCCCATCACCGTGATGCAATGGGTGCGGTCGCGCAGCGCGCCGAGGCCGGTGACATGGTCGGCGTGCAAGTGCGTGTCCACCGCATTCACCAGCCTGAGGTCGAGCTCCTTGATGAGCTGCAGATAGCGGTCGACCTTCTCGATCACCGGATCGATGATCATGGCCTCGCCGCCGCGCCGGCTGGCGAGGAGATAGGTGTAGGTGCCCGACACCTGGTCGAAGAGCTGGCGGAAGATCATGGCGCTTCCTATCCACCAAGGTCGCGAAAACTGAATGCCGAGGGAAAGGGCCAAATCGGCCTCTCCGGAATGGTCCGGTGGCCCAGCACGCCGGAAACGTCCCGGACGCCGCCTTTTGGCTTCCTCGTCTCCCCGACATGGTGCTATAGGTTCACGCCTGCCACTTAGCCATTTTTAGATATTCGGCTTTTGGTGGCGGTTCCAAGCAGTCATCGAGGAGCAAAATGCATGACAAGGTTCTGGAAGGCAATTTGTGTCGAGCTTATGGCGGTAGGAATTT
>JAHFPO010000224.1 GCA_023266695.1 Hyphomicrobiales bacterium | reverse complement strand
CGGCGTCAAGGTCTCCGACGAGGACCTGCGCAACATCAAGTGCCTCGCCGACCTCGAGCGCCACGTCGCGGCGTCGCTGCAGGCCGCGGGCAAGGGCTGAGTCCGGGGCCCCGCGATGGGCGAGCGGCGCGTCGCGGTCACCGGCATCGGCGTCGTTTCTCCGCTCGGCATCGGCCTGGAGGCATTCCGGCGCTCGCTCGCCGACGGGCGCTCGGCAATTCGCCGCCTGCCCGATGAAGTGACGCTCGGCTCGGGGGTGCAGGTCGGTGCGCTCATCGACTGGGATGCCGCCGCGCATTTCAAGGGCGCGGAAGCCGGGTCCCTCGATCGCGTGGCGCAGTTCGCGCTGAGCGCGGCCGGCCAGGCGCTTGCGGCGAGCGGTCTCGATATCGCCGCAGCCGACCGCAATCGTCTCGGCGTCTACTGGGGCACCGGCATGGGCGGCGCGCACACGCTCGAGACCGCCTACCGCACCGTCTACGGCAACAACGACTTCAGGCTGCGGCCGCTTTCCGTGGTGATGGCGATGAACAACGCCGCCGGATCGAATGTCGCCGTGAAGTGGGGATTGCGCGGACTGTTCGCGAATTTCTCCACTGCCTGCTCCTCCTCGGCGATGGCGATCGGTGAAGCGACGCTCGCGATACGCAGCGGACGCGCAGACGCACTGGTGGCAGGCGGCGCCGAAGCACTGCTCGCCCCCGGCATGCTCGCCGCCTGGCAGGCGCTGCGCACGCTCGCGCCGGCCGATGCCGCGGATGCAGCCGCGAGCTGCAAGCCTTTTGACAAGCGCCGCGGCGGCCTGGTGCTGGGCGAAGGCGCGGCCGCGCTGGTACTGGAAGAAGAGTCACGGGCGCGCGCGCGCGGCGCGCAGGTCCTCGCGGTCATCAGCGGCTACGGCAACTCCTGCGACGCCGCGCACATGTCCAAGCCCGACCGCGACGGCCAGGTGCGCGCGATGACACAGGCGCTCGCCGAATCCGGCCTTGCGCCCGGGGACATCGGCTACATCAACGCCCACGGCACCGCCACCATCGTCGGCGACGTCGTGGAGTGTGAAGCGATCAAAGCGGTGTTCGGCGCGCACGACGTACCGGTCAGCTCTACCAAGTCGATGCACGGGCATCTTCTGGGCGGCGCCGGGGCGCTGGAAATGGCCGCCGCGCTGATGCCCTTCAGCGAAGGCGTGATTCCGCCAACGGCGAACCTGGTGGACATCGACCCGGCCTGCGCGGTGCGCCACGTCGCCTGCAAGGCCGAGCGCGTCGATCCACCGCGCGCCGTGATGTCGAATTCCTTCGCGTTTGGCGGTTCGAATGTCGTTCTGATTGCCGAAAGGGCTTGAGAATTTGGTGGCCAAGGGCGGAATCGAACCACCGACACAAGGATTTTCAGTCCTCTGCTCTACCAACTGAGCTACTTGGCCGTGCCGGATGCGCCCCACGTTCCGGGCGCGGCGTGAAGAGGGGCGGATTATAAAATGAAAAGGGGCCCAGGCGGGCCCCTTTCCGGATTACTGGATCCCCGCTTTCGCGGGGATGACGCGGCTATCGCCGCGTCACATATCCATCCCGCCCATGCCGCCCATACCACCCATGCCGCCACCGTGGTCATGGCCGCCGCCGCCCTTCTTCTCTTCCACCAGTTCCGCGACCATCGCGTCGGTGGTGAGCATCAGGCCGGCAACCGAGGACGCGTTCTGCAGCGCAAAGCGCACCACCTTGGTGGGATCGATGACGCCCATCTCCACCAGGTCGCCGAACTCGTCGGTCTGCGCGTTGTAGCCGTAGTTCACGCCCTTGCCCTCGGTCACCTTGTTGAGAACGACCGAAGGTTCGGCGCCCGAGTTCGCCACGATCTGGCGAATCGGCTCTTCCAGCGCGCGCATCACGATCCTGATGCCCGCCTGCTGGTCGTCGTTGGCTACCTTGATCTTGCCCTCGAGCGCCTTGCGCGCCCGCAGGAACGCCACACCGCCGCCCGGGACGATGCCTTCCTCGACCGCGGCGCGGGTCGCATGCAGCGCATCCTCGACGCGGGCCTTCTTCTCCTTCATCTCGACCTCGGTCGCCGCGCCGACCTTGACCAGCGCCACGCCGCCGGCGAGCTTCGCCACGCGCTCCTGCAGCTTCTCCTTGTCGTAGTCGCTGGTGGCTTCCTCGATCTGCACGCGGATCATCTTGACGCGTCCCTCAATATCCTTCTTGTTGCCAGCGCCGTCGATAATGGTGGTGTTCTCCTTGCCGGCCTCGATCTTCTTCGCCTTGCCGAGGTCCTTGAGCGTGACGTTCTCCAGCTTCAGGCCCAGCTCCTCGCTGATCACCGTGCCGCCGGCCAGGACGGCCATGTCCTCCAGCATCGCCTTGCGGCGGTCGCCGAAGCCCGGCGCCTTCACCGCGACGGTCTTCAGAATGCCGCGGATGTTGTTCACCACCAGGGTGGCGAGCGCCTCGCCTTCGACTTCCTCGGCGATGATCAGGAGCGGCTTGCCGGACTTGGCCACCAGCTCGAGGATCGGCAGCAGCTCGCGGATCGAGCTGATCTTCTTGTCGTGCAGCAGGATGTACGGGTCATCCAGCACCGCGATCTGCTTTTCCGGGTTGTTGATGAAGTACGGCGAGAGATACCCACGGTCGAACTGCATGCCTTCGACGAGTTCGAGCTCGTTCTGCAGGCTCTTGCCGTCTTC
>JAHFPO010000114.1 GCA_023266695.1 Hyphomicrobiales bacterium | reverse complement strand
TGCCGCAGGGCTACGACTCGCCCGTGGGCGAGCGCGGCGTCACGCTCTCGGGCGGCCAGCGCCAGCGCATTGCGATCGCGCGGGCGATCCTGCGCGATGCGAAAGTGCTTCTCCTCGACGAAGCGACCTCGGCGCTCGATGCCGAGAGCGAGACGCTGGTGCAGGAAGCGCTCGAGCGCTCGATGGAGGGCCGCACCTCGCTGGTGATCGCCCATCGCTTCGCCACCGTGCTCGGCGCCGACCGCATCCTCGTCATCGACCGCGGGCGCATCGTGGAGGAGGGCACGCACGCGAGCTTGGTCGCGAAAGGCGGGCTCTATGCGCGGCTCGCCGAGCTGCAGTTCGGCACGGTCGTGGTCTGATCGACCGATTGGCTCACCGCTTCGGCTTCCAACCATAGAGATAGGTCGGTGCTCCCGAGATCGGATTGGCTGCCGAGCCGCTGCGCTCGAAACCCATGCGCTCGTAGAAACGGATCGCCCGCAGATTCGACTGATTGACGTCGAGCTGGATGCCGCTGGGCGCGATCTGCTTCGCTTCGGCGAGCAATCGCTCGGCGACGCCCGAGTTCCACAGCGCCGGATCGACTACGATCTGATCGAGCCAGCCGGTCGCGGGATCGATCGCCACGAAGCCGATGATACGCCCGTCGCGCTCGGCGATCACGATCGAATGGTTCGGAACGAGCTCCCGCGTCCAGCGCTCACGCCACCACTTCTGGCGGGCGGCGAAATCGATCTCCGGCATGGCGGCGTCCCAGGCGCGCCGCCACAGCGCAAGGGCGGGCTCCAGATCGTCGGCGCGATAGGGGCGCAGGAGAATCTCGGCCGTCACGCGCTCACCGTTCGGTGAGCTTCAATTCGATGCGCCGATTGCGCCGAAAGGCTTCCTCGGTCGCGCCCGCCTCGATCGGCTGGAACTCGCCGAACCCGGCGGCGACCAAGCGGATCGGCTTCACCCCCCCGCCGATCAGATACTGCACCACCGAGATCGCGCGCGCGGACGACAGTTCCCAGTTGGTGGGGAACTGGGCGGTCGCGATCGGGCGCGTGTCGGTATGGCCGTCGATGCGCAGGACCCAGGCAAGGTCCTTCGGAATCTTGCCCTCCAGATCGAGCAGCGCGCTGGCGAGCTTGTCGAGCTCGGGGCGCGCTTCGGGGCGCAAGGCGGCGGAACCGCGGTCGAAGAACACCTCGGACTGGAACACGAAACGGTCGCCGACGATCCGGATCTCCGGCCGGTTGCCGAGAATTTCCCGCAGCCGTCCGAAGAATTCCGAGCGGTAGCGTTGCAGCTCCTGCACCCGTTGCGCCAGCGCCACATTGAGCCGCTGGCCGAGATCGGTGATCTTGGTCCGGCTCTCCTTGTTGCGCTTCTCGGAAGCTTCGAGGGCTTCCTCGATCGCGGCGATCTGCCGGCGCAGCGCCGCGATCTGCTGATTGAGGAGCGCGAGCTGCGACACTTGGCGTTCGTTGAGAGCGCGTTCGCTCTCCAGCTCCGCCGCCAGCGCTTTCGCGTCGGTGCCGGTGCCGCCGGCTCCACGCAAGCGGTCGCGCTCGGTCGTGGCGCTGCGCAGGCTCGCGCGCAATGTAGCGATCTGATCCTCGAGCGAACTCGTATTCGCGCGCTCGAGCGCGAGGATCTCGGAGAGTTGCTTGATCTGCACGCTCAACCGGGCGAGCACGTTCTCCTTGCCGGTGATCTCCTGGCTCAGGAAGTACTGGGTGAGCATGAACACCGACAACAGAAAAATGAAGACCAGAAGCAGCGTGGAAAGCGCGTCGACGAAGCCCGGCCAGTAATTGACCCCGCGATAGCCTGCGCGCGTGCGCCCGAGAGCCATGGCTTACATCCGCTCGGTGCCGGCCTCGATGCGAGTGAGCCGCTCAAGCAGTCTGTGAATCTCGTTCTGCTGCCCGGCCTGGGCCTCGACCCAATCGCGCAGCATCTGCTGCTCGGATCGCATGTGCTGAACGAGATTCTGCAGGCTCTCGGCGAGCTGCACCATGGCCTTTGCGGCGCGCTGGGAACCGGACTCCTTGACCACCTGTTCGAGCCGGTCGATCGCCGCCGTGATCGGCTCGACCGGAATGGGCGCCATGGAACTGACCGGCCGCAACGCTTGTTCGAGGCGCGCAATCGCCGCCACGAATTCTTCGACCATAAAATTCGGCAGAACTTCGGCCATCCGGCCGCCGCCCGCGGCTGCTCCCTCGCCCGCGCCGCCGCCGAGGTCGCGCACCGTCGTCGACAACCAGTCCTCGAGATCGGTGTAGAAGCGGTTCTGCGCTTGGCCCGCCTGCAGATCGAGAAAGCCGAGGACGAGCGAGCCGGCGAGCCCGAACAGCGAGGATGAAAAGGCGATGCCCATGCCGCCGAGCGGGGCGGCAAGCCCGCTCTTCAAGTCCTCGAACACCCGGCCGGCGTCGGCGCCGATCTCGAGCGATTGGACGACCTTGCCGATCGAGCCGACCGTCTCGAGCAAGCCCCAGAAGGTGCCGAGCAGGCCGAGGAAGACGAGCAAGCCGGTGAGATAGCGCGCCACGTCGCGCGCCTCCTCGAGGCGGGTGCCGATCGATTCGAGGATGCCGCGCATGGTCGATTGCGTGATCGACATGCGGCCCATGCGGTCGCCGAGGAGCGCCGCCATAGGCGCGAGCAGGACCGGCGGCCGCGAAACCGCGAGCCCGGGATCGGCGAGGCGAAATCCATTGACCCACTGGACCTCGGGGAACAGCCGCAGCACCTGCCGGATCGTCATCACGATGCCGATCAAGAGCGCGCCGAGGATGATGCCGTTGAGACCCGGATTGGCGAGGAAGGCGGCCCAGATCTGGCGATAGAGCAGGACCGCGCCGAGCGCGACCAGGATGAGAAACACCAGCATCCGGACGAGGAAGATCCGGGGCGAGGAGACTTTGATGAAGAAGTCGGTGTCGCGCGCCATGGGCCTTATCCATGCGTTCGCCCGCCGACTATGGCACAGGCGGGCGAAAATGAAATGCCGGGCGGTAACGGCGGAATGACGGCGCCAGTCAGGCGGCAGTAAGGACGGCGATGAGCGCGCGATGCACCAGTTCGTTGCCGGCGATCACGGAGCCCTTGTCGAGCACCTCGTCGCCGCCGTCGAGATCGGTGACGATGCCGCCCGCCTCGCGCGCGATCACGAGCCCGGCGGCGAGGTCCCAGGACGAAAGTCCGCGCTCCCAGAAGGCGTCGAAGCGCCCGGCCGCGACCCAGGCCAGATCGAGCGCCGCCGCACCCGTGCGCCGGACGCCGGCGACGCGCTCCTGCACCGCGGCGAGCTCCTTGCGGAACAGCGCGAGATCGCCGCGGCCGCGGTGCGGAATGCCGCAACAGACCACGCAATCGGTGAGCTCGCGCCTGGCCGCCACGCGCAGCCGCCGGTCGTTGAGGAAGGCGCCGCGGCCTCGTTCGGCCACGTAGAGCTCATCGCTCACCGGATTGAACACCACGCCGGCGACCGCAGTGCCGTCCTTCACCAGCGCGATCGAGATCGCGAACAGCGGGATGCCGTGGAGGAAATTGGTGGTGCCGTCCAGGGGATCGACCACCCATTGGTTCGATCGGTCCTTGCCCTCGATGCGGCCGCGCTCCTCCATCAGGAATCCGAAGCCGGGGCGAGCCTTGGAAAGCTCAATATGCAGAATCTCCTCGGCGCGGCGGTCGGCGGCGGAGACGAAATTGCCCGGTCCCTTGAGCGAGACCTGCAGCTGCTCGACCTCGCCGAAGTCGCGGATGAGCACGCGGCCCGCCTTGCGGGCGGCGGCAACCATCACATTGATGAGGGCGGAGCGAATCATGGCGCCTGCAAGCCGCCCTCATCGTGAGGAGGGCGATGAGATCACTCCGCGCGGCGGACGTAGGTCATTTCGTTGGTATCGACCACGATCTTCTCCCCCGCCGCGATGAAGGGAGGAACCAGGACCCGGAGCCCGTTCTCGAGCCTGGCCGGCTTGTAGGAGGAGGCCGCGGTCTGACCCTTTACCACCGCGTCGGCCTCGACGATCTTGAGCACCACCTGGTCGGGCAACTTGATGCCGATCGGACGCTCCCCGTGCATTTCGAGGGTGACCTTCATGCCGTCCTGCAGGAAGGCCGCGCGCTCGCCGACGAAGTCCTCGGTCAGTTCCTTCTGTTCGTAGCTGTCGAGATCCATGAACACGAGGTGGTCGCCTTCCTTGTAGAGATATTGAAAATCCTTCTGTTCCAGATGCGCACGCTCGACCCGCTCGTCCGAGCCGAAGCGGTTGTTGAGCTTGCGACCATCGATCACGTTCTTGAGCTCGACCTGATTATAGGCCGGACCCTTGCCCGGCTTCACCGCCATGGCCTTCACGGCGACCCAGAGCGAGCCGTCGTATTCGATGACCATGCCGGGCCGGATCTCGTTGCCGTTGATCTTCATCGCTGATCCCAGGATTGGAGTGGCACGCTCAGGTGCCAGCGGCAGCCGGTCGGCGTCAAGTGCGGGGCGGCGCGGCTCCCGCCTCCCAGCTCCGCATCAGCCGCTCGGCGGCGGCCTGGTCGTCGGGGGAGAGCGCGTTGCAGCCGATATCGAGCGAGGGATCGGAGAGGCCTTGTTCACGCGCGAGGTGATGCCAGGCGCAGGCTTCGACCGGGTTCTTCGGCTGGCCGCGTCCGGCCGCGAGAATCCGCGCCAGCCGGTTCTGCGCGACCGCACCGCCGTTGAGCGCGGCACGACGGAAGAGCGCCGCTGCGCGCGCTTCGTCCTTCTCTACGCCGTCGCCGTTGAACAGCGCGATCGCATATTCGGTCATGGCCGGCACGTGACCGAGCGCGCTCGCGCGGGCGAGCCAGCGCACCGCTTCGGCGGGGTCCTTGGGGACGCCGCTGCCTTCCTTGTAGAGAAGCGCGAGCGCATGCTGGGCGTCGCCGAGATCGCGTTCGGCCGCTACCCGCAACCAGCGCACGGCGGCGGCGTAGTCCTGAGCGAAGACCTGTCCCTCGATATAGAGGAGCGCGAGATTGTAGGCGGCCGGCGCATTTCCCCGTTCGGCGGCGGCGGCGAAGAGACGCGCCGCTTCGTCGCGGTCCTTCTTGACCCCGCGTCCCTGCTGATAGAGCACGCCGAGCTCCAACATGGCCTCGCGGTCGCCGCGCTCGACGGCGCGGCGATACCAATCGGCTGCGAGTTTTTCATCGGGCTTCACGGCGAGACCGTTGAGATAGAGCTCGCCGAGCAGAGCCATCGCCTTGGGATCCTTGTTTTCTTCGACCGCGCGTATGGCTTCGGCGAAGGCGGTGAGATAAAAGCCGCGCTGGTAGGCGCCATAGGCGAGATCGACCGACGGAGCCGGTTTGGGAGCGGACTGGGTGGCGGATTTCGGCGCCGGCTTGGCGGCGGGCTGTTTTTGTTCAGCCTCCGCATGGCTCGCGACGGCGACAACGAAACCGAGGACGGCAAGCGCAATCAGTCGCCGGATCGAGATCATTTCACCGGCTCCGAAGCATCGAGCCGGACCGATGCCGCGGCGAGCGCGGCCGCGGGGCCCGCGGGCGAGTTCCAGATCACCTCCTCGCCGAGGGCGATGAAGTCGGCGCCCGCCCGTATCAGGGTTTCGATCTCGTCGAGATTTCCGGCGTAAGCGATCGCGGGCAGCTTGAACAGCTCCGCCCACCAGGTGACGCGCTCGACCAGCGCCGGCAAAAGCGTCCGTCGTCCGGCCGCGTCCGGTTCCCCGAACAGCACATAGTCGGTGCCGCTCTCGCCGGCGACCATGGCATCGTGACGGTTGGCGAGGCCGCCCGCGCCGACGATGTAATTTTCCTTGAGCACCGACTTCGCGTACGGGATGGCCTTGGAGTCGCCGAGATGAACGCCGTCAACGGCAGCCGGGACCACCAGCTGCGGGAGGCCGTCGAGCAGGAAAGCGGCACCGGTCGCCTGGGCCGCCGGCGCGAGCGCACGCGCGCGGGCGAGGAGATCGGCGTCGCCGGCGGAAGAGAGGCGGAGAATGACCGCAGCCACAGCGCCGGCGCGGCAGGCGGCGGCGAGCTTGGGCGCGAAGCTTTCCGCGTCCTCGATCACGGGGCTCACCAGGACAAACCCCGGCTTCAGCTGTTCCGGCTCGCTTTGACGTCGATCCATGACCCGACCGATGGCGCGGGATGGCGGCAAAACCGGGGCTTGGCTTCACCTGGCGCCATCCCGGCGGAGGAACCGGGATGACCAAATGAACATTATGCGGCCTTCTTCTCCAATTCCCTCTTCCACTGGCCGAGCGTCGCCAGACCGTTCATGCGGGCGCGGTGCGCGAAGGCGCGCTGGGCGGCCGCCACGTTTTCGGCCTTGCCGGACCAGGCCTTCTGCGGCGCCGCCTGCAAGGCGCGGCCATAGGAGAAGGTGACCTTCCAGGGCAGCCCCTTGATCCGGTTCATGGCGTCGAGATGGGCGGTCGCTTCCTCATCCGACTGGCCGCCGGAGAGGAACGCGATCCCGGGTATGGCCGAGGGCACGCAGGCCTTGAGCACGCGCACGGTCTTCTCCGCCACCTCCTCGACCGTGGCGCGTTTCGCGCACTTCTTGCCGGGGACCACCATGTTGGGCTTCAACACCGTGCCCTCGAGCTCTACGCGCGCCACGTCGAGTTCCTGATAGAGCGTCTTCAGCACCCATTCGGTGACTTGGTAACAGCGATCGGTGTCGTGGTCGCCGTCCATCAGCACCTCGGGCTCGACGATCGGCACGATGTCTTCCTCCTGGCAGAGCGCCGCATAGCGCGCGAGCGCGTGCATATTGGCCGTGACCGAGTTCGGGGTTGGAATGCCGGGAGCGATGTCGATGACGGCGCGCCACTTGGCGAATTTGGCGCCGAGGCCGCGATATTCGATGAGACGCTCGCGCAGGCCGTCGAGGCCCTCGGTGATGACTTCGCCGGGCGAGAGCGCGAGCGGCCTTGTCCCCTTGTCGACCTTGATGCCGGGGATGGCGCCGGCGGCGGTGATCACCTTCGTGAGCGGGGTTCCATCGCGGGCGGTCTGGCGGATGGTCTCGTCAAAGAGGATCACGCCCGAGATGTGGTTCTTCATCGCCTCGGTGGAGCGGAACAGGAGCTCGCGATAATCGCGCCGGCTGTCGGCGGTGGATTCCACGCCGATCGCCTCGAAGCGCTTCTTGATGGTGCCGGTGCTCTCGTCGGCGGCGAGGATGCCCTTGCCGGGCGCGACCATGGCGAGCGCGACTTTGTGGAGCTCAGCGAGGTTCATCGGACCCTCTTTCTTGATTCTCGGACGGGTTGTTCAGCCGCGATTATAGCCAGCTCGGTTTTTGGTGTGGGAGACCGCGCCCGTTTACCTTACCCACAGCGCCTCGACTCCCGGAAGCGCCTTGCCTTCCAGCCATTCGAGGAAGGCTCCGCCCGCCGTCGAGACATAGCTGAAGCGGTCGGCGACGCCAGCCTGATGGAGGGCCGCGACCGTATCGCCGCCGCCGGCGACGGAGATAAGCTTGCCGGCGACGGTGAGTTCCGCCGTCGCTTCGGCGACCTCGATGGTGCCGGCATCGAAGGGCGAAAGCTCGAAGGCGCCGAACGGTCCGTTCCATAGGAGCGTCTTTGAGCGGGCGAGCGTCGAGATCACGCGCTCGATGCTCTTCGGCCCGATGTCGAGGATCATGTCCTCGGGCCCGACCGCGTCGACGGAAACGACCCGCGAGGGGGCGTTCGCCCCGAACCTTTGCGCCACCACGGCATCGACCGGCAGCACG
>JAHFPO010000113.1 GCA_023266695.1 Hyphomicrobiales bacterium | reverse complement strand
TAACCCGGCGCCCTCGATCGCCCGCCGTCAACAGCGGGATCAGGCGCCCAGGTAGCTCAGTTGGTAGAGCACGTGACTGAAAATCACGGTGTCGGCGGTTCAATTCCGTCCCTGGGCACCATTCCCTTCTTGCTCCTCAATTCAGCCGCGCGCCGTTGATGGTTCGGGCAACAGCGGGCTGCTCTTGGTTTTGGTCTCCGCGGGCACCGCGCGCATGAGCCCGCGCAGCGAATTGCCGAGATAGACCGCATCGGCCTCCTTCAGATCGTCGAGCGTCAATCCGCCCTCCACGCAGCCGCTCTGCGGGTCGTCGAGCAAAGCACGCCGCAAGCAGCCGCCGAGCGCTCCCGCGGATAGGGGCGGCGTGACCAGACGCCCGCCGATCCGGGCGAAGACGTTGGTCCGGCTCGCTTCGACCACCTCATCGCGCTCATTCAGAAAAATCACTTCGTCGGCGCCGGTCTCCCGCGCCGCGCGCGCCTGTTCCTCGTCATAGATTGCGCGCCAGTTCGTCTTGTGCCGTGCGAGCGCGTCGGCGCTCGACAGCCGCACCGGTGAAACCACATAGGTCCATACCCGCCCGTTCTCGCCGGCTAGGAGCTCAGCCGTCGCCGCGAATTTCCCCACCTCATCGAGCGTCAGCCGTACGCGCAACGTCCGCGTCTCTCCCGCGACCGCGCCGTCGAGCGCTTGACGCGCGCTTGTACGATCGAAGGCCAAGCCCAGCGCCCGTGCCGAACGCATCATGCGGTCGAGATGCAGATCAATGCGTACGAACCCCGATGACGGCTCGTGACGCAATGTCTCGATCAGGCCGATTGGTTTGCGCTGGACTTCGTAATAGCGCGCCTTCAGCAGGCATTCGGCATATTCGGCGGCCTCTTCCGAATCCTGCACCAGCCCGCCGCCGATCCCGAGCTCGCCCCATCCGTCGGTGATCGTGAGCGTCCGGATCGCGACATTGAAGGCGGCGCGTCCATCCGGCGCAAAATATCCGATCGCTCCGCAATAGACGCCGCGCGGGCTCGTCTCGCATTCGCGGATGATCTCCATGGCGCGGATTTTCGGCGCTCCCGTCACCGATCCGCAGGGAAAGATCGCCCGGATGAGCGCCTCGGGCCGGGTGCCGGGTTTGAGGCGCGCGCGCACCGACGAGACCATCTGATGCAAGGTCGGGTAGGTCTCGACCGCGAACAGATCGTCCACCTTCACGCTGCCCATCTCGGCCACGCGGCCGAGATCATTGCGCAGGAGATCGACGATCATCAGATTTTCGGCGCGGGACTTGTCGCTCGCCTGCAGATGGATGCGGGCTTTCGCGTCCTCTTCTTCATTCGCGCCGCGCGCGGCCGTGCCCTTCATCGGCCGCGTGGTGATCCAGCGGTCCTTCAACGTGAAGAACAACTCCGGCGAAAGGCTCAGGATCGTGCGTTCGCCGTCATCGACATAGGCACTATGCGCCGCGCACGCCGCCTGGCGCAGATCGCGATACAAAGCGCGCGGGTTCCCGAGAAACGCGAAACGCGAACGGAACGTAAGATTGACCTGATAGACATCGCCGGCCGCGATGTAATTCTTGATCTTGCGATAACGCGGGCGATAGAGAGCCGGGTCGAATTCGTGCACCAGCGGCCCGGCATAGGCCCGCCCGCCATCCTCGGCCCCGAGCGCGGCCATGGCTTTCGATCCACCGAGCCGCTCACAAGCGCGGAATAGGCCAAACCATAACAATGGCACGCGCCGCTCCGGCCACAGGAGCGGTGTCAGCCGCGGCTCCAGCAAGTAGCCGAGCTCATAAGAAAAATACCCGGCCGCATGCAGACCCTGACTGAGCGCCGCCTCCAACGCGGCGAATGCAGGCGCCACCTCTTCTGCCTCATGAGCGGCGATCGCATCCACGAAACCCGTGAACCGTAACAAGCGGGTGGGTTCGCCGGGCTCTGCGTCGTCGATCAGGACTTCCGGGACGTGGGCGGCCTTTACGGAGTTATCCATGTGGAATGTGAGTTTAACCGAAACGATAGCGCCACGGGAGAGACGAATTGACTGCGTCCGAGACGCAAGCCGGTCCGTCCTCCGGAGGGCCGTCCTTGACGATGTGATCCTCCTGTCGTCACAATCGCTTTTTCGGGGGAGGGAACAACCATGGCAACAATAGTGAATGCCGGCGCTCGCCTCGACCGGCTACCGATCAGCTCGTTCCACTATCGGATCTTCTGGCTGATCGGCGCGGGCATGTTCTTCGACGGCTACGATCTCTATGTCGGCACCACCGTGCTCGGCGCGACGCTGCAGAGCAAGTTCTCGACCTTGCCGCAGAATGCGCAATTCATTTCGCTCACGTTCCTCGGAATGACGATCGGCGCTTTCATCACCGGCTTCCTCGGCGACAAGTACGGCCGGCGCTTCACCTACCAGTTCAATCTGATGATCTTCGGGCTTGCCTCGCTCGCTGCCGCCTTCGCGCCCGATATGGAGACGCTGAATATATTGCGCTTCGTCATGGGGCTCGGCCTCGGCGCCGAGATCGTGGTCGGCTATTCGACCTTGACCGAATTCGTACCGCCGAAATCGCGCGGACGCTGGCTCGCCTTCATGGCGTTCCTGGTCGTATCCGGGCTGCCGGTAACGACATTGCTCGGCACCCTCATCATCCCCACGTTCGGCTGGCGCCCGATGTTCATCATCGCCGGCGTCGGCGCGCTCGTGGTCTGGTACCTGCGCAAAAATCTTCCCGAGTCGCCACGCTGGCTCGAATCCCAAGGCCGGACTGTGGAAGCCGAAGCGTTGATGCAGTCGATCGAAAAAGAAGCCGCGACCGCCGGGCCGCTGCCGCCGCCCGCGTCGCCGAAGCCGGCGCCGTCTTTCAGTCTCGCTTCCCTCGCCAAGCCTCCGATTCTTCAGAGCATGGTGGTCGGCAGCGTCGTGCTGGTCGTGATCAATACCCTGATCTTCGGATTCGTGGTGTGGCTGCCGCAGTTCTTCGTCCAACAGGGCCTCACCATCACGAGATCGTTCGCCTACACGCTGGTGATCATCCTGGGGTCCCCGATCGGCTGCGCCATCGGAGCCTTTAGCTCCGATTACATCGGCCGCAAGCCGAGTATCATCGGGTCATCGGTGCTCGTCATCATATTCGGCGCGATCTACGCGACCTTCGGAGCCACGACCGATCCGGCGCTGATCCTGAGCATCGGTTTTCTCCTGATCGTGTCGATCTATATCCAGGTCGCGATCCTGTTCGGCGTCTATACGCCGGAGCTGTTTCCGACCGAGATCCGGCTGCGCGCGAACGGCATTTGCAACACCATCGGACGCGCCGCGACCATCGTCTCGCCCTTCATCGTGCTGTCGTTGTTCCAAACCTACAAGGTAGCCGGCGTATTGGGACTGATGATCGGCCTCCTCATCATCCAGATCATCGTCGTCTACCTCTGGGGGATCGAGCCGAGAAACCGGCGGCTCGAGGAACTCGAGACCGCCACCGGCGGAACTGGCGGGCCCTCCGGCAAGGCCCCGCGGCCTGCTAGAGTTTGATCACACGCGCCATGCAAGCCGACGCCTATTCGCGTCGGCTTGCATGGGCACGGCTGCCGATGGATACCACCGAACTCACCGCTTCAGGCGGCAAGATCACCTCGGCCCGGAAGGGCAAGGGGCGCGACCTCGTCGTGCTCCATTCGCTCCTCACCGACCGCCATGCCTTCGATCCGGTCTTGCCGGCGCTCTCGGCGCGCTTCCGGGTGACGCTCCTCAATCTGCCGGGTTTTCACGGATCGAGAGCCGTCGGCGCCGCGATCGACGCCTATGTCGCCTTCGTGCGTGAGGCGTTCAACGAGTTCAAGATCGCCCGCGACGCGATCCTCATGGGCAACGGCTATGGCGGCACGGTCGCGCTCGCCTTCGCCATCGCGCACGGCGACCGCATCGGCCGGCTTGTGCTCGCCGACGTGGCGGCGGGATTTCCGCCCGCGGGCAAACAAGCCTTCCGCGTGATGTCGGAAAAGGTCGCAAGCGGAGGCCTCGGCGCCATCGCCGACATCGCGGCGAACCGCGTCTTCCATGCCGCGTATCTCGCCAAACACCCGCAAGCGCTTGAGGAGCGCCGTGCCGTCCTCCTCAAGATCGATCCCGCCGCTTTCCGCGAAGCCTGCGCGATCCTGGTCGATGCCGATCTCGTGCCCGGGCTGCCGAAGCTCAAGGTGCCGACCCTCGTCGTCTGCGGTGAGCTCGATCAGGCAACGCCGCCCGTCCTCAATAAAGTTATTGCCAGTAAGGTGCCGGGGGCGCGCTATATCGAGATCAAGACCTGCGGCCACTGTCCGCCGCTTGAGCAGCCGAAAGAATTCCTCGCCGCCATTGAAGATTTCATCAACCACTGATGCCGCTTCTCCCTTCCGCCAGATCGATCACGACCTTGTCGTCATCGCTCGATTGGAACGTGCTAAACATGTCCGCCCGTAAACCGTCGCTTTGAGATGATTGAAATGGCGTTTCCCAGGGCCTCCAAGGCGCTCGCACGCTACACCGTGCTCGATCTCACGCGGGTGAGATCGGGGCCGACGGCGGTGCGCGAGCTCGCCGATTGGGGCGCCAATGTCATCAAGATCGAGCCCCCGGCGGGGCTGGAAAGCGGCGAACCCGCGGGCGGCCCCCGGCACGGTCCCGACTTCCAGAACCTCCACCGCAACAAGCGCAGCCTCACCCTCAATCTGAAGGCGCCGGAAGGGCTCGCCGCCTTCAAGCGCATGCTCAAGAAGGCCGACGTCGTGGTCGAGAATTTCCGGCCCGACGTGAAGGAGCGGCTCGGGATCGACTACGCGGCGCTCCGCAAGATCAACAAGCGGATCATTCTTGCCAGCATCTCCGGCTTCGGCCAGGGCGGGCCTTACCGCGAGCGGCCGGGCTTCGATCAGATCGCGCAAGGCATGGGCGGGATCATGTCGATCACCGGCCTGCCCGGTCAGGGCCCGGTTCGCGCCGGCATCCCGATTGCGGACCTCTCGGCGGGACTTTTCTGCGCGCTCGGCATCCTGGTGGCGTTGATCGAGCGCGAGCAATCGAGCGAGGGCCAGGCGGTCGAGACCTCGCTCCTGGAGGCGCAGATCTTCATGCTCGACTTCCAGGCTGCGCGCTGGCTGATCAAGGGCGAGGTTCCGCCCCAGGCCGGGAACAACCATCCGACCAGCATACCGACCGGCGTGTTCAAGACCGCTGACGGCCATATCAATATCGCGAGCCCCGGCCAGGCCATGTGGGAGCGTCTCGCCCGCGCGATCGATGCGTCGGCGCTTCTCCAGAAGCCCGAGTACGAGACCCCGGCGGCGCGATTGAAAAATCGCGATGCGCTCAATGCCGAGATCGAACATTATCTTTCCGGCCGCACCAGCGCACAGTGGATCGAGCGGCTGAATACCGCCGGCGTGTCCTGCGGTCCGATCTACAGGATCGACGAAGTGTTCGCCGACCCGCAGGTCGAGCATCTCGGCATCGTGAGAAACATCGAAAAGAAGGATGGCAAGAAACTTCGTGTCGTCGGCCAGCCGGTCAAACTCTCGCGCACACCGAGCAAGGTCGTGGCTCCCCCGCCCGATCTCAGCCAGCACACTGACGAGGTGCTCAAGGAATTCGGCTTCAGCGTCAAGGAGATCGACGCGCTGCGCCGTAAAAACGTGATATGACGCCGGGACGACAAGAGACGAGGAGCGGATCATGAGTGGCACCGACAAGATGCTGGCGAAAAAGGAGGGCCGCGTCGGCTACGTGATCTTCAACAATCCGGAGCGCCACAACGCCGTCTCGCTCGAGATGTGGGAGGCGACCAATCGCATTTTGGCGGATTTTGCCAAGGATGACGGCATAGGCGTCGTCGTGATTACCGGCGCCGGCGGCAAGGCCTTCGTATCCGGTGCCGACATCTCGAAATTCGACAGCGAGCGCGCGACAAAGGAGGCGGTCGCAAGCTACAACCTTGCGGTGGAGAAAAGCTATTCCGGCGTGCACGAGTTTCCGAAGCCCACCATCGCCATGATCCGCGGCTATTGCATCGGTGGCGGTGTGGGGCTTGCCGCTTCTTGCGACCTCCGCATCTGCACGGAGAATTCCCGCTTCGCCGTGCCAGCGGCCAAGCTCGGCTTGGGTTACGACTTTCCCGGCCTCAAGCGACTTGTGGACGTGGTGGGCCCGTCATTCGCCAAGGAAATCTTCTTCACCGCGCGCCAATTCGACGCGGTCGAGGCGAAGGACATGGGTTTCGTCAATCGTGTCATTCCGGACGCGGAGCTTGAGAGCTATGTGAAAAACTATGCCGACACCATTGGCTCGAATGCGCCGTTGACGGTCAACTCGGTCAAATTCATCGTGGGCGAGGCGCTGAAGGACGAATCCGCGCGCGACCGGGCGCGTTGCTCCAAACTCGTGGCGCAATGCTTCGCCAGCCGCGATTATATCGAGGGCCGCAAGGCGTTCATGGAGAAGCGCAAGCCGGTGTTCACCGGCAGCTGACGTCGGGATCGGTCAGGGCAGGGGGTCGCAGTGGCATCCGTCGAGTTGCGTAGATTGACCAAACACTACGGTCCGGTCGCGGCCGTCGATGAGGTGTCGCTCAAAGTCGAACACGGTTTGCTCGTGTGCCTGCTCGGGCCTTCCGGCTGCGGCAAGACCACGACCTTGCGATTGATCGCCGGTTTCATCGAGCCATCAGCGGGAGAAATTCATGTCGGCAGCAGGATCGTCTCCTCGCCGGAGCGCACGCTGCCGCCCGAGCAACGCAACATGTCGATGATCTTCCAGAGCTACGCGCTCTGGCCGCACATGACGGTCGCGCAAAATGTATCTTACGGACTGACGCTCAGGAAGCTCGATCGCGAGACGATCGCGAAGAAACTCGCCACCATCCTCGCGACCACGCATCTTCAGGCCCTTGCCGACCGCTATCCCGGCGAATTGTCGGGCGGCCAGCAGCAACGCGTGGCACTCGCCCGTGCGCTCATCGTCGAGCCCGAGACGCTCCTGCTCGACGAGCCCTTGTCCAATCTCGACGCCAATTTGCGCGAGGAGATGCGTTTCGAGGTACGCCGCCTCCACGATGCCTACCGCTACACCACGGTCTATGTGACCCACGACCAGTCCGAGGCGATGACCACCGCCGATCTGATCGCGGTGATGAACGCCGGCAAGATCGAGCAGGCCGGTACGCCGGAGGAAATCTACGACCGACCGCGCTCGGAATTCGTCGCCCGTTTCATCGGATCGAGCAATATCGTGAAGGGCAAGAATCTCGACCTGAGCCGCATCGCTTTTGCCGGAGCGTCCTTGCTCTGCGAGGGGGCAAGGCTTGCGTCCGGCGGCGAGACCGCGGTGTCGATCCGCCAGCACGATATCCGCCTGTTGACTAGCCCGCCGCAAACGGCGGAAAACATCATGGCGGCGACCGTCATACGGCAGGTATTCCTCGGCGACAGCCGCGATTATATGGTCGAGGTCGCCGGCGGGACCCAATTACGCGTGGTGGCGCCGGCCGAACAGAACATCCCGCAGGGTGCTGCGGTCTGGCTCCATCTGCCGCCCGAGCGTTGCCGGGCGCTGGTGGGCTGAAGCGATAGGCCGGAACGAGAAACGGGCGGAATGCCAGGAGGAAACAGCTATGCGAGGGAAAAAATTCTCGAGACGCGACGTGCTCAAGGGATCGAGCGCGTTTGCTTTCACTATCTATGCATCACCGCTCAAAGCCGCAGCTCCGCCGCCGTCGGCGATCACCCCCGAGCTGATCGCGGCAGCGCGCAAGGAGGGCAAGGTTGTTTGGTACACCTCGGTCG
>JAHFPO010000019.1 GCA_023266695.1 Hyphomicrobiales bacterium | reverse complement strand
TGGTGCCCAGGGACGGAATTGAACCGCCGACACCGTGATTTTCAGTCACGTGCTCTACCAACTGAGCTACCTGGGCGCCTGATCCCGCTGTTGACGGCGGGCGATCGAGGGCGCCGGGTTATAGGAATTCGATTCCGGCCTGTCCAGACAGGCCCCGAGGCGCAGCTAGAGTCTGATCCGTTCGAATTGAACCGGCCTGCCCCGCTAACATTTTGATTTTGGGCGTGATCTTATCCGAAAACCGGTTCCCACTTTTCGGGATCACGCCCTAGGCCTCAACGCCCGTTCGGCTCGTCGGCCACGCCGGGTGCATCATGGACGGGCCTCTCCCCGTCCTCGTCCTCATCCTCCTTCACCGGGATCGCATAAACGCCCGAGAGCCAGCGATTGAGGTCGACGTCGGCGCAGCGCTTCGAGCAAAACGGCCGGAATCGATCCGCCATCGCTTTCTCGCAAATCGGGCATCGCGCCGATGTGAATGATCGCGAAGATTCGATCTCGGCCATGCGCTTCCCGCTTGCGCTCCTCAGGGCGGATTGAGCCAGCCGAAATGCACCGGATAGCCTTCGCCGGTGAGCATCGTTGTCGTCTCGTAGAGCGGCAATCCCATGACACTCGTATAGGAGCCGACGAGCTTGGTGACGAAGCTGCCGGCCAGCCCCTGGATGGCATAACCGCCGGCCTTGCCGCGCCATTCTCCCGAGGCGAGATAGTTTTCGAGATCTTCGTTCGACAGCCGCTTGAAACGGACTCGCGTCTCGACCAGGCGGGTGCGCTCGATGTCGCCCGGCGTGATCAGGCAAATTCCGGAATAGACCCGATGGGTGCGACCCGACAATAGCCGCAGACAGGACGCCGCCTCGTCGAGCAATTCCGGCTTCGGCAAGATGCGGCGGCCGACCGCGACGACCGTATCGGCGGCGAGGATATAGGCGCCCTTGATGTCTTCGCGCCCGCGTACCCGCGGCCGCGAGGCGAGCGCCTTTTCGCGCGCCAGCCGGACGGCGAGCGTGCGCGGCAGTTCACCGCGCTCGGGGCTCTCGTCGATCTCGACCGGTCCGAGCGAGTCGGGCTCGAGCCCGGCCTGATTCAACAGCGCAAGCCGGCGCGGCGAGCCGGAGGCAAGCACGAGTTTCGGCCGGCCCATCATCGGCGGTTACCTCATCGAACCCGCGCCCGCTTCGGACCGAGGCTCGCTCATTTGAAACGATAAGTGATACGACCTTTGGTGAGGTCGTAGGATGTCATCTCGATCAGCACCTTGTCGCCGGCGAGCACTCGGCATCCGGACCTTGCGCCTGGATTGGATTGGCGGCGAAACCTATCCGAATCGACCGCTATTGTGAACAGCCGTCGCAGCGATTCTAGAGTCTGATCAGTTCGAATTGAATCGGCCTGCTCCGCTAACATTTTGATTTTGGGCGTGATCTTATCCGAAAACAGGTTCCCACCCCGGATCAGGTCCGGGGCAGGCTTTTTCGGGATCACGCCCTAGTCCGCCCCCACGGGCCGCCAGTCGAAGCGCTGCTTGATGCGGGTCGCCAGCTGGTCGCGCACGGCGCGATAGGCATCGAGACGCTGTTCGCGGTTGCCGGATACGGCCATGGGATTCGGAGTCGGCCAATATTCCACCTCGAGCGCGAGCGTGCGGGTGAGTTCGAGCGCCTTATGATGCGCTTCCGGCGAGAGGCTGATGATGAGATCGAAATTCAATCCTTCATATTCCTCGATCTCGTCGAGGGTAAGGGGTTTGTGGCGGGACAAATCGATGCCGATCTCGTCCATCACCGCGGCGACGAAGGGATCGGCTTCGCCTTTGCGGACCCCGGCCGAGCCCACATAGAGCGATTGGGCGAACAGGCGCTTGGCGAGCGCGGCCGCAATCGGCGAGCGCACTTGATTGTGCCCGCAGAGAAACAACACGGCCTGGGGCCTCACCCCGCGCGCGGCCGCGTCCATGCCGGCTCAGCCTTTCCAATGGAGCGCGCAGATCAAGGTAAACAGGCGGCGCGCGGTATCGAAATCGATGTCGATCTTGTCCTTCAGCCGTTCGATCAAGAGCTCTGATCCCTCGTTGTGGAGACCGCGCCGGCCCATGTCGAGCGCCTCGATCCGATCCGGTGATTCGATTTTAATCGCCGCGTAATAGCTCTCGCAGACGAGAAAGTAGTCCTTCACGACGCGCCGGAACGGAGTGAGCGACAAGAGATGGGTCACCACCGGCGCGCCGTCGGCGCGAGTCACCTCGAACACGAGCCGGCGGTCGGCGAGCGCGATCTTGAGCGCATAGGGCCCGCCGTCGTCGCCGACGGGTTCGAATCGATTGTCCTCGATGAGATCGTAGATCGCGATCGAGCGCTCGTGCTCGACGTCGGGATGGGCGCGACCGATCGAGGCTTCGTCGAGAACAACGGCGACGAGGCAACGGGTGGGATTGGCCTGGCTCGCAGTCATCAACGAGGCGAGTCGCGATCGAGCCGCAGTCGCACGGAGCGGGCATGGGCTTCCAGCCCTTCCGCTTGACCGAGCGCGATGGCGGCGGGGCCAAGTTTTTGCAACTGGTCCGGCCCGCATTTCAGGATCGAAGTGCGCTTCATGAAATCGAGCACGCCGAGGCCGGAGGTATAGCGCGCTGCGCGCGCCGTCGGCAGGACATGGTTGGTACCGCCGACATAGTCGCCGATCGCCTCGGGTGTGTACGCGCCCAGAAAAATCGCACCGGCGTTGCGGATGCGCGCCGACAGGCGCTCGGCATCGGTGGCGAGGATTTCGAGATGCTCGGGCGCAACGCGGTCGACCAGCGGAATCGCTTCGACGAGATCGCGCACCAGGATCACGGCGCCGAAGTCGCGCCAGCTCGCGCCCGCGATTTCGACGCGCGGCAGGCTCTGCAGTTGGCGGGCGAGCGAGCGCTCAACCGCATCGGCGAGTTCGTCGTCATCGGTAACGAGGATCGGCTGCGCCGCTTGATCGTGCTCGGCCTGGGCGAGGAGATCGGCCGCGATCCATTCGGGATTGGCGCTGGCGTCCGCGAGCACCAGCACCTCGGAGGGTCCCGCTACCATGTCGATGCCGACGCGGCCGAACACGAGACGCTTGGCCGCCGCCACATAGGCGTTGCCCGGCCCGACGATCTTGTCGACCGCCGGGATCGTCTCGGTCCCGAAGGCGAGCGCGGCGATCGCCTGCGCTCCGCCGACGCGGTAAATCTCGGTCACGCCGGCGAGCTTCGCCGCCGCCAACGCCAGCTCGAGCTTTCCCGCCGGCGCCGGCACCGTCATCACCAGGCGCTCGACGCCAGCGATCTTCGCCGGCACCGCATTCATCAACACGGTCGAGGGATAGGCGGCGGTACCGCCCGGCACATAGAGCCCGGCCGCCTCGATCGCGGTCCAGCGATGGCCGAGCTCGACGCCGAGCACATCGACATAAAGCTCGTCCACGGGAAGCTGGCGGCGGTGATGGGCCTCGATGCGCTCTTTCGCGAACTCGAGCGCAGCGCGGGTCTCGGGTTCGATCGAGCCGAGCGCCGCATCGAGTTCGGGTGGCTCGACACGCATTCCGATCTTGTCGAGATCGACCCGATCGAAGCGGCGAGTGAGCTCGACGAGGGCGCGGTCGCCGCGCGCGGCGACATCTTCAAGAATCGTGCGCACCGCCGCCTCGACGTCCTTCGCCGCCTCGCGTTTGGTGGCAAGGAATGCGGCGAAGCGTGCGCCGAAATCGGTGTCGCGCGTCGAGAGCCGGATCGGCATGGATTGCCCTTTTTTCGCTCCAGTCAGGTTGCGCCGTGCCGCGGCCGGTGGCGTGCGGGCCACGCCGGCCCGAGATCGGCGAGCGCCATCTCGAGACATTCGACCTCAAGCTCGATCGCCGCGTCGCCCGAGAAGTACAACGTCACCAGGCCAGAAGGGACATCACGCTCCTCGAATTCGACCGTAAGCAGGTTCAATACCGTCTCCCCATCATGGGGATTGAAGCCGCGTGTGCGCGCCATGAGCACGCGTTCGAAATGAATCCCGGTCCGCCGGCGGAGCACCGCCCCCTCCCCCACCGCCGTCCAATCGAAGCGATTGACCAACATGGCGAAGCGCTTCTCCTTCGGCAAATAGGCCATGTCCCCGACCTTGGCGACGGCGTCCTGGAGATGGGCGGACACCACGGCAAGATCGTCGGCGTCGAGCGCCGCGAGCTTGAGCGGGCCTTTCACGTCCGGGGCCATCGGCTATGCCTTGTTTTGCCAGCGCGAGATAGCCGCGCCGACAGATCTACGCAAGGCTGGGAACAAGGCCGATGCCTCGCTCTCCCGCGAACAATGGGAAGACGTCAGCCGGCGACGCGCTCGATCGCCGCGCCACAGTGGGCGAGCTTCTGTTCCAGCCGCTCGAAGCCGCGGTCGAGATGATAGACGCGGTGAACCATGGTCTCGCCCTCGGCGGCGAGCGCGGCGATGACGAGCGAGACCGAGGCGCGCAGATCCGTCGCCATCACCGGCGCGCCTTTCAGCTTTTCCACCCCCTCGATGATCGCGGTTTCGCCGTCGAGATGGATGCGCGCGCCGAGGCGGGCGAGCTCTTGCACGTGCATGAAGCGGTTCTCGAAGATGGTCTCGGTGATCTTCGAAGTGCCGCGCGCGCGCGACATCAACGCCATGAGCTGGGCCTGCAGATCGGTCGGAAACCCCGGGAAGGGCGCGGTCGCGACCTCGACCGGGGTGAGACCCGCGCCGTCGCGCCGCACGCGGATTCCCTCGTTGGTCACCGCGATCTCGGTGCCGGCCTGGCGGAGAAGATCGAGGGCGACCTCCAACAGCTCGGCGCGTGCGCCGGCGAGCACCACGTCGCCGCCGGTCATGGCGACGGCCATCGCGTAAGTGCCGGTCTCGATGCGATCCGGCAGCACCGAATGTCGCGCGGCGCGCAAATGCTTGTCGCCCTGCACGCGGATCGTCGAAGTGCCGGCGCCTTCGATCCGCGCACCCATTTTGATGAGACAGGCGGCGACATCGGCGATTTCGGGCTCGCGCGCCGCGTTCTCGATCACGGTCTCGCCGCTTGCAAGGGATGCGGCCATGAGCGCGGTATGGGTCGCGCCGACCGAAACCTTGGAAAACTCTATGCGGGCGCCCTTGAGTCCCTTGGGCGCGCGGGCGAGCACATAGCCCTCCTCGATGTCGATCTCGGCGCCGAGCGCACGCAACGCGTCGAGATGAAAATTGACCGGGCGTATGCCGATGGCGCAACCGCCCGGCATCGAAACGCGCGCCTCGCCCATGCGCGCGACCAGCGGGCCGATCACCCAGAAGCTCGCACGCATCTTGGAGACGAGATGATAGGGCGCGGTGGTGTCGACGATGGTGCGGGCGGAAAGCTGCAGCGTCTGTCCGGTGTTTTCGCTCTCGCCGGCGCGCTTGCCGCTCAACGTCACGTCGACGCCGTGATTGCCGAGGATGTGCTGCAAGAGGCTGACGTCGGCAAGCCGCGGCACGTTGTCGAGGACGAGCGTCTCCTCGGTAAGCAAGCTCGCGATCATCAGGGGCAAAGCCGCATTCTTCGCACCTGAGATCGGAATCGTGCCCTTCAGCGCGCGGCCGCCGCGGATGCGGATGCGGTCCATATCATGCTCCTGCGGAGTGCGTGCTGGCGTGGCGACGATCGTCTTCCTCTAGCCGAGGAGTAGGGGCGAGAAGATGGCGGTTGGCTCCACCCAACGTTCAAGTCAACTCGGACGGGTCGCGAGCGGAGACTGACTTGTCCGCCGCGACTTGTTCCCCTCTCGCGCGGGCGCGGGTCTGTTCCTTGCGGCGGGCGAGGTTCGCGCGCAGGGCAACGGCGAGCCGTTCGGTATGCGCCTCATGCTTTACCTTCCGGGCGCGAGAATTGTCGTCCTCTTTCATCGGAGAAGCCGTAGCGCCGCGACCGACAACCGGCAAGCCCGTAAGCTTGCGGCAGGCTACCCCCCTATGGCACGGTCGCCGCGGCTCGGGGGGCCCTAGCGCGCGATCAGCAAAAGTGGGTACCGGTTTTGCGGACGCAATCAAGCTTGCGCAGATTGCGTATACTTATCTGCGGCTCGCGCGCTAACTTATTAATCCGGCGTATGATCTTATCGGCGAACCGGTTTCCACTTCGCCGGATCATGCGCTAGGTTGTGGCCTGCTTGCTCCTCAGGCGCTGGCGTAGCTCAGTGGTAGAGCACTCCCTTGGTAAGGGAGAGGTCGACAGTTCAATCCTGTCCGCCAGCACCACAGCTTCATATTTCCTGATTTCCTGCATCAATTCATATCGGTAATTAAATACCATCACCGCGGCAATCCATCCCATACCTATTCAAGATCAGGAAACACGCTCGCCGGACAACACGATGCGCATGGAGTTCGTGCAAGATATCGATGCCGGACGGGCCCGGCATCTTGACGTCGAGCAGGATGGCGTCCGGTATGCTTTCGCGCGCGACCGCGAGGAATGAGGCGCCATCGGCAAAGCTGCGCGCATGGAAGCCCTCGAGCATGAAGGTGACGGAGAGCGCATCCCGGAGCGCAGGATCGTCGTCCGCCAGAAAGATTTCACCTTTCACCCGTTGTCGCTCTGACATCGTCGCCCCCTTTACGGTTGCATCGATTTCTCTCCTGCGAGTTTCCTCTGCAAGGGCAGCGTCAACATGAAATTGGTGCCGCGGCCGCCGCTTCCCGGATTGAACTTGAGGTCCCCACCGTGGTTCTGAGCAATCGTCCGTGAAATCGCGAGACCGAGACCGAGACCGCTGCCTTTGAAAGTCGAGAACGCATCAAACAGGTCATCGATCGCTTCGAGTGGAATACCGGGCCCGTTGTCCTCGACCGACAGCTCGAGTAGTTCCGAATCGCGCCGGGTCGAAACATGGATTTTGGCATCCTCGCTGCCGGAGACGGCTTCGAGCGCATTGCGAACGAGGTTCACCACGACCTGCTGGAACTGCACCGGATCAACCGACATCAGCGGCAGTTCAGGATCGTCGGTCCGGATCAGCCGTGTGAGGTGGCGATGGCCGGCCATGGCGAGTTCGATGGCATCGTCGATCAGCGGGCGCAGATCGACGAGTTTGTGCTCCGGCCCGCGTTTTTCGACGAATTTCCGTATGCGGCGAATGATGGAGCAGGCACGCTCTGCTTCCGTATGCGCCTTTTCGATCATGGCATGCAACGTTAAGGCTTTCGCCTTGCTTGACGGGTCATCGGGGCGTTTCATCGATTGGAGATAGAGCATCAGCGCGGTGAGCGGTTGATTGAGCTCGTGGGCGATCGCCGAGCCCATCTCTGCAATCGCCGAGATCCGACTTATGCGTGCCAGCTCGGCTTGCAGTTCGCTGAGCCTATGTTCGCTCTCCTTGCGTGGGCGCAGATCACGCAATACGGCGATGAACTGGCGACCTCCGAGCGTCAGGGCGACTCCGATCGCCAGTTCCACCGGGATGATCGTTCCATCTCGGTGCCGCGCCTTTACCTCGCGGCCGACTCCATTGATGCGCCGATCGTCAGCGTTGATCGCGCACCCAAATCGGGAGTTGTGCGTACGCACATCTTCTTCCCCTGCGAAAAGCATTGCCATATTGCGGCCGATCATCTCCTCGGCGGAGAAGCCGAACAGCCGCTCGCAAGCCTTATTGAAGACGAGGATGTGCGCTTGCTCGTCGATGACGATGATGCCGTCGGACTCGGTGTCGAGAACGCTGGCGAGCCGCGCCTCCATGACCGAAGGCGCCATTTCCCTCATGGCGGGAGATGGGCTGAGGTGGCGCGCGGGTTCCATATATCTGTCGTTATCATCGACGGCTTTGCACACAGCCGATTCGTGGATGTACTACCTTCATACCATCCGGAATATTTGTAAAATATACGAAGAAATGCGGAAAGCATTACCTTTCTCACCAGGAAACCAAGGGATTTGCAGTCGTTTTTCCTGATTTTCTGGCTGCGCTAAAGTACAACCGTTTCAATGAAGAATACAACTTCTGGCATGATTCTGTCGCCAGGCTAAAGACAGGGTTGGGGCGAACCCGATCCCTCGCTTTCGCGGATGAAGCAAGTGGCAGGGTTCGAGTCACCACCACGCCCTGAACGACACCATTTTACCCGCCGGCGAGGAGATCGCGCACCATCTCATCGGCATAATTCAGGGAGCGGAGCGCCTGTTTGAGACGTTTCTGGTCGGCGCGGCTCATGCGGCTGAGTTCGACCGCGTTCGAGGGCGGGCGGCCGGCGGCGATGTCGACGAGCTGCTGGTCGAGCACGGCCGCGAGCAGCACGCCATGAGCTTCGATCAGCGCATCGAGATCGCGCTCGGCGCCGACCTTCAGCGCCTTCACGCCTTCGAGTCGCGCGCGGGTCGAATGTTCGGCCACATGATTGCGGATCGCGAGCACGCGCGCGGTCGCGACGATCCCGAACAGGCCGCCGCGCTTCAGATCGACGCGGCCGTTCTCGGTGCGGATGCCGAAGAACCCGATCGGCGGTTCGAACGGGCCGGCGGCTTCGGCCAAGAGTTTCACAAATCCGATCTCACCCTTGGCAAGATCATAGGCCTCGCGCCACAAGCTCTCCGCCAGTGCGCCATCACCATGCACGGCGCGAAAGTCGAAGAAGATGTCGACCGAAAGCAAATCCCGCGGACTCGAGTGGTTGATCCAATTGCTGATCCGCTCACGCCAGAGTTTGGCGCTGCCGCGAAAGGCGGCATTCTTCGCCATCACCCCGCCCTTGCAATAGGGAACGCCGACTTCGTGCAGGAGATCGGCAAGATGGGCGCCAAGCGTCGCAAACCAGCGATCCTCGGGTCCGTTGGCATCGCCGGCGGCGAACACGATCGCGTTGTCCTGGTCCATGGCGAGCAGGCTTTCGCCGCGTCCGGCCGAGCCGAGTACCAAGACCGCATAGGGAACAGGTAGGGAACCAAGCCCCGCCACACGCATGCGTTCCTCGGCGAGGATCGCGGCGCGGCGAGTGAGCGCGCCGAGTTCGCTGGAGATGACGGCCGCGGCGTTGCGTGCATCGACATCTTCGGCAAGGAGCCCGCGGGCGACCGCGGGCAACTTAGCCCAGGCGCGGCCGAGCTCATGCACATCTTTCGCCTCGTCGATCTCGTCGTCCAGGCGTACGGCATCGCGTGCGCGCAGGCGCAGTAGATCGCGCGCCGAGAGCGCGCCGACGACGAGGCCCGCTTCGTTGACGACGCCAAGGTGACGGATCTTCAGCCGGTCCATGCGGCCGATCGCCCGATAGACGAAGGCGTCGGCCGGCACGCTGGCGAGCGGACGGCTCGCGATCGAGCCAACCTCGGCTGCGATCACAGCGGTTCCGCGCTCGTCCATGGCACGCAGCATGTCGCGCTCGGTGACGATGCCGGTCCTGGCGGCGAGATGGGGCCCCGCCTCAGGATCGGATGCTTCCGGTGCAACGAAAACCGAGCTCACCTTTTTCTTGGCGAGCAGATGGAGCACCGTCTCGATGCTGGTGGTCGGCGCTATAACAATGGGCGGCGCAGACATCACCTCCCGCACACGGTGGCGATAGGCATAAGTGTCGAGGCGGGTGAGCGTGCGTTCGGTATCGATACGGGCCGTCACTTGCTTCGATTCGACCCAGCCAGCGCGATGGTGAACGGCAATGACTTCCGAAAGTTCCCGGCAGGCGGTCTCGGCTTCAGCGAAGGTACGGATGCCATACTCGCGTAAATGTGGAACGAGGGCCGTGAAAATCCGCGCGGTGGTCAGCGCATCACCGCGCGCGGAATGACGGTTCTCGACTTCGACATTGAGCCAGGCAGCGAGCTTCTCGAGCGAGAAACCGGCAAGGTCCGGCTCGACTATCTCGGAAAGGAGCCGCACGTCGATTGTGCGTGGCACACGGAAGGGAATTCCAACGCGTTCACATTCGCGCAAAAGCACGGCAAGGTCGTAGCCGGTGGTGTGGCCGACGACGACGGACTCGCCGAGGAAGGAAATAAAATCCTGCCAGACCGTGATAAAAGCTGGCGCGTCTTTGATGCGCGTTTCATCGATGCCGTGAATCGAGGTCGATATCGCCGGGATCGGCTCGCCCGGGTTGATCAGCGCATGGAATGGCGCACCCTGATCAATGCGCCCGGAGACGAGACGAATGCCGGCAAGTTCGACGACCCGAGCGTGCGCAGGCTCCAGGCTCGTCGTCTCGGTATCGAGCACGACGGCATCGAGCGCGAGAAGAGGAGTTGCGCTCAGGCGATCGGCCACACCCCTCTCCCTCAGCCGCGCGCCGCTTTCGTCCCGCCCACTGCACGGGCAACGCCGAGTTCGGCTACGAGCGCGGCCGTGTCGGCACGCTGGACGAAATCGTCATACAAGCGGATGAGAATCATGCGCAGATGATTGGTGATGATCTCCTGATCATCGCCGCGAATTTGTTCGTGGATCGGCAACCGCTCGGAGAATTTGGGGACGACCGCAAGCGGGATGTCTTTGACCGCCTTGGGCGGGTGCAGCGCAATGCCGATCACCCGCTGGCCGAGGTCGGCGCGCTCCGTTGCCCATGCCTCGGCCCCGAGCAGCACCGGAACCGGATAGCGGTCAAAGGCCTCAAAAGCAGCGCCTTGAAGTGCTTCGGCGAGCGGCATCGCCCCATTCGCCTCGGTGCGAAGCACACCGTGTATCATTTCAGAAACCGTGGACAACCCGAGCGGATAGGAAGCCCAGCGTGATTTATCAATTGCCTCAACGAAGGCCGCATCCTGCATCAATTTATTGAATGCAAGCCCTGTGCAGGCGTGGGCGAATTCGAAGATGCCCCTCTGGATGAGATAGGCGGCACGCGTGTCGAGATAGTCGATGAGCGCCGAGCCGTCCGCGATCGGCGGCGGGCGTCGGAACCAGTCGAATATTCCCATGGCGTCTCCGGTGCGGGCGCCGCGCCCGGCATGGACAACTTTGGCGGGCTATGATCACCTGCCAAGGAAATTGCCGCCCGCTCAGGCAGAGTGGCCCAGGAGTTCCGATGCTGCAAGGCTGGGTCGTCGTCGGTGTTGCGCTTGCCTATATTGGCTTTCTGTTCGCCGTCGCGAGCTACGGCGATCGTGTACGCGCGGGCTCCGGCGAGCGCACCAGCCGTCCGCTGATCTATCCCCTTTCGCTCGCGGTCTATTGCACGTCGTGGACGTTTTTCGGTTCGGTGGGCCTGTCCTCGCGGCAGGGACTGGATTTCCTCACCATCTATATCGGGCCGATTCTGATGATCGGGCTCGGCTATCCGCTGATCCTCAAGATCATACGGCTTGCCAAGGCGCAGAACATCACCTCGATCGCCGATTTCATGGCTGCGCGCTACGGCAAGAGCCAGGTGGTCGCGGTCATCGTCACCGTCGTCGCGGTGATCGGAGCCGTTCCCTACATCGCCCTGCAGCTCAAGGCGGTCTCCATCTCCCTCCTCACCATCCTCGGCCACGCTCAGGCCAGCGGCGCGAATATGCCGATGTTCGGCGACCTTGCCATCCTCGTCGCCATCACCATGGCCGTCTTCGCTGTCCTGTTTGGCACCCGCCACATCGACGCGACCGAGCACCAGGAAGGCTTGATGCTCGCGATCGCGACCGAATCCCTGGTGAAGCTCGTCGCCTTTCTGGTCGTCGGTCTGTTCGTCATCTTCTATTTGTTCGATGGCCCGCAAGACCTTTTTGCAAGAGCGGCCGAGCGCAACGACATCCTGCCGATCTTCACCAGCGGGATTAATCCGGCGAATTGGATCACGATGACGGTGCTGTCCTGCCTGTGCATCGTTCTGCTCCCGCGCCAGTTCCATGTCACGGTCGTGGAGAACAACGGCGAGGACGGATTGCGCCGCGCGGCTTGGCTGTTCCCGCTCTATCTCGTTCTCATCAATCTGTTTGTCGTGCCGATTGCAGTCGCGGGGCTGCTCCTGTTCCCCCAGGGGACGGTCAACAGCGACATGTTCATGCTTGCTTTGCCGCTTCACGCGGGGGCGGACTGGCTTGCCTTGTTCGCTTTTGTCGGCGGTCTTTCGGCGGCGACCGCCATGGTCATCGTCGAGAGCGTCGCCGTCGCCATCATGGTCTCGAACGACATTGTGGTGCCGCTGATGCTGCGCGGACGCGGCGCGAAACCAAAACCGGCGCGAAGCGAAGACATGGGCGCGCTCCTGTTGCGAGCGCGGCGTTTTTCGATCTTCTGTGTGCTGTTGCTTGCATATTTCTACTATCACCTCGCGGGCGAGGCGCAGCTTGCCCAGATCGGCCTGCTCTCCTTCGCCGCGGTTGCCCAATTCGGCCCGGCTTTCTTCGGCGGTTTATTCTGGCAACGCGCGACCGCGCGCGGCGCCATCGCGGGTCTGGCGATCGGCGTCGGTATTTGGGCTTATACGCTGTTGTTGCCGAGCTTCGTCGCTGCGGGCTTGATCGACCGCACCATTCTCGATTTCGGTCTGTTCGGCATCCAGATCCTGCGGCCGCAAGCGCTGTTCGGGCTCGATGCCGCGCCGCTTACGCATGGCGTGTTCTGGAGCCTCGGGCTCAACGTCATCGTCTTCATCGGCGGCTCGCTTCTTACCTCTGCCGCGCCGATCGAGCGGTTGCAGGCGAACATATTCGTCCGCTCCGAGAGCGCGCCGATCGCGCCGAGTTTCCGGCTTTGGCGCTCGTCGGTCACCATCGAAGAACTCGTGACGACGGTGGCGCGCTATCTCGGCGAGGAGCGTACACGGCATTCCTTCGAGAGTTTCGCACAGACGCGCCGCATGTCGCTCGATCCCAAGCTCGAAGCCGATATCCATTTGCTGCGCTATGCCGAGCATATTCTTGCCTCGGCGATCGGCGCGGCCTCCTCGCGGCTCGTGCTTTCGCTCTTGTTGCGCAAGGGCACGGTGACGACCGAAGCCGCGCTCAAGCTTCTCGACGATGCTTCGGCAGCGATCCAGTACAACCGCGAAATCCTGCAGAATGCCCTCAATCACACGCGCCAGGGCATCGCGGTCTTCGACCAAGACTTGCAGCTCATCTGCTGGAATCGTCAATTCGGCGAGATGCTCGATCTGGCGCCGGACCTCGTGCGACTGGGCGCAGGGCTCGACGAAATCCTGCGCCGCACGGCCGAGCGGGGTGACTTCGGGGCGGGAGATACCGACGAGCTCGTCTCCGACCGGCTCGAGCGCTACGTCAATCGCACCGAGACCTTCCGCGAACGTCTGCCGAAGCACGGGATCGTGGTCGAGGTGCGTTCCAACCGCATGCCGGACGGCGGCATCGTGGTGACCTATACCGACATCACGCCGACCGTCGAGGCGGCCGAGGCACTGGAGCGCGCCAACGAAAATCTCGAGCGCCGCGTGAAGGAGCGTACCGAGCAATTGACCCGCCTCAACGCCGAGCTTGCGCGCGCCAAGGCGGAGGCCGACGAGGCCAATATCTCGAAGACGCGCTTCCTCGCCGCGGCGAGCCACGACATCCTGCAGCCGCTGAACGCGGCGCGGCTCTATGCGACGAGTCTGGTCGAGCGGGAGCGCCACGGAGAAGAGGCGAAGCTCGCCGCCAATGTCGACGCCTCGCTTGAGGCGGTGGAGGAGATTCTGGGGGCGCTCTTGGACATTTCGCGCCTCGATACCGGTGCGATGCAGCCAGAAATCTCGACTTTCCGTATCGGCGAAATTCTCGGCCAGCTCAAGGTCGAATTCGCACCGCTAGCGGCCGAGAAAGGCCTCGAGCTCATGTTCATGCCTTCCTCGTTCGCAGTGCAATCGGACCGGCGGTTATTGCGCCGGCTGTTGCAAAATCTCGTCTCCAACGCCATCAAATATACCCCGAAGGGCCGGGTGCTGGTCGGCTGCCGCCGCAGCAAAGGACGTGTGCGCATCGAGATCACCGATACCGGCCTCGGCATTCCGAACTCGAAGCACAAGGTGATCTTCAAGGAATTCCAACGGCTCGACCAAGGCGCGAAAGCCGCGCGCGGCCTCGGGCTCGGGCTTTCCATCGTCGAGCGCATCGCCCGTATCCTCGACCACAAGATCACGCTGCTTTCCACGCACAACAAAGGGTCGACATTCTCGGTGGAGCTGCCGATCGCCGAGGCCACGGCGGGTGTCGAGACGCTCAGGCCGGATGTGCCGCTCCCGGCGACGCCGCTCGAGGGCATCGTGGTGCTTTGCATCGAAAACGAGCCGCAAGTGCTCGCCGGCATGGAGGCGTTGCTCATGGGATGGGGCTGTCAGGTGTTGACCGCATTCGATCTCGAAGCTGCGCTTGCCACGATCCGCGACCGGGACCTGCGTCCGGACGCGTTACTCGTCGATTATCATCTCGACGAAGGCAATGGCATCGACGCCGTGGTAACGCTGCGGCTCAAGTTCGGCGGTGTCCTTCCCGCCGCTCTCGTCACCGCCGATCGCAGTCCGACGGTACGCGACGGCGCGCGGGCGAAGGACATTCAGGTGCTGCACAAGCCGGTGAAGCCTGCGGCCCTGCGCGCCTTTCTGGCGCAATGGCGCGTCGCGCGGCCCGCCGCGGAGTGATCGGTCGTCGTCCCCGCGAAAGCGGGGACCAGGCGCGATCCCGGCTCTCGCCGTTACACGGCTCGGCCGGGATGACAATCCGTCAGTTGAGTGGCCGTGGCCACTGGCCGGCTTCGATCTTGGCGGCGGCAATGACGGCTTGCGTCCGGCTCTCGACGCCGAGTTTCTGCAGGATGGCGGAGACGTGTGCTTTCACCGTCGCCTCGGAGACCTTGAGTTCATAGGCGATCTGTTTGTTCAGCAGCCCCTCCGACAGCATCATCAGCACCCGCACCTGCTGCGGGGTGAGGGTCGAGAGCCGCCCTACCAGATCGCGCGTCTCGGCATCGGTTCCGCCCGAGAGATCGATATCGGGGGGCGTCCAGACGCCGCCTTCCAGTACCGTGCGTATGGCTCCGCGCATGACGTCGACGCCCAAGGTTTTGGGAAGGAAGCCGGATGCGCCGAATTCCATGCAGCGCCGGATCACGCCGGGTTCCTCGTTCGCCGATACGATCACGACCGGCACGCCCGGAAACTGCGCCCTGAGATAAAGCAGCCCGGAAAAGCCCCGCACTCCCGGCATGGCGAGATCGAGAAGCACGAGGTCCATGTCGCCTTCGCGTTCCAACAGCGACTGAAGATCGTCGAAGCCCCCCGCCTCGAACACCTCGGCCGTACCGAACAGCTTTCCGACGGCTTCCTTGAGGGCGCCGCGGAATAATGGATGGTCGTCGGCGATGACGAAACGATAGGTCGCGGACGAATCCACTTCTGACATCCTCTCAAGCAGCAAGCCGCAGCGTTGGATCATCACCCCTGACTTGGTCGCATTCGACTTAAGGATGATGCGGCGCTAGCAACCCGTTAGACCTTAGCTTTAGTCCTGGCAGTCGTAACGCCATTGTTCCGTCCATGGGAACGTCGTGCAAGTCGTTGGCGATACGGGGCAAGATTGCAGGAGTGCCGGATTACCCTTCTGTTGCGATGCAAAAATATCGAGTTTTTTCTTAGCATTAGAACCGCCCCGGTGCACCAAAAGTCGTATAGGGGGCCTGATTTACCAAATGTTAACTTTTCGGCTGCGGACCCGCGACTGCGCCAATAACGCGGGCCGGTTTTTCGTCGGGGGCAACGCTCGCGGCCAGTCTTTCGGTGCCGGCGTTCTTCCGCACTTCAACAGCGGGGTTCCGCGGTCGGCAAATGACCGTGAGTCTTCGCGCACAGGGAGGGCTCGATCCGATGTCGAAAGAAAGTGACCAGGCCCATTGGGGGGAAACCACCAGGCTGATGTTGATCCATCTCGGGATATGGATCTTCTTCGGCTACATCATCCACATGTTGGTCCACACACTGAACAAGGTCAGCTTTCTCGGCTTTCCGTTCGGCTTCTACATGGCCGCGCAGGGTTCGCTGATTGTTTTCGTGGTCATGCTGTTCGTGTTCGCGAAACAGCAGGACAACATCGACCGCAAGTTCGGCGTCGCCGAAGACGACTGAGGGGGATGAACAATGGCTACACAAACCGCTACCACCTCCCAATTCACCCGTCAGCTCGGGCGCCTCTACGGCACCTATACCGGCGGCTTCCTCGGTTTCATCATCCTGCTCGCGATTCTGGAGCAGGTTGGCGTACCCAATCGCATCATCGGTTATCTGTTCGTGTTCTTCACGCTCGCGATCTACGCCATCATCGGCGTGGTCACACGGACGGCTCAGCTCTCGGAATACTATGTCGCGGGACGCCGGGTGCCGGCGTTCTACAACGGCATGGCCACGGGCGCCGACTGGATGTCGGCCGCCTCCTTTGTCGGCATGGCCGGCTCGCTGTTCCTGCAAGGCTATGACGGCATCGCCTGGGTGCTCGGCTGGACCGGCGGCTTCGTGCTGGTGTCGATCCTGGTCGGACCATACCTGCGCAAGTTCGGCGCCTATACCGTGCCCGACTTCATGTCGCATCGTTTCGGCGGCAACTTCGCCCGCTTCCTCGCGGTGATCGTACTGGTCTCCTGCTCCTTCACCTACGTGACGGCGCAGATCTATGGCACCGGCCTCATCGCCTCGCGCTTCCTCGGCATGCCGTTCGAGATTGCGGTCTTCGCCGGGCTCGTCGGCATTCTGGCGTGTGCGATGCTCGGCGGCATGCGAGCGGTGACCTGGACGCAGATCGCGCAATATATCGTGCTGATCGTCGCGTACCTGACACCGATCGTGATCCTGTCCACCAAGCATTACGGCATCCCGATCCCGGAGCTCACTTACGGGCTGGCGATTCAGGAGATCACGGCGCGCGAGCAGGAGTTGGTGCGGCAGGGTCTTGCGGTGCTGTGCACGCCCGAAAACTGTGCGCCGGGGACGCTCAAGCCACATATTCAACCGTTCACGACCTGGACCCCGTTGAACTACTTCGGGATCATCTTCTGCATGATGGTCGGCACCGCGTCGCTGCCGCACATCCTGATGCGCTACTTCACCACCCCGTCGGTGCGTGAGGCGCGCGTGTCGGTGGGCTGGTCGCTGTTCTTCATCTTCCTGCTCTACTTCTCGGCGCCGGCCTACGCGGCGTTCTCGAAGCTCGAGGTCTACACCAACATCATCGGAAGAGATATCAGTCAGCTGCGCCCCTGGCTGTTCACATGGGGCGAGCTTGGCCTGATTCAGATCTGCGGCAAGAACGCGGTCAATCTCGATACGGTCATCGCCGCCTGTAAGGCGATCGCCGGTCATCCCGGTGTCGTTCGTTTCCAGGACTTCGTCATCAATACGGACGTGATCGTGCTCTCCACGCCGGAGATCGCGGGCCTTCCGTACGTGATCTCGGGTTTGGTCGCGGCCGGCGGCCTGGCGGCGGCGCTTTCCACCGCCGACGGCTTGCTCCTCGCCATCGCCAACGCGCTCAGTCACGACGTCTACTACAAGATGCTCGATCCGAACGCGCCGACGATACGGCGGCTGACGGTGGCCCGTGTTCTCTTGTTTTTCGTCGCGGTCATTGCGGCTTACCTCGCCTCGACAAGGCCATCGGACATACTGGCGATGGTCGGATGGGCGTTCTCGCTTGCAATGGCCGGCAATTTCCCGGCGCTCGTGCTCGGCATCTGGTGGAAACGCTGTACCACGCTGGGCGCGGTGTTCGGGATCATTGCGGGATTCGGCCTCTGCCTGTTCTACCTCGTCACTTCGAGGTATTTCCCGCAGGCGGGCGTGACCTACTTCGGCATGACGTCGCTCCTCAATCCGGAGACAGGCAAGCCGCTAGTCAATGTCGCGCAGATTATGGCCGACCCGAAGTGGCTTGCCGACGTGCCGGCGAGCGCGGTGAACCCGCTGAACAACAGGGTCGGCTGGTTCAACCTCAACAACATCAACTGCGGACTGCTGGGCATGCCGCTCGGGTTCGTGGTGATGATCGTCGTCAGCCTGCTCGACAAGGAGCCGTCGAAGGAGATGCAGGCCTTCGTCGACGAGATCCGCAAGCCGCGCGGCAAGACGGTCCTGCAAGAGAAGGACTGAGCCATTACGCCAGTGACAAAATCGAGCGGGGCCCCACGGGGCCCCGTTTTTTTTCGAGACCATTTGCTGTGTTTCGGCTATCAATCTAGCCTTAGGATCGATCATCCTGGGAGTTCCGTTCGTGCAGCCGACAATCCCCTTCTTCAGCTATTGGTATTTCCACTTGCCGAACTTCGTTCTGGCCGCGCTGATGTATACCCTGCTCGGCCGCGTAATTCTTGGTTTCGTCGTCGATCCGGATTCACAAAACTACATCTGGCGCTTCTTCTGCCGCATCACTGATCCCGTCATCGCCGTCCTTGCTTGGGTGACGCCGAAGGCGACCGTGCCGGTGGTGCTCTGGTTGTTCGGATTCGTGTGGCTGTTCTGGCTGCGCGTAGCCCTGCTCAACCTATACCTGTGGCTGGGTATAGCCCCCCGTGTGAGCTGAGGGCGCCATGGACCGGAACATGTACTACGTTGCCATCGCCTTCTTCGGAATGATCAATGGTATCTTTAACCAGTTGGGGTTGCTGTTCGCGCTAATCCACGTCCAGATTTTGGCGCCGTCTCTATTATTCGGCAGCGTGCCGCTGACGCTGATCTTTTCGTCGCTGATGGTGTCGACGGCGACCCTTATTCTCGCCGGCATTCCGGCCGCGCTCTATGAGCATTTCGTCGGCGCCAAAGATGACTCCACCGAAGTCTCGATGTGGATCTGGCTCGCGGGCACCGCTCTCCTTACCCTGCCCGCAATCGGTAACTTCTTCGAGTTCAAGTTATGACCGCAGGACGTAATGCGCGGCAGCAACGTCTGCGTTGCACTGCGGTATAATCCCGCCGATTGCGCCTTCCTTTCTCTCCCGGCAAACTACGTCCCTCAGCAGCCGCAGCCGACCGGCTGGCGCAGGGTGGCCATGGAAGAAATGCGAAAGGCAGCATACATTTCCGTCGCCCGCGCAAGCGGCTTCGGGATGCTGGCCATCCTCTGCGTCATGATGGGCATGAGAGACGGGCGCACCATCTTTCAAGCCGGCGGCATTCTCACCTTGATGATGACCTTCATTCTCATCCTCAAGGCACGCTATGCGCTGACCCAGAACTACAAGAGGACCGAGATGTGGCTGCTCTTGCCCAAGGACTTCCGCCCGCCGGAGGCCTATGCGCAATGGGCGGCGTCCACCGTCTTGCGCGACGCCTATTTCACCTTCGCGCAATATACCGCCCTGATCTCGATCGTCATGTGGATTATCGCGCTCCTGATCGGCGTCACGGGCAGGACCGCGCGCTACTAGAGTCTGATCCGTTCGAATTGAATCGACCTGCCCCGCCAACATTTTGATTTTGGGCGCGATCTTATCCGAAAACCGGTTCCCACCCCGGATCAAGTCCGGGGCAGGCTTTTTCGGGATCACACCCTAGCCGGTCAGGACCGGCCCGGCTCCGACTCCCGCCGCAGATTCTCGATCATGCCGAGGAAGCGGCGAAACATTTTCTCGAAGAAGTTCATCGCCCGGTCGATCTCGGCATTGCTCGGCAACTGGAGCGAGGATTTTCCATCGCGTTTTAACGCCGTTTCGAGTTCGACGGTCCTGTCCCGCAGCCGTCCGATCTCCTTCTCGTAGGCGGCGCGGTCGTCGGCAACCGCCTCGCAAGTCCAGGCATCGGGCTTGCGCTGGCAGAGCGAGACCTGACCGGTATGGGTGTCGAGCCGCAATTGTCCGTCCGCGACCGGAGTGAAGGTGAAGCGGCCATTCTGCCCGGGCGTGGATGTTGATTCCTGCGCGGCTGCCGAAGGCAGGAAACCGAGCGCGAGCAAGATCACGAGCGCCAGAGAATGGCGGTGCATGGCAAATCTCCAGATCCGCAAAATTTTGGTTAAGTCTAATGCCGATCGGCGGCGGGAGCGAGGCGAAAGTCCGGATCACTTTTTAAGCCGCCCGTTTGCCTGCCGCCGGCGCGAAGCGACCGTAGAAGATTTCGCCTTTCTTCGCCATTTCGACCAGCAGCGGTGACGGCGCGAAACGCGGTCCGAAGCGGCCGGCCAAGCGCTCGCACAGCGTGACGAAAGTTTTGACGCCCATGCCGTCGATATAGGAGAGCGGGCCGCCGGTGAAGGGGGCGAAACCGAAGCCGAGAATGCCGCCCACATCGGCGTCGCGCACGTCGGTAATCACGCCTTCCTCGACGCAGCGCGCGGTCTCAAGCGCCTGGATCGCAAGGAAGCGGGTCTTCAGCTCCTCGACGTTGTAGATCTCGCTAGGCCTGGGCTCGCCGACGATCTCGACGAGGCCGGGCCACAGCCGTTTCGGCGCGTTGGCGGGATAATCATAAAAGCCCTTGCTGTTCTTACGGCCGAGCCGGCCGCGCTTCACCACCAGCTCCTCCAGGAGCGCTTCCTGGCGCTCGTCGATCGCATCCGCACCGAGATCGGCCTTGGTCGCCTGCACGATCTTCCAGGCGAGATCGACCGCGACCTCGTCGTTGAGCGAGAGCGGCCCCACCGGCATGCCGGCCATGCGGCCGACATTCTCGACCATGGCCGCCGGCACGCCTTCGGTGAGCATCAGATGGCCTTCGCGGATATAGGTGCCGACTACGCGCGAGGTATAGAAGCCGCGGCTGTCGTTGACGACGATCGGTGTCTTCCTGATCGCGCGCACGTAATCGAGCGCCAGCGCCAATGCCTCGTCGCCGGTTTTCTTGCCCTTGATGACCTCGACCAGCATCATTTTCTCGACCGGCGAGAAGAAATGAATGCCGACGAAGCGTTCCGGGCGCTTGGAGACTTCGGCGAGCGAGGTGATCGGCAGGGTCGAGGTGTTGGAGCCGAACACGACCTTATCCCCGAGCGCCGCTTCCGCCTTGGCGATGACTTCGGCCTTCACCTTGCGGTCCTCGAACACCGCCTCGATCACGAGATCGGCGCCGGCGACGTCGGCAAAGTCCGCGCTCGCCTTGATGCGGCCGAGCAGCGCGTCGCGATCGGCGGTCTTGGCGCGGCCCTTGTTGATCTGATCGGTGATGAGCTTGTGCGAGAGGCTCTTGCCCTTCTCGGCCGCCGCCATGTCGCGGTCGAGGAGCACGACCTCGATCCCGGCAGTCGCCGTCACATAGGCGATGCTGGCGCCCATGAAGCCGGCCCCCAGGATCGCGACCTTCTTGAGTTGCGCCGCCGGCACGGCCGCCGGCCGGCGCGCGCCCTTGTTCAACTCCTGCATGGAGACGAACAGCGTGCGGATCATCGCCGCCGCTTCGCGCGAGCGCAGCACCTTGGTGAAGTGGCGCGACTCGATCCGCAGCCCGAGGTCGAGGGGCAACAGCAGCCCCTCGTAGACGCACTGCAAGATGGCGCGGGCGCCGGGATAATTGTCGTAGGTCTCGCGGCGATAGATCGCGTTCGCCGCCGGCCAGGTCATCATCCCGGCCTTGGAATAGACCGGTCCGCCGGGGAGCTTGAAGCCCTCGACGTCCCACGGCTGCACGCCCTTGCCGCCGCCCTTGATCCAGGCCTTGGCGCTCTCGATCAATTTCTCCGCGGGCACGATCTCGTCGATGAGCTTCAGTGCCTTGGCGCGGTCGAGGCGGAGCTGTTCGCCCTTCAACAGCATCTGCAAGGCATCGGCTGTCGGGATCATGCGCGGGAGGCGCTGGGTGCCGCCGGCACCGGGAAAGAGTCCGACCTTGACCTCGGGCAGGCCGACGCGGGTCTTTTCGTTCTGCGACGCCAACCGGCGATGGCAGGCAAGCGCCAGTTCGAAGGCGCCGCCGAGGCAGATGCCGTTGACGGCGGCAACCCACGGCTTGCCGCTGGTCTCCAGCCGCCGGTAGATGAGCGACATCTTGCGCGATTCTTCAAACAAGGTCCGGTTCGCCTCGATTTCACCCTTGGCCTTCACGATCTCGGCGTAGGTACGCGTCAGCCCTTCGAGCATGGTGAGATCGGCGCCGCCGGAGAAGGTATCCTTGCCGGAGGCCACGACCGCGCCCTTGATGGCGCCATCGGTCGCGACGTGCTCGACGACTTCGGCGAGTTCCCGCAACACCTCCATGGTGAAGACATTCATCGAGCGGCCCGGCATGTCCCAAGTGAGGAGCGCGATGCCGTCGGAATCGACTTCGAGGCGGAAATTCTTGAGGTCCATGTCACACCCGCTCGATGATGGTGGCGGTGCCCATGCCGGCGCCGATGCAGAGCGTCACGAGCGCGGTCGACTTGCCGGTGCGCTCGAGCTCGTCGAGCGCGGTGCCGAGGATCATGGCGCCGGTGGCGCCGAGCGGATGGCCCATGGCGATGGCGCCGCCGTTCACGTTGACCCGCGAGGTGTCGAGGTCGAAGGCCTGCAGGAAGCGCAGCACCACCGCGGCGAAGGCCTCGTTGATCTCGATCAAGTCGATGTCGGAAAGCTTCATCTTGGATTTTTCGAGCACGCGCCTGGTCACGTCGATCGGACCGGTCAGCATCGAGGCGAGATCGGAGCCGATCGAGGCGAAGCT
>JAHFPO010000112.1 GCA_023266695.1 Hyphomicrobiales bacterium | reverse complement strand
TGCATTCCGGCAATCGAAACGACAAAGAACAGCGAGACTGCTTCCTGTTTTGTTATGTATCCCATCGACGGCACTTCAAGCCAGTGAGCTGTAGCCGTTCTGTCATATCGACGCTGCCGTCGGCAAAGCGAAAACTGATCGATATCAATCCGCGCCTGAGACTATTGGATTGAAGGCAATAGGCCGGCTGCGGCCGTGAAGTGTGGCGCGCAGACCCAAATAATGAGCCGACGAAAAACGATTCTTCCTGTATCATAATCAATTACAACATGGGTCCCGTAGCTCAGCAGGATAGAGCAGCGGTTTCCTAAACCGAAGGTCGGAGGTTCGAGTCCTCTCGGGACCGCCATGATTTCCGGGGTTTCGGAAGGCCGCCGCTCACCGTAGGGTGAGAGCGCGGACCGGCTTGCCGTCGAGCCAGGCCCTGATGTCCTCGACCATCTGGCCGTAGAAGCGCCGGTAATTCTCCGCGGTGACATAGCCGAGATGCGGCGTCAGCACCGCGTTTTCCAAACTGCGAAGCGGATGGTCGAGCGGCAGCGGCTCGATGTCGAAGACGTCGATGCCCGCGCCGGCGATCCGCCCGGCGCGCAGAGCGGCGACGAGCGCCGTCTCGTCCACGATCGGCCCGCGCGAGGTATTGATGAGATAGGCGGTGGATTTCATCAGGGCGAGCTCCGCGGCGCCGAACAGGCCGCGCGTGCGCTCGCTCAATTGAAGATGCACGGTCACGAAATCCGCTTTCCGCAACAGCTCTTCCTTGGTCGCGAGCGCGACGCCGGCCTCGCGGCATTTCTCCTCGGTGAGATTCTGGCTCCAGGCGATCACCTTCATGCCGAAGGCCTTGCCGATGGCGGCGACCCGGCTTCCGAGCTTGCCGAGCCCGATCACTCCGAGCGTCTTGCCGTTGAGCTCGATCCCGAGCGTGCTTTGCCAGCGCGCCCCCGCCTTCAACCGCGCGTTCTCAAACCCGATCCTGCGCGCGAGCTCGAGCATGAGCCCGAAAGCGAGTTCGGCGGTCGGATTGCCCGGCGAGTCGGTGCCGCAGACGACGATGTTGCGCGCGCTCGCGGCTTCGAGGTCGATCGCCGCATTGCGCATCCCGCTCGTCACGATCAGCTTCAGATCCGGCACAGCCTCGATCACCTGGCGCGGAAAGGGCGTGCGTTCGCGCATCAGACAGACGACGGAGAATCCCTTGAGCGCCTCGATCACCTTTTCGCTGCCGTCGATCGAATCGTTGAATACTTTGATGTCGAGGTCGCCGGCGACCGGCGACCAATCGGCCACCTGCAAAGCCACATTCTGATAATCGTCGAGGATCGCGCAGCGCTGTCGCATCTTGTCAACCTGTTAATTGTGAGTTTATCGGTCCGGCCGTGTTTTCGAGGGGGCGATCAAACGGGTTGGATTGCGGCAACTGTGGGCACCTGTGAAAGACTCCGGCCTGCTCCATGAAGTAGTCCAAGCGGATCGTCAGTCTAGCGAGAGTGATCCCATCGGGCCATAAGCCATGGCTCGGGTCGGATCACTTCATCGGGAAACTCGAGGTGTATCGCAGATCACAGTCTTGCCCCTCGCCGCTGGCTGCTGCGGGTATCCCATGCTACACGCCCGTTCCCTATCGGCGCGGGCATGCTCGGCTGAACCCTTGGTGGAATTCATGCGCGCGCCCACTCGGATCGCCTGTCTCGTCCTCTCCGCCATGCTGGTCGCGGCCTGCGGCACCAACGACATCGACAAGGCGCCGCCCTTCTACGAGAATCTGGCCAAGCCCGGAGCCCAGGTGAATGTCGCGGCCGCGGCCTCGCTGCTCACCGACTATAGGCGCGCGAACGGGCAACCCGCGGTCGAAGCCGACGCCAAGCTCACCGCGCTCGCCCAAGATCATGTCCGCCGCATGGCCGCCATCGACAAGGTGACGCACGACCCCGGCAACCGCGGATTCAATCAGCGCCTCAAGGCCGCCAACTACAACGCGGCGCGCGCGGCGGAGAACGTAAGCGCGGGGTATCACACGCTCGCCGAGGCTTTTTCGGGCTGGCGCGATTCGCCCTCCCACAACACCAACATGCTGCTCCCCGGCGCCACCCGCTTCGGCATCGCGACCGCCTATTCCGAAAAATCGAAATACAGGGTGTTCTGGGCGCTGGTGCTGGCCGTGCCGGCCGCGCCCGAGTAGCACCGCTCAGGATCGTGCGAGACGGGCCGGACCACCGGTTGCGCGAGCGCGCCTGATCAGGCGCCGAGCCGGTCACGCAGCGCCTTCAGCGGCGAGATCAGCGCGCGCCGCGGGCGCTCGACGGCGATGCCCACCGCGAATGAGTGCTCTCCCGCGAGCGGCACCAGCCAATCGGCGACGGCGAGCCGCCCGCTCCACAGCTGATCGATCATGGGATGACCGGCGACGGCGCAGGAATCGACCATCCCGATCGTTCGATTCCGCCCGAGTGTTTCGGTGAGATCGAGCGCGAGCTGAACTCCGGGCGAATAACGGGCGAATGCCTCGTCATAGGCGGTCTTCCAGAACCAGGCGCGGTCGCCGGAGAAGAGCGTGATGGTCGCCGCGATCGTCTCGCCGTCGAGCTTGAGGCTATCGACCCGCGCTTTGCCCTCGCTAGCAAGACCCGCGACCGCCTCGGCAAAAAACCGCCCGATCGAGGGGTGGAGCAACGCCGCGCTGCCGGAGCGTCCCTTCCAGCCCCCGGATTCGACCGCGAGATAATCCGCGACCGCCGCGCCGATCCCGTTCGCTTCAGTGACGGTGTCGTGGGTGAGCATCCCCTCCTCGGCGAGGCGGCGGCGCTGCCGGCGCAGTTCCTTGAGCTTCTTCGCCGAGACGGCATTGAGCGTATCGCCCGCGCTCGGCATCAGCGCCGCGCGTGCATGAGGATCGAAGCGGTGGGGTGCGCGGCCGCTGCGGCCGAGATGCTCGGCGATCAGGCGGGCGACGGGACCCGTTTCGCCGATGAGCGGAAACATCGCGAGCCGCGGCGAGCCAGGAAGCTCCGGCAGGAAATCGAGCATGGCCGCGACGACATCCGCCGCGGCCTCGCGATCAATGAGCGGGGTCGAGAACGGCGCAAACGGATGGGCCCATGCCATGAAGGTCGCGACCGGCCGGCCCGCGGCAATCCCCTCGACCCGGCCGGGCATGAGACCGAGGAGGCGAGCGCCGGCGCTGACGGTAACGGCGCCGATCTCCTTCCCCTTCAGATGCGTGGCGGCCGCGCGCGCGAAGGCTGGTTCGAAAAAGACATTGGGCTCGAGTGCGCGGCGCACGAGCTCGCGCCATCGCTCGAAGTCGGCGACATAGAGTGCCGCCAGCGGCACCCAGTCGACGGTCATCCCGGCCCTGCCGCGCTTGGCTATCGCCGTTTTCCTGGCGGCGGGAGCGGACCCGTCCAGCCGATAGACGCCGGCGGCAGAGGAGGAACGGATCATCATGTCGCGTCTCGACCGAATTCCGCCTTCAACGTCGCCAGAAGAAGACATGGAGTCCGATCCGGCGTTTGGTGAACACGAACAGCAGGCTCGATTCCACCAACAGCGCGGTCGCGGTCGAGAGCGCCGCCCCGCTCAAGCCGAGCCGCGGCACCAGCAGGAAGCACAGCAGCAGATTGATGGTGAATGCCAGCGCATAGATCACGGCGCAGATGCGTTGCTCGCCCACCATGTTGAGTAGCCGCTCGGCCGGGCCGATGCTGGCGCGGGCGAGGAGCCCCAGCACCAGCACGAACAACAACGGATAGCCGTCCGCGAAGCCGGCGCCGAACAGCATCAGGATCGGCTTGCCGAGCGCGAGGAGGGCGATCGCCGCCACCAGCGAGGGCCAGAAGGTCCAGCGAATCGCATCGACGACGTAGGCCTCGAGCTTCTCCCGGTCGCCGGCGACGTGAAAGCGGCTGAAGCGATGCGCGAACGCGGCGGACACCGCAAAATGGATGAAGGCAAGGAGGGCCATCGTCTTCGTTGTCGCGTAATAGACCGCGACATCCTCCGGGCCGACATAGAGCTGGAGCACCAGGATGTCGGTATAGGTGAGCAGGAAATAGAATCCGTCGACGAGGAAAATCGGCAAGGCGGTCTTGAACCAGTGGACGACTTCGTAGCGGCACGGCCCAGGACCAACCTGATTGGCCAACCGCTGCTCGAGCAGGAAGTGTTGCGCCAGCACGATCGACCAGATCGCGGCGGCGGTTGCGACCATGGCCGTCATCGCGGTCGTGGGCAGGCCGGCCGCATAGGCGGTCGCAAAGATCGCGAGAATGACGAGGGGCTGCGCCACATAGCCGGGGATGAGCGCGATATCGAACCAATTGTAGGAGCGCGCGATGCCGTCCTGTGCGCACGACAGCGCGAAGACCGGCAGGCACGCGAAAGCAAGCAGGAACGGCACCCGGTAATGGTCGGCAACGCGATCGCCGAGAGCGAGGATGAGCGTGATCCCGATACCCGCCGCGACCGTACCCAGGCCGAAGCTCAGCCAACGGCTGCCGGCGAGAAAACCGCGCAGGCGGTCGAGGTCGCCTCTTGCGCCATATTCCGGAATGAAACGCTGGGTCGAATAGGCGATCCCGAGCGGCGCCAGACCCCCCACCAGCACCACCCAGGTCCAGACATAGACATAAATGCCGAACTCGTAGCGGCCCATCCAGCGCGCGAGCAAAATCTGCGAGACGAAGATGAGCGCGGCGCTGAAGACGCGGACGAAGAAGGCGGTACTCGCCAGGCGCCGTGCGACCGAGTGGTCGCTGTCGTCGGCGATGAATTCCTTCAGCCGTGCGATAAGCGCTCCCGCGCCCGCGCGCAGGCTCCAGGTTCCGGCCCCATCCGATCCGACGACGGACAACGTCTTCTCCCTCTCCGATCTTTGCTAACCGCGGAAGAGCCTGTAGCAGAACCGCATTAAGAAACTCTTGGGTAAATCGAAGGGCGGGCGGCCCTCACAAAGGCGTCTCATCCCTGATGTTGCTTGCTCCGGCGAAGCCCGGGCGGGCAATCGGAAGTGGGCGGTAAGGTTAAGGCGTGGCGGGCCCGCTTCAGGCGCGGAAGCCGCCGGCTTCGAGAAAGGCCGTTTCCTCGGGAGTCGAGCTGCGGCCGAGCGCTTCGTTGCGGTGGGGAAAGCGGCCAAAGCGGCGGATCACGTCGAGATGGATTTCCGCGTATTGGATGCCGTTCTGGTCGCCGATGGCGCGCATATAGGTGAGAGAGCGCTCCTGATCGGCGAGATCCTCGCTATGCATAGAGGGGAGATGGAAGAAGTTCCGCTGAGGCGGCTGAAATTCGCGCTCAAGGCCGCACCCGACCGCGCGCCTCGCCACGTCACGCGCATGCGCGTCGGTCGCGAACGCCCGCGCCGTGCCGCGAAAGAGATTGCGCGGGAACTGGTCGAGGGCGATCACGAGCGCAAGCGCCCCCTTCGCCGTCTCCTCCCAGCTTGCCAGTTGGCCGTTCGCCGCCGCCTCATGGGTGGCGAGAAAGTGCTCGCGTATCAGCGCATCGAAGACGGGATCGACCTTGAACCAGCGTTCGGGACCGGCCTCTTGCCAGAAGGCGAGAACGGAATCGGGACTCGTAACGGTCGCCATGATTCAGAGCCGCACCTCGCCCGAACAAATGCGCTCATGGAGCGCCGCATCGAGGCGCACGAATGACCGTTTCGAGACATCGTTGAAATAGATCGCGTCCGTCGTCGCCGATGGATTGAAACCCTCGCGCACGAGGTCGAGCTTCCTTTGCTTGAAGGTACCGGTGAGATCGAGCGCCGCCCGGATGCGCAGGAACAGCGGCCGCGCATATTCCGGCAGGGATCGCAAGAGATGCTCGCGCAGCGCGGCCAGATCGATCGTGCTTTCGACCACGATCGCCGTCATTCCGACACGTCCCTCGTGGCCCTCGACCTTCACGCCATAGACGGTCGCGTCCTTGACGCCGGGAAAGACGGTGATCGCCTCGGCCACCTCGGTCGTGGATACGTTCTCGCCCTTCCAGCGGAAAGTGTCCCCGATCCGATCGATGAAATAGAAATAGCCGCGTTCGTCCTGGCGCATCAGATCGCCGGTGCGGAACCAGGCGTCGCCCTTCTCGAATGCGTCGCGCAGAATTTTTTTCCCGGTCGCCTGCGGGTCGGTATAGCCCTCGAAACGATTCGCAGGCTTATCAGGATCGTTGAGGATCTTGCTGATCAGCTCGCCGACCTCGTTCACCGGCGCGCGCAGGCACAAGCCGTCCGCTCCCCGCACCGGCCCCTCCCGTTCGCTGTCCAATTGGATGATTGCGGTCGGAAACCGGTGCGCCAACCACCACGGGATGCGGCCGACCGCGCCCGGCGTCCCGTCGAAATTAAACAGCGCCACATTGCCCTCGGTCGCGGCGTAGAATTCGATAATGCGCGGAATGCAAAACCGTTGCTGGAACGCCCGCCAGATGTCGGGCCTGAGGCCATTGCCGCAGCAGAGACGGATGTGATGGTCCATTTCGGCCAGAGACGGCGGCGCGGTGACGAGATAACGGCAAAGCTCGCCGATATATTGGAACAGCGTGCAGTCGAACCGCACGATGTCGTCCCAGAATTCGCGCGCCGAGAAGCGTTCGCGGATGACCACCGAACCGCCCGCGAGCAGGGTGGCGCCGGGCGCGAGCACGCCGCCCACCGTGTGGTACATGGGCAGACAGACATACATGCGGTCGTCCGCGCGCGTGTCCATGGCCGCGGCGAAGCCGTGGGTGATCGCCATCAGCCGGTAGTGATTGACATTGGCGGCCTTGGGCATGCCGGTGGTGCCGCTGGTGTAGATGAGGAGCGCGCGGTCCTCGATGGTGAGGTGAGGCCGCTCTCCGGCGCCGAGCGGCCGTCCGTCGCTCGCCGTCAGCGCCTTGTCGATGCGGGGCAAATCGGTGGTGCTGGAACCGTAGAGCCAGATTTTTGCGCCTCCGGAGAGCTCCGATTCCGCCGTGCGGAATTGCGCGTGGAGATCGGTCGCGACGATGACGTGCTTGGGCGCGACGATCGAGATGCAATGGCCGAGCGCGGCGCCGGAGAGATTGGTGTTGAGCAGTGATACGACGACGCCGACGCGCGTGAGCCCGATCCAGATCGCGAGATATTCCGGCCGGTTCGACATCAGCAGGCAGACGACGTCGCCTTTGACCAAGCCCTCGCGCCGCGCCCAGCGGGCATAGCAATTCGCGCGCTCATCGAGTTCGCGATAAGTGAGCCGCTCGCGGTCGGATATCAGCGCCTCTTGCTCGCCGAAGCGGGCGGCGAGTTCCTCGACGATGACGGGGAAAATGCGGCCGGGATTGCGCGCGATCGGCGTCGTCATGCGGAGCGCGCGCAGGACCGAGCGAAGCGCCTCGAACTCGTTCAACAGGCGTTGGAAGAAGTCCATTCACCGCTCCGCGGCCGGGTGCGCCACGAGATCATGGCTAGCGCATGATCCGGCGAAGTGGAATCGGTTCGCCGATAAGATCATGCGCCAATTAATAAGTTAGCGCGCGAATCGCAGATAAGTATACGCAATCTGCGCAAGCTTGATTGCGTCCGCAAAACCGGCACCCACTTTTGCTGATCGCGCGCTAGAGCGATTCGCGTTTGACCCCGCAAACCGCAGCATTCCGGGGACGCTTGCCCTTGGCAAGGTCCCGCTAGCGGCCGAGCGAGAGGGGATTATCGACGAGGGCGGCCTTGTCGGGCGTATCGGTTCGCGCCACCCCGAGAAAGGCGTCGAGCATGCGCCGCACGATCGCGGGTTCCAAGTCGCGGGTGACGCAGACGAGCCGCGAGCGGCGGTCCTCGTCGGGCCAGGCCGCAAGCCGCGCCGGCGGATGCAGCACGTGCTGCACCGCA
>JAHFPO010000223.1 GCA_023266695.1 Hyphomicrobiales bacterium | reverse complement strand
GCCGGCGGCAATTGCGAGGGATGCACCGCCGTCGATTCGTCTATGGAAAGAACGCGGAAGCACTGCAGCCCCTTCGGTCGCTCCAGCACCTCGGCGACGACGCGCGCGCCTTCATAGGCGGTCTGGAATCCGTCGCGCCGCAAGCAGGTGACGTGCAACAGCACGTCGGGCATGCCGTTGTCGGGAATGATGAAGCCGTAGCCCTTGGAGACGTCGAACCACTTGATGGAACCAGTAATCTCGATGAGACCCACCGGAGCTTCTTCGGTGAAGTCCTCTACTCTCGCCTCTGGCTCGCCCAACGCGAGCTTGGGCCCCAGTCGGTCCGACCCCATGACGCCGCCAACGCCGCCGCTCGGGCGCCCGACAATCGGACGCCGATTCGTTCCCCGCTTAGAATATCACCGCCTTCAACGCGGGAAACAATAAAATGATCCAACGGCGACACATGGCGGTGGACATCGTGGATAGGTGCCGGTGGTAACGGCCGACCGGTTCCCTCCGCTCAGGCGAGGAACGGTTCCAGTACATCCCCAATGTCGTCGCGGGAGACCAGATCGGCCATGCCGTCGAAGTCGGTGGGCTCCCGGTTGAGGACCACCAGCCGGGCGCCGTTCTGTTTCGCCATAGCCGGAAAACCTGCGGCCGGCCAAACCACTAGCGAGGATCCGATCGACAGGAACAGATCGGCCGCCCGCGTCTCCGCCTCGGCCCGGCGCATGGCCTCCTCGGGCATGGCCTGGCCGAAGGAGATGGTGGCGGCCTTGACCGGACCTTGGCACTTTGGACAGTCGGGTGCCACCCCGCCCGCCGCCTCGAAGCGCTCACGCACCCAGTCGAGCTCATAGCGCGCCGCACAATCGAGACAGGTGGCATAGCTGCCGTTGCCGTGCAGCTCGATCAGCTTTTCCTGAGGCACCCCGGACTCTTGGTGCAGATTGTCGATGTTCTGGGTGATAATGGCCGAGAGCTTGCCGCGCTGGATCAGACGGGCGAGCGCGCGGTGGCCGCGGCCGGGCCGGGCGGCGCGAAACGCCGGTTCCATGGCAAACTTGCGCCGCCAGGCCTCGTTCCGCATCTCCCGGCTCGCCAGGAACTCGCCGAGCGGGATCGGGAAGGTCTTCGTCCACAGCCCGCCGGGCGAGCGGAAGTCCGGTATGCCGCATTCCGTCGAGATGCCGGCGCCGGTGAAGGCGACGGCGCGGCGGGATTGGCTGATCAGCTCGACCATGCGGTCGACGGCGTGCTTGCGATCGGCGGCGATCATGATTAGTTCCGCTCCGACACCGGCGGCTCCCCCGCCCTCACCTTATATCTCATGAGGTCCCCATGCGATTTCTGCACACCATGATCCGCATCAGCAATGTCGAACAATCGCTGGATTTCTATTGCAAAAAGCTCGGTCTCAAGGAGCTGCGCCGGCGCGAGGACGAGAAGGGGCGCTATACCCTCATCTTCCTCGCCGCCCCCGGCGACACCAATCAGGCCGAGATCGAGCTCACCTATAACTGGGACCCGGAGAAATACGGCGAAGGCCGCAATTTCGGCCATCTCGCCTTCGAGGTCGACGATATTTACGCGGCCTGCGAGAAGCTCGAGCGCGCGGGCGTCGTGATCAACCGCCCGCCGCGCGACGGCCGCATGGCGTTCGTGCGCTCGCCCGACAATATCTCGGTCGAGCTATTGCAGAAGGGCGCCGCTCAGGCGCCGAAGGAGCCGTGGAAATCGAAGCCGAACGTGGGCAAGTGGTGACTTCGGCGGTTTCCGATCGAGTTGAATCGAGAAACCGCCCATCAAAAGCGGAATCTGAGACGGCGCGGACGGCAGCCGATCGGCTACCGCCCCGCCACCTCAGCCGGGAATCGACCGCTCAGCACTTCGGCGGGCAGGCGCCCTCGGAGCACATCAACACGGTCGGGATCGCGCCGCCCGAGGTCTTCCAGCGCACGTGGCACCACTTGAACGCATTGCAGTAACTGGTGCAGGTCCCGCCCGCTTGGGCGGCGGGCGCCTCTTTCTTCTTGGCCTTGGCTTTCTTCTTGGCGGCGAAGGATGTTTCGGGAGCGAAGGCGAGCGCGAGCGCCGCGATCGCCGCGATCAACACGAAGCGAGTGAACAAGCCTTTGGTCATGGTCCTGATCCCCCCTGTAAGCGAAGAAATGCGTCTTATTCTTATACGGTTAGCCCGCGGCCTCAAGCGCTTGCGGGCGCTCGCACCGCGATGATGAAAAGGTGTGGCTTTCTTGCCGCTCCCGGCAAAGCAATCTATATCTCGACGCGTTCACGCGCCCTTCGTCTAGCGGTCCAGGACGCCGCCCTTTCACGGCGGAAACACGGGTTCGATTCCCGTAGGGCGCGCCAAGGATTTTCTGGTCATCGTTTGCCTAGTTTCGGTGCAGATCGATGCGAGCGATCGCTCTAACCGTCCTCTTCATCGCCGCGGCGGACGCGGCTGTCGCGCAGCAAGACGCGGCAGAGCTGCGCGAGCGCGGCAAGGCGCTCCTCGCCGAGAAATGCAGCCGCTGCCATCAGATCGGAACGACCGGCGCGAGCCCGCTCGCGCAAGCGCCGCCGTTCCGGACGATCATGCAGCGCTATGGTCCCCAATCGCTGGAAGAGGCGCTGGCCGAGGGCCTCTCCAGCGGGCACGAGGCGATGCCGGAATTCGTGTTCGAGCCCCATGATATCGCGGCGATCGTGAGCTACCTCGCGACGCTCCGCGGTGGCCGCTAGATCCCCTCACCCGCGCGCCCGATGTACGAC
>JAHFPO010000111.1 GCA_023266695.1 Hyphomicrobiales bacterium | reverse complement strand
TCCCAGGCGAGCGCGTGCTCGACGATGGTGGGGAGGTGGTCGAGGCGGGGGCGCCAGCCGAGCGCCGCGCGGATGCGGTCCGCGCGGGCGACGATCACGACCGGATCGCCAGGCCGGCGCGGGCCATGAACGACGGGAAAATCCACGCCGGAGACGCGCTTCACCGTCTCGATCACTTCCAGCACCGAATAGCCGCGGCCGTAGCCGCAGTTGAGCGTGAGATTCTCGCTGTCGCCGCGCAGATGGCCGAGCGCATCGAGATGGGCGGCGACGAGGTCGCTCACATGGATATAGTCGCGGATGCAGGTGCCGTCCGGGGTCGGATAGTCGGTGCCGTAGACATCCATATGCTCGCGCTTGCCGAGCGCGGTCTCGCAGGCGACCTTGATCAGATGCGTCGCCTTCGGGGTCGACTGGCCCGAGCGTCCGCCCGGGTCGGCGCCGGCAACGTTGAAATAGCGGAGCGAAATGTATTTCAGGCCATGCGCCGCGGCGGCGTCGCGCAGCATCCATTCGGTCATCAGCTTGGAAGTGCCGTAGGGCGACATCGGACGCAGCGGCGCCTCCTCGAAAACCGGTATCTCCTCGGGCATGCCATAGACGGCAGCGGTCGAGGAGAACACGAAACGCTTCGCACCCGCCTCGAGAGCCGCGGCGATGAGCGCGCGCGACTTCACCGTGTTGGCGAGATAATAGCCGAGCGGATCGGCGACCGAGTCGGGGACGACGATCTTGGCGGCGAAATGGATGATCTCCTCGATCCCGTGCTCGGCGACGAGGCGCTTGAGGAGGGCGCTGTCCGCCACGTCACCGACATAGAGCGTCGCCGTCTGATGGACCGCGCGCCGGAATCCGGTCGAAAGGTCGTCGAGCACGACGACGCTCTCGCCCGCATCGACAAGAGCGAGCACCATGTGGCTGCCGATATAACCGGCGCCGCCGGTCACCAGGATGGCCATGGTGGCGTCCGTTCCTCCGGGGTTCGGACCTTGTCCTTAAGCGGAAAATATTAAGATTCCGCTCAACAGCCGCCGCATCGGCGGTTCAGCAACGGGTGGCCGCTCACACCTTGTGGCGCGAACGCTCGACCAGCCGCGTGGTGCTTGTGTCGGGGAGGAGCTCGACCAGGACCACCTCGCCGCCCGCGGCCTCGACGATCTCGCGGCCGACCACATCGTCGCGCTTGTAGTCGCCGCCCTTCACCAGCACCTGCGGGCGCACCCTGCCGATGAGCTCGAGCGGCGTATCCTCGGCGAAAATCACCACCAGATCGACCGCCTCGAGGGCGGCGAGCATGTGGGCGCGGGCGATCTCGTCCTGGATCGGCCGCTCGGGACCCTTGAGCCGGCGGGCGGAGGCGTCGCTGTTCAGCCCGACCACCAACCGGTCGCAGAAACCGCGGGCTTCCTTCAGCACCTTGAGATGGCCCGGATGCAGGAGATCGAAGCAGCCGTTGGTGAATCCGATTCTCAACCCGGCGCGGCGCCACTCGTCAAGGCGCTCGTCGAGGAGATCGGGATCGAGCGCGATCTTCTCCTCATGGGCGCGCAGCGCCGGCGGCAGCAGGAACGCGCGGATCTCGGAGAAGCTCGCCGCCGCCGCGCCGCGCTTGCCGACCGCCGCGGCGGCGGCCGCGTTCGCCGCGCGCGCGGCGGCCTCGATCTCGGCGCCGATCGCGAGCATGGCGGCGACGGTCGCGACCACGGTGTCGCCGGCGCCGGAGACGTCGCGCACCTTCACCGGATAGGCCGGGATGTGGACGGGGGCCGCGCCGCGCGCGATCAGCGTCATGCCTTCCTCGCTGCGGGTGACGAGGATCGCCGCGACGTCGGCGCTTTCCGCGATCTCGGCCGCCGCCGCCACCACTTCCTCGGCGGTCAGCACCTCGCGGCGGACCGCGCGGGAAAGCTCGGCGCGGTTGGGCGTGATCATGCTGGCGCCGCGATAGATGCGGTAGTCATTGCCCTTGGGATCGACCACCACCGGCTTCTTCAGCTTGCGGGCGGCGGCGATGAGCTCGTCGATCACGCGCTTGGTCAACACTCCCTTGCCGTAGTCGGAGAGCACCAGGGCGCCGCAAGCGGAGAGCGCGTCGAGGGCGCGGGCGAGAATTTCGTCTTCACGTTCGCGGTCGAGCGCGCGCGCGTCTTCCCAGTCGGCACGCAGCAGATGAGTCGAATAATGCTCGGACACGAAACGCACCTTCATGGTGGTCGGGCGCGTGGAATCGACCACCAGCCGGGCGTCGATCAATCCGCCCGAGTTGGCGAAGGAACCCGCGAGCGCGCGGCCGGTCTCGTCGCCGCCGATGACGCCGACGAGCACCGAGCGCGCGCCGAGACCCATCAGATTGAGTACGACATTGCCGGCCCCGCCGGGCGCGATCTCTTCGCGCCGCGCCGCCAGCACCACCGTCGGCGCCTCGGGCGAGACGCGGGCGACCTCGCCATAGACATAGCGATCGAGCATGACGTCGCCGACGCAGAGCACCTGCTGTCGGGAAAGCTCGTTCAGCCGCTTCTCGTAATCGAACATCGGACTGGTTCCGAAGGGCGCCGAAGGGCTCAGCGGTAGGGGTCGTCGCGGTCGAGGAAGCGGGTCACATAGTCCTCCACCGCGGCCGCGAGCGGGGTGAAGGCGGCATCGTAGCCCGCCTTGCGCAGCCGCTCCATCCTCGCTTGCGTTAAGTATTGATAGCGGCCGGAAAGCTCGGCCGGCATGTCGATATACTCGATCCGGGGCTCGCATTTCAGCGCCTTGAACAGGGCGAGAATCATATCCTTGAAGCTCTCGGCGCGGCCGGTGCCGACATTATAGATCCCCGATACGCGCGGGTGGTCGAGGAGCCAGAGCACCACGGCGGCGGCATCGAGCACGTAGATAAAGTCGCGCCTCTGGCCGCCGTCGGCCACGTCGGGGCGGCCGGACTTGAAAAGGCGCACCGGCCGGCCGGCCTTGGCGTCGGGAAAGCTCTTCGCCAGTACGCTCCTCATCCCGCCCTTGTGATATTCGTTCGGCCCGAACACGTTGAAGAATTTCAGGCCCGCCCATTGCGGCGGCATCGCGCCGCCCGCCCGCGCCCGCTCCGCCAAGGCGATATCGAAGCGGTGCTTGCTCCTGCCATAGAGATTGAGCGGCTGGAGGAGCTTGAGCGCCGCGGGCGCGCCATCGTCATCGAAGCCGCCCGTGCCGTCGCCATAGGTGGCGGCCGACGATGCATAGATCAGCGGGATCTTGCTATGCGCGCACCAATCGACGAGCCGCATCGGCAGTTCGAAGTTCGCCGCCATCACCGCCTTCTCGTCGGTGACGGTGGTCGACGAGATCGCGCCCATGTGCAGGACCGCTTCGAGCTTCTTGCCCTCGATCCAGCGGAAGAGGTCTTCAGGCGGAAACAGATCGGCGTAGCGGTGCTTGGCGAGATTGCGCTCCTTGGCCGCGGAGCCGAGATGGTCGTTGACGGCGATGTCGGTGACGCCTCGCTCGTTCAGGCTCGCAATGAGGTTCGAGCCGATGAAGCCAGCGCCACCGGTAATCAGGATCATGGGTTCCTCTGCCGCCGCGGCGATCATGCCGGGCGGCGTTTCTTGCCGCATACGCGGCGGCGGCGCAACGGCGGCAAAACTGGACACCCATAGCCGCCAATGCTACCCGCTCGCCTCGATCGCAGGAGTGCCGGGATGGACAAGGCCGAGCTCGATTACGCCCGCCGCCATCTCGCGGAATCGCAGGAGGCGCTCGCGGCCGCCGCCGCCGATTCCGCGCTCATCGCGGTCCTCGGCAAGATCGCCGACGCGATGACCGACGCGCTGAAAGCGGGGCGAAAGATCTTGCTGTGCGGCAACGGCGGCAGCGCCGCCGACGCCCAGCACATCGCCGGCGAGCTGTTGTCGCGCTTCGAGAAGGACCGCGCGCCGATGGCCGCCGTCGCCCTCACCACCGACACCTCGGTGCTCACCGCCATCGGCAACGATTACGGCTACGAACAGGTGTTCGAGCGCCAGGTGACGGGCCTCGGCGTCAGGGGCGACGTGCTCGTCGCGCTCTCGACCTCGGGACGCTCGGCCAATGTGCTGAAGGCGCTCGATGCCGCCCACGCGCGCGGGCTCCTCACCATCGGCTTCACCGGAAAGAAGGGCGGCGACATGGCCGCGCGCTGCGATATCGTGCTCCATGCGCCCTCCGACCGCACGCCGGTGATCCAGCAGATCCACATTATCGCCGCCCACATCGTGTGCGGCCTCGTCGAGCGCCGCCTCGCCGGCGGCGGACGCTGACCGGTGGCCGAGCGCGAGCTTAGGCCGGCGGTCTTCCTCGACCGTGACGGTGTGCTCAATGTCGACCACGGCTATGTGGCGAGCCGCGATCAATTCCAGTGGATCGAAGGCGCGATCGCGGCGGTGAAGGCGGTGAATGACGCCGGCTTTCTAGTCTTCATCGCCACCAACCAGTCGGGCATCGCCCGCGGGCTCTATAGCGTGGACGACATGCACCGGCTGCACGATTCCATGACGAAAGAACTCGCCCGCTTTGGGGCCCGCATCGACGACATCCGCTATTGCCCGTTTCATCCGGACGGAACGATCGCCGCCTATGCCCGCAAATCCGACTGGCGCAAGCCCGCTCCCGGCATGATCCTCGATTTGATCGCGCGCTGGCCGGTCGACCGCGAAAAGAGCGTTCTCATCGGCGACAAGGACGCCGACCTCGCCGCCGCCCGCGCCGCCGGCATCCGCGGCCTCAAGTTCGAGGGCGGCAATCTGGAAACCTTCGTGCGCCGGGAAGTGCTGGGCGAGAAGGGGGCGGGGGCTCGATGACGGCGGCGGGGCGGGCGGACGAGCGGCCGGTCCTGCTCGTCCCCTATCAATGGATCGGCGATTTCGTCCGCTGCCACTCGGTGGTGAAGCTCATCAAGGCGCGGACGCCGGAGCGCCCGGTCGACGTGCTCTCTTCGACGCTGTGCGCGCCGCTCGCCGACTACATGCCGGGCGTGCGCCAGGCGGTGGTGTTCGATATTCCGCGCGGACGGCCGGCGTTCGCCGAGAACCGGCGTCTCGCCGAGAGGCTGCGCGCCGGCGGCTATGGCACCGCCCTCATCATGTCGCGAAAATGGAAGGCGGTGCTCGCGCCCGCGCTCGCCCGCATCCCGGAGCGGGTCGGATTCGTGGGCGAATGGCGCTTCGGTCTCCTCACCGACATGCGCTTCGGCGAGAACAAGCTGCCGCGCATGATCGACCAGTGCGCCATGCTGGCACTGCCGAAGGACGCGAACCCGCCGGCCGCCTGGCCGCTGCCCGAGATCGTGGTGCCGGGAAAAGAGGTGGCGGAATGGCTCGCGCGGCGCGGGCTCGGCGGGGAGAAGCGCCCGATCGTCGCGCTTTGTCCCGGCGCGGTCGGAAAGGGCAAGCGCTGGCCGGAAGAGCGCTATGGGGAGCTCGCGCGCCGCCTCGCCAACGAGGGCGCCGCGGTCTGGGTTCTCGGCGGTCCCGGCGAGAGCGCGATCGCGCGGGAAATCTCGAGCGGCGGAAAATTCGCGCGCGATCTCACCGGCGACGATCTCCGCCACGCCATTCTCGCGCTCGCGGCGGCGGACGTCGCGGTGTCGAACGATTCCGGCCTGTTGCACGTCGCCGCCGCCATCGGCACGCCGGCGATCGGCCTCTTCGGCCCGACCAGCCCGTGGCATTGGGCACCGCTCAATCCGATCGCGGCCACCATCGAGGCGCGCTGGCAAAAGCCGTGCCGGGAATGCGGCAAGGCCAATTGCCGCGGGGTGGACCACCGCACCACCCACGATATTCCGGTCGAGGAAGTGTTTGCGGCTACCCGCCGCGTGCTTTCGAACTGATCCGCCCGATCGCGGCGATCACGGCGGCGGCGGCGGGCAACCCCTGATCGGCGCCCACCATCTCGACCGGTCCCGGTCCCACCGGGATTGCGGTGTGCGATTTCACGATGGTGAAGACCGCGACCACGGGAATGCCGAGGGCCGCCGCGAGATGCAGGAATCCGGTGTCGACGCCCACCACCATCCTGGCGCCGGCGATGAGCTTTCCCACCTCGAGGATCGGCTTGAGCGCGGGCACGCGCGCGCCCGGGATCGCGGCGGCGAGGCGTTCGCTGCGCTCGCGCTCGACGGCATTGCCCCAGGGCAGCACGATCTCGAGTCCCTCTCTGGCGAGCGCCTTTCCGACCTCGATCCAGCGCTCCTCGGGCCATTCCTTCTTCGCGCTCGCGGTGGCGTGAAAGAGCACCGCATAGGGGCGGGACGGCACGGCGGTGAAGACGCCGCGGTCGAAGCCGTAGTCGGGCGCGCCTTCGGGTTGATAGCCGAGCGCGAGGCCCGTAAGCGTGCGGTTGCGCGCGATCACATGGAGGTCCCAGCCGACCCGATGGCGTACGTCGTAGAAGCGCGCCGCGAACGGCTCGCGGATGCTCGCTTTGTCGTAGCCGTGGCGCGTCCCATGCATGAGCTTCGCCATCAGAGCGGTGCGCACGAGGCCCTGGGTGTCGATCACCGTGTCGTAGCGGCGGGCGCGCAGCCTTTTCATGGCTTCGCTGATTTCGAGCCAGGGGCCGCCCGCCCGCTCGAACATCGGCTGCAGGAAGGCGTCGCGCATCTGCTGCTTCCAACGCCGCACGGCGATGGGGATGATCTCGTCGACGCCCGGATGGAGCTCTGCCAGCTGCGCAAAGGTCTCCTCCACCACCCAGGTGAGGCGCGCCTGCGGGAAATGGCGGCGCGCATCGGTCACCGCCGGCATGTGATGGAGCACGTCGCCCATCGAGGAGGTCTTGATGAACAGGATTTCGGTCATTAACCCATGCGCCGGGCTTGACGGAGGCCGCGCGCCCGCATAGCCGGGTTGCCGGGTCCGGCGCAAGCTGACAGACTTGAGTCTCGCCCCCTGGAAAAAGCCATGGCACCGACGCTCGCCTCGCTCAAGATCAAGCTCTTCACCGACGGCGCCGACAAGGCGCAGATCGTCGAGATGGCGAAACTCAGCTATATCGCGGGCTTCACCACCAACCCGTCGCTGTTGAGGAAGGCGGGGGTGAAGGACTACGAATCCTACGCCCGCGAGCTCACCGCCGCGGTGCCCGACAAGCACATTTCCTTCGAGGTCATTTCCGACGACATCGATGAAATGGTGGCGCAGGCGCGTCTCATCACCACCTGGGGCAAGAACGTCCATGTCAAGCTGCCGGTGATCAACACTCGCGGCGCGCCGGTGGTCGAGGCGATCCGCATGCTCTCGGGCGAGGGCGTGAAGATCAATGTCACCGTGGTCACCACCTTGGATCAGGCGAAGCGCGCGACCGCGGCGCTTGCCAAGGGAGCGGGCGGCTGCGTCTCGGTGTTTGCGGGCAGGCTCGCCGATCTCGGCATCGACTATCGGCCGCTGGTGGAGACCGCGGTCGCCGCGGCGCGTGCGACCCAGAACGTCGAGGTGATCTGGGCCTCGACGCGGGAAGTCTGGAACGTGATCGAGGCGGACCGCATGGGCGCCCACATCATCACCGCCCCCGCCGATATCTTGAAGAAGCTACCGGCGCTCGGCTCCAAGACCGCCGAGCAGCTCTCGCTCGATGGGGTCAAGGCGTTCTATGACGACACCCAGGCCGCCGGGCTCACGCTCAAGGTAGCAGGGCCGCGCCGGACGGCGGCGGAATAGACCCTCCGCCCCTTGTAAACCATTGACATCATTTGTGAGGGGGCTCCCGGCGCATCCCGTCGCGCCGCTGCCGCCGGCGTGCTAGGGAATCCGGGTTGGTGAGGGGGTTTTCGTCCGCATGACGGCAGTCACGCAGCGCGGGGACGCACAGGACTTGCGCATCGGCGTCATCGGCGTCGGCGTGATGGGCGCCAACCACGCTCGTGTGCTCGCCGAACTGCCGAATGTGGAACTCGTCGGCATCGCCGATCCCGTCCGCAGCCAGGGCCTCAGGGTCACCCAGGCGCTCGGCTGCCA
>JAHFPO010000110.1 GCA_023266695.1 Hyphomicrobiales bacterium | reverse complement strand
ACAAGAATAAATATAAAAAAGGACGATAACGCGCCTGGGGCGCGTGCTGCATCCGGTACATTCGTAAGAAGTGGCGCGCCCGACAGGATTCGAACCTGTGACCTCTGCCTTCGGAGGGCAGCACTCTATCCAGCTGAGCTACGGGCGCCTGTCCGAGTCTGACTTAACCGATCGCCGCCGCCCCTGCAACGTCAGCCGCCCGAGCCTCGTCGAGCGCGAGCTGTTCTGAACTCCGGCAACCCAGTTCAGCGGTTTGCAAGCCGTCGCGCGGCTAGAGTCTGATCAGTTCGAATTGAATCGGCCTGCCCCGCTCACATTTTGATTTTGGGCGTGATCTTATCCGAAAACCGGTTCCCACTTTTCGGGATCACGCCCTAACGCGGGGCGCGCTTGGCCAGAATCCGTTGCAGGGTGCGGCGGTGCATGTTGAGACGGCGCGCCGTTTCCGACACATTGCGTCCGCACAGCTCGTAGACCCGCTGGATATGTTCCCAACGGACGCGGTCCGCCGACATCGGTCTCTCGGGCGGTTCGGCCTTCCCGCCGGGAGCAGCGGTCAGCGCCGCATAGACATCGTCGGCATCGGCAGGCTTGGCGAGATAATCGACGGCGCCGAGCTTCACCGCGGTCACCGCCGTCGCGATATTGCCGTAGCCGGTGAGGATGATGGCACGCGCGTCGGGACGACGCTCCTTCAAGGCCGAGATCACCTCGATGCCGCTGCCGTCGCCGAGCCGCATGTCCACCACCGCGAAAGCCGGCGGAGCGGAGGAAACCTTGGTGAGACCTTCGGCGATCGATCCCGCGGTGGTCACCTCGAAGCCCCGGCTTTCCATGGCACGGGCGAGGCGTTCCAGGAACGACTTGTCGTCATCGACGATCAGAAGCCGACGGTCGAGCTTCATTTCCATGGCGGTCGCATCCGATTTAGCAATGCGTACTCCAATAGCCGTTCAGCCGCGCAAGGACAATCATTCAGCGCCCCGCCGCATTCGCCAATCCGATGAAGACCTAGTTCTCCACCTTGTCCCTGGCAAGGGTGGCGGCCGATTGTGGCCCGATCACGCCCGCCGGCGCCGGCGGGCGTCCCGAATTAAGGTTAAGCCCGAGCGCAGCCCGCGACCAGCGCACCCGCACGATCGCCCCGGTGTCCGGGAAAGTACGGTTCTCCATCGACAGTGTGGCGTCGGTCCGCTCCAGCAGCGTCTTGGCGATGAAGAAGCCGAGGCCGAGGCCGCCCGGTCCCTCCGTGTCACGGCCGCGTCGCCGGCCGCGCATCGTCACATAGGGACTACCGATCCGATTGATCACTTCAGGGGCAAAGCCAGGCCCATCGTCGGTAACGACGATCGCCATTTCCTCGTCGCTCCAGTGCGCCGCCACGCTGACGCCGGTGTCGGCGAAATCGACCGCATTTTCCACCAGGTTGCCGAGTCCATAGAGGATGGCCGGATTGCGCGAGACCACCGGCTCGTCGGTGCGATTTTGCGGCAACTCGACCGCGATCGGGATGCCGAAAGCACGGTGCGGCGTCACGACCTCCTCGAGCAGATGAGAGAGCGGCATGCGATCGAACGGCGCATCTCCGGAGCCAAGCGAGGTCAGCGTGCGCAGAATCGAACGGCAGCGTTCGCTCTGCTCACGCAGGAGGCGAATGTCGTCGATATGTGCGAAGTCCGCGGGTAAGCTCCGCTCAAGTTCGCGGGTCACGACGGCGATGGTGGCGAGCGGCGTGCCGAGTTCGTGCGCCGCAGCCGCGGCGAGACCGTCGAGGGCCGAGAGATGTTGTTCACGCGCAAGCACGAGCTCGGTCTCGGCCAGCGCTTGTGAGAGCTGGCGAGTCTCCTTGGCGGCCGCCCAGGCATAACCGCCGATGAAAGCAACCGATACGAGGATGGAAACCCAGATCCCGGCATCGTAAAGCGGCGGCGGATCGAAGGTCTTGCCCGGATACCAAGGAAGCGGAAGCTGGAAGAAGAGGAGCATGGTCGCCGCGACAAAAACCAAGGCACCGAGAAAGAGTGTTGTGCGCGGCGACAACACCGTCGCCGAGATCAGAACCGGCGCGAGGAACAACACGGAGAACGGATTGGTGAGCCCGCCGGTGAGATAAAGCAGCAGCGCAAGCTGGACGATGTCGTAGGCGAGCAGAATTCCGGCCGACAGATCACCGAGACGCTGGGCTCCCGGATATCTTGCCCGCAGTACGATATTGATTCCGGCGGTCAATGCGACGATGGCGGCGGCCGGCATGATCGGGAGGTCAAAGCCGAAACCCCAATAGACGATCGCGAGCGCAAGCGTCTGGCCCGCGACCGCCAGCCAGCGCAGCCGAACGAGCGTTTCGATCCGGAGGCCATAGGGCTGCGAGCCGATGAAGCGGTCGAACTGTCCGATCATGTCTCCAAATCCAGGCGTACCGTGGCCATCGTGGAACCGTTACTCGTCCGATTTCTCAACATTCGCCGCTGCGCGCAGGTCCTGCTTGCACTGGAAGTCCTTCCTATGCCACCTCCGAGCCCGCAAGACCCATCATCATCATGACTGCCCCCGTCATCAAGGCCGAGCGTCTCTCCAAGCATTACGGCGAAGCCATCGCCGTCGACGGCATTTCTTTCGCGATCGCGTCCGACTCGATTACCGGCCTCCTGGGGGGCAACGGCGCCGGCAAGACCACGACCATCGGCATGATCATGGGACTGGTCGCGCCGACCGCGGGTCGGGTGACGGTGCTCGGCGCCGATATGGCCCATGAGCCGCACCGCGTCCTCCACCGCATGAATTTCGAGAGTCCCCATGTCGACCTGCCGCACCGGCTCACCGTGCGGCAGAACCTCACCGTGTTCGGCATGCTCTATGGCGTCGCCGATGTCGAAGGCCGGATCGCACGGCTCGCCGGGGACCTCGACCTCGGTGAATTCATCGACCGGCCGGCGGGCAAGCTCTCGGCCGGACAGAAAACCCGCGTCGCGCTCGCCAAGGCGCTCGTCAACGAGCCCGAGGTGCTGGTGCTCGACGAGCCCACCGCCTCGCTCGATCCCGACACCGCCGACTGGATCCGCGGCCATCTCGAGCGCTATCGCAAGGGGAAACAGGCCACCATCCTGCTCGCCTCCCACAACATGGGCGAGGTCGAGCGGCTATGCGACCGCGTCATCATGATGAAGCGCGGCTGCATCGTGGACGACGATGCGCCCGCCCGGCTGATCGTCCGCTATGGGCGGCACACGCTCGAAGAGGTTTTCCTCGACGTCGCCCGCGGGCGGCGCAAGCCGTCGCTCGCCACGCAGGAAGAGGCGGCATCGTGAGCGAACACTCGCCTGCCTTCTCGCTCCGGCGCATCGCCGCAATGGTGCTGCGTCACTGGTATCTGTTGCGCTCCTCGTGGCCGCGACTCCTGGAGATCGTCTATTGGCCAGCGGTGCAGATGACCATGTGGGGTTTTTTGCAACTCCATGTGGCGAAACAGCCGGGCGCGCTCGCGCTCGCGGCCGGAACCTTCCTCGCCGCGGTTCTACTCTGGGACGTGCTGTTTCGCGGTCAGCTCGGTTTCTCGATCTCCTTCCTCGAGGAGATGTGGGCGCGCAATCTCGCCAATCTGATGATCAGCCCGCTCCGGCCGGTCGAATTCGTGATCGCACTCATCGTGATGAGCGTCATCCGTCTTGCAATCGGTTTCGTGCCGGTATCGTTGCTCGCCATCGCCTTCTTCGGTTTCAACTTTTGGAGTCTCGGCTTGGCGCTCGCGGCTTTCTTCGCCAATCTCCTGTTCACCAGTTGGGCGGTGGGGATGTTCTGTTCGGGACTGGTGATGCGCCAGGGGTTAGGGGCCGAAGGGCTCACCTGGTCGCTGATGTTCCTGTTCCTGCCATTGACCTGCGTCTACTACCCGGTCGCGACGCTGCCCCAGTGGCTGCAGCCGATCGCCTGGGCGCTGCCGCCGACCGCCGTGTTCGAGGGCATGCGCGCGCTCGTGATCGAGCACGCGTTCCGGGCCGACCTCATGGCCTGGGCGCTCGCGCTCAATGCGCTGTGGCTCGCCGGTGCCGCGGTCGCCTTTCAGGCCTTGCTTGCTGCGGCGCGGCGGGGCGGATCGTTGTTGCAAGTGGGCGAATAAAGGCCTGTTATCGCCGCCTCTACCAGACCCGTGCTTGGATTGACGTGAGCGCTAAAAAACGACATTCTGTTGCACTGCAATAAAGGGGCTGAATCGGGGCACGATGGCGATCGGAGTATTCGGCGGCGCGCCCGAGCTACCGGGCGAAGGCGGCCCGCTCAGCACGACGCCGCTGTATTGGCTCTATGAGTGGAGCCATGCGGCGCTCAATCCCTCCCGCGGGCTCGCCGACGCGGCCCGGCTCCATTTCAAGAATCCGCTCAATCCGCTCGCCCACACCACCTTCGGCAAGTCGGTCGCCGCGGCGGCCGAAATCTACGAACGCGTGATCCGGCGCTATACCAAGCCCGAATGGGATATCCATTCGACGCTCGTCGGCGGCGAGCGGGTGCCGGTCCAGATCGCCAGCGTTTGGGAGCGCCCGTTCTGCAAGCTCCTCCATTTCCAGCGCCTGTTCGAGCATCCCCTGCGGCGTCCCCAGCCGAAAGTATTGATCGTCGCGCCGATGTCCGGCCACTACGCGACGCTCCTCAGCGGCACGGTCGAGGCGCTGTTGCCGCGCCACGACGTCTACATCACCGACTGGATGGACGCGCGCATGGTGCCGGTCGCGGCGGGATGCTTCGATCTCGATGATTACATCGACTACGTGATCAGCATGTTGCACTGGCTCGGCGGCGACTGCCACGTGATCGCGGTCTGCCAGCCCGCGGTGCCGGTGATTGCCGCGGTCGCCCGCATGGAAGCGGAAGACGATCCCTATCTGCCCAAATCCATGATCCTGATGGGTGGTCCGATCGACACGCGCATCAATCCGACCGCAGTCAACAAGCTGGCCGAAGCCCGCGGCACTGATTGGTTCCGCTCGCACGTCATCGGCAGGGTGCCGTTCCCGCATCCGGGTTTCATGCGCGAGGTCTATCCGGGTTTCCTGCAGCTCACCGGCTTCGTCAGCATGAATTTCGACCGCCATCTCGACGCCCACAAGCAGATGTTCCAGCACCTGGTGCTGGGCGACGGGGATTCGGCGAACAAGCATCGCGAGTTTTATGACGAGTATCTCGCGGTCATGGATTTGACCGCCGAGTTCTACCTGCAAACGGTCGAGACCGTGTTTGTGCGTCACGCGCTGCCCAAGGGCGAAATGACCCACCGCGGCAAGTCGGTCGATCTCGAGACAATCCGCCGCGTCGCGCTGCTCACGATCGAGGGCGAGCATGACGATATTTCGGGCCGCGGTCAGACCGAGGCCGCCCATGGGCTGTGCGTCAATATTCCGCCCGAGCGCAAAGCCCATTACCTGCAGCCGGACGTGGGCCATTACGGCGTCTTCAACGGCTCGCGCTTTCGCGCCGAAATCGCTCCGCGCATGGCCGATTTCATCCAGACCCACAATCGCGGCCTCGAGCCGCCCGCGGTCGCGCGCCGGCAGACGGCAGTGGGACCCAAACGCGTCGCCTGAGCCGCGCGCTCGCACCATCGCTAACCGCTTGCATCGAGCGCATAATTCGAATTGCTTAAGCGAGAGCGATTCGAATCGACGCGGGGACCGATGCAGCTGTTTCTGCCTTTCTCCTTCACTCGCAAGGCCGCCGGCGAGGACGGCCGGCTGGTCGTCTCCTGCGCCAACGAAGCCTATGAGGTGGCCGTGCAGCGCCACCCGCGGGCACGGCGCTATACGCTCCGCGTGCGCGAGGCGAGCCGCGACGTGGTGATGACGATGCCGCCGCGCGGCAGCCTCAAGCAGGCGCGCGCCTTCGCCGAGAAGAACGCGGCCTGGATCGCCGCCCGCCTGAAACGCATGCCCGAGCCTGTCCCGTTCGCCGACGGCGAGGTGATCCCGCTGCGCGGGATTTCCCATCGCATCGTCCACCGGCCGGGCGCGCGCGGCCGGGTGTGGACGGAGGTGACGAGCGACGGGGCGGCGCTCCTCTGCGTCTCGGGCGCGCCTCAACATATCACCCGCCGGATCGTTGAATTCCTGAAGCGCGAGGCGCGGCGCGACCTCTCCGCCGCCAGCCGGCGCTATGCGGCGCTGCTCGATGTCGAGATCGACCGGCTCGGCCTGCGCGACACCCAGAGCCGCTGGGGCTCGTGCTCGCAGGAGGGCACGCTTTCCTATTCCTGGCGGCTGGTGCTGGCGCCGCCCCATGTGCTCGATTGTCTCGCCGCCCACGAAGTCGCCCACCGCCGCGAGCTCAATCATTCCGCGCGCTTCTGGCGGATCGTCGCTCGTCTGACGCCGGAGCGGCGGAGCGCCGAGGCCTGGCTCAAGTTGCACGGGCCTTCGCTCCATCGCTACGGAGCGCACGGCTGAGGCTTCAACTGTAAAGTCAGCGCCGGCCGAACAGCTTGTCGAGGAGCCAGTTGTCGAGCGAGGCGTTGCCGCCGGCGGGCGCCGGGGGCGGGCCGGCGGGCGGCTCCGCCGCCATCGGCCCCATCGGCGGCGCGACCGGGTTATCGACGGCGCCCGGCAATCCCACCACCGGCAGGTTCTGGTGCGCTGCCCGCATGAAGCGATTCCAGATATCGACCGGCAGGTTCGAGCCCGAGGCTTTCTTGGTCGGCGTGTTGTCGTCATTGCCGAGCCAGACGCCGGCGATGAGCCGGCCGGTATAGCCGATGAACCAGGCGTCGCGGAAATCCTGGCTGGTTCCGGTCTTGCCCGCCGCCTGCCAGCCGGGAATTTTCGCCCGCTGGGCGGTGCCGGTGAGGAGCGTTTCCTCCAGCATGCGGTTCATCATGGCGACATGGGGCGGCGCCACCACGCTGCCCAGCCCGGAGGCGGCGCGCGCATAGAGGATGCCGCCGTCGGCGGCGCGCACGCGCTCGATCACATGGGGGATGACGCCGATGCCGCCATTGGCGAAGGGCGCATAGGCGGCGACGAGCTCGACGAGCGTCACGTCCGAGGTGCCGAGCGCGATGGTGGCGTTGGGATCGAGCTTGGATGCGATGCCGAGCCGGCGCGCGGTCGAAGCGACGTTCTTCGGCCCGACCTCGAGGCCGAGGCGCACCGCGACCGTATTGAGCGAATTCGCGAGCGCGACAGTCAGCGTCACCGGGCCGCGATATTCGCGCGAATAGTTCTCGGGCTTCCATCCCCTGACGTCGATCGGCGCGTCCTCGCGCACGGTCTCGGGCGTGAGCCCGCGCTCGAGGGCGGCGAGATAGACGAAGGGCTTGAAGGCGGAGCCGGGCTGGCGGTGGGCCGCGATCGCCCGGTTGAACTGGCTCTCCGCATAGGAGCGCCCGCCGACGAGGGCGCGCACCGCGCCGTCCGCATCCATGGCGAGGAGCGCGCCTTGGCTGACGCCGTAGCGCACGCCCTTGGCGTTCAACTCCTCGCTAAGCGCGCGCTCGGCGGCGGCCTGGAGCGCCGGGTCGATCGTGGTCTGGACGGTGATGTCCTTGTCGATGCGGCCGATATAGTCGTCGAGGGCGTCCATCACCCAATCGCCGACGTAACCGGTGGAGCCGGGGCCGTCGTTCTTGACGATGATGATCGGGCGGGCGCGCGTGGTCTTCACCATGGCGTCGGACACGAATTTCGCATCGACCATGGCGGCGAGCACGCGCTCGGCGCGCTCGCGGGCGCCGTCGGGATTGCGCGTCGGCGCGAGCCGCGAGGGCGCCTTGACGAGGCCCGCCAGGATCGCGGCCTCGCCGAGGGTGACGACGCGCGCCGATTTTCCGAAATAGCGTTGCGCCGCCGCCTCGACGCCGTAGGCGCCGGCGCCGAAATAGACCCGGTTGAGATAGAGCTCCAGAATCTCGTCCTTGGAATAATCGGCCTCCAGCCAGAGCGCGAGCGCCAGCTCTTCGAGCTTGCGGGCGAGCGTGCGCTTCTCGTTCAGAAAAAGGTTCTTCGCGAGCTGCTGGGTGAGCGTCGAGCCGCC
>JAHFPO010000222.1 GCA_023266695.1 Hyphomicrobiales bacterium | reverse complement strand
TCACCATCAACGGCATCATCAACACCGCCGGCGGCGGCGCGAATTACTTCCCCGGAAATTCTGCCGGCGCGACCGCGACCGGCGGGCAATATGCGTGAGCGTCGGATCAAACGATAACAGCCCAAGCCGCCTCCGGGCGGCTTTTTCATTTTCGGAGAGCCCTCATGGATCTCAGCGACCTGCAGTCCGCGCTCAATCGATCGGTCGCCGCCGCCGATCACGCGGCTCCGCTCGCCATCGACGGCATTTCCGGCCCGAAGACGCGCGAGGCGATCGATATTTTGCTCGCCCGGCAGGGCGTGGCGGATTGGCAAAATTGGAACGCCAAACGGCGCGAACTCGCGGCCATGCAGATCGTCTGCCGCGAGGCCGGAATCGAAACCGGCGCGATCGACGGCCTCGTCGGCCCACAGACCCGTTTCGCCTTCGAATCCTTCGATCACATCAAGGCGGCCGGCAAGCCGCCCGCGCTCTTTCGCGACGAGCCTCCGCCGCCGCAGCCGGAACCCGCGCAAGTCAATCCGGTGTGGCCGCGACAGGCCGAGTGCTTGCGCTTCTACGGCCCCGTCGGCGAGAACCAGACCCAGATCACACTGCCGTTCCCTGTGCGCATCGCATGGGAGACGGACAAGGTGATCCATTCCTTTCCCTGCCACGAGAAGGTCCACGACTCGATGCTACGAGTCTACCAACGCGTGCTCGAGCACTACGGTCCCGAGCGCATTCGCTCCCTCGGCCTCGATCTGTGGGGCGGCTGCCTCAACGTGCGCAAGATGCGCGGCGGCTCATCCTGGTCGATGCATTCCTGGGGCATCGCCGTCGATCACGACCCCGACCGCAACCAACTCAAGATGAATCATACGCAAGCGCGCTTCGCCCAGCCCGAATACGTGAAGTGGTTCGATCTCTGGGAGGAGGAAGGCTGGGTCTCGCTCGGGCGCGCGCGCGACTACGACTGGATGCACGTGCAGGCGGCGTGTTTATGAGGCGCGCGCTTGTCTTTTCGTTGCCCGCATGGTCCGCGCGCTATCGCGCGCGCATGCGGACGGCGCGCGACTACGACTGGATGCACGTGCAGGCGGCGTGTTTATGAGGCGCGCGCTTCTCTTTTGCTAACGGATCAATCCAGCTTGAGCCAGTCCTCGACGGGCATCACGTCGGGCAATTCCGCATAGCCGTGCGTCCACATGTCGACGACCCAATCACGGCCGCTCGCCCGCTCGATCAACACCGCAGTATTGTGCGGCCCCTGTCCGATGAAAATATTTCCGCGGTAACGCGGATCGCCAACGCGATGATGGCGCAGCAAGCCCCATTCCTGAAGAACGAGAAGAAGACCGACGGTATTGCGGGTGGTGTCGAAACAATCGAAGTTTTGACTGTCGGCGAAATACCGAAAATCGGCACGCGCTACGCGCTTGTCGGTGCCGATGACCGGACCCACGCGGCGATCGAACCAGAGCACGGCCTGCTGGACGGCCTGGCGCTCGGCCTCCGGCGATGCCCGTCCCGTCGCCATGATCTCGGTGATCTTATTCCGGTCGGCGGCGGTGAAGTCGAGCATCATCCGCCGCCGGCACTCGAACCCATAGCATACGAGCATGCTATTGGCCGTGGGCGGAGGAGCCGAGACGTCGGAATACATCTGGGCAATCGCGGGAGAGATCTCGACCGCCGCCGCCGTCGCTGCGCCCAGCGGGAGCAACGCGACGGCCGCCGCAGCCAAACGAATGAGATTTAGCATCGATCGACGTTCCGTTGCGCCAGGTTCGCCAGCCATCATCGATAGTCCCAAGCCGCCGTATTATTATTCACGGCGCGAGGCCGATGCAAGCGATCCACCTCATCGGCGGCGGGCTCGCTGGCAGCTTTCATTGCCCTTAGTGACTCGGTTCCCTATCCCGATTCAATTCACAAATTTCGTCCGCGCGACGGGTTTGCCCGCTTCGCGGCCCCGTCCATGCGCCGAGCGCTAGCGCGACTCTGAGGAGATAAAACGATGGAAGCCTTCAACCTGCTCTATCCCTGGATCGTGGTCATCACCGGCAGCGTCGCCTCGACCGCGACCATCATCGGCTCGGCCGCGACCGCGCACGCCATCATTCGCACCCGAGCGCGGCCAGACGATCTCCCCGCGCTCACCGCCGGCGCGACCGCGACCTTCGCGCTCGGCTCGCTCGCCGCCATCATCGAGCTCGCGATCGTGCGTTGGATTTTGAGCTGATCCCCGGCGCGTCGGGGGAGACCGGACGCGCAATCCCAAACCCTGGAGACCTTCGATGTTGACTGGATGGAAGACCTTGATCTTTTCGGCCGCCGTCGCGCTCGTCGGCGCGGCTCAGACCTTCAACTGGGCCTCGGTGCTCAACGAGAAGAACGCCGGCATCGCCATGTTGGCGATCGGCGCCGTCTCGGCGGTGTTGCGGTTCTTCACCTCGACGCCGGCGATGTCGAGCGAGCCGAAATAGCCGGGGCTGCATGAACTGGCTCTCGCTTATCACTACGGCGGCGAAACTCGTCGCCGCCGTGGTGAAGTTCTTTTCCGATCGCCAACTGATCGAAAGCGGCCGCGCCGAAGGGCGCTCCGAGAGCGACGCCGATCACGCGCGCAAGGCGCGCGAGGCGGGCGACGCCATGCAGAAGATCGCCGACAAGCCGCCTTCGCGCGCGGAAATCGAGAAACGACTCGAAGACGGTAGCGCATGAGCGCCGCCGAGCCCGCCGTAGCCGAAGGCGAAGGCAGGCGAGGGGCCGGCGCGAACAAGAGATGATGATGAAGACGAAA
>JAHFPO010000018.1 GCA_023266695.1 Hyphomicrobiales bacterium | reverse complement strand
AGAAGCGCCGCGCCCGCGCCGTCGCCCGCGCCATCGTGGAATCCCGCAAGGAAAAGCCGATCCATCGCACCGGCGAGCTCGCCGACATCGTCCGCGCCGTCGAGCGCGGCGAGCCGGGCGAGATCGATCCCGCCACCCGCAGCTTCCAGGCGCTGCGCCTGCTGGTGAACGAGGAGTTGAACGAGCTCGCCCGCGCGCTATTGGGCGCCGAGCGCATGCTCGTGCCCGGCGGGCGGCTCTTGGTCATCGCCTTCCATTCGCTCGAGGACCGTATCGTCAAAACTTTTCTCGCCGCGCGCGCCCGCACGGCATCGCCCTCGCGCCACCGGCCGGAGACGTCGGCGCTCGCGCCGACCTTCCGCCTGCTCACCAAGAAGCCTCTGGTTCCGTCTGGGGACGAGGTGGCGGCAAACCCGCGCGCGCGCTCGGCCAAGCTGCGCGCCGCCGAGCGCAGCGATCGGGCGGCGCGCGACGACGATCCTGCCGCCGCGCTGATTGCGCGCTATCCCTCCCTCGACCGCTCATCGCGCCGGAGGTGAGAGATGCTGCGCGTCATCCATCTTCTCGCCATCGTCTGTCTCGTCGCCGCGGCGGTGGGGGTCTACAAGGTCAAGTACGGCTCGACCTACGAGGCGCAGCATTCCGCCAAGCTGCTCGCCGAGATCCGCAGCGAGCGCGAGAAGATCGCGGCGCTGCGCGCCGAATGGACCCGGCTCTCGGCGCCGCAACGCATCCAGGACCTCGCCACCCGCCATCTTGGCATGAAGCCGCTCGACGTCTCGCGCATCGACGGCTTCGCCCGCTTGCCCGAAAAGCCGAAAGGCGTGGGCGAGGGCGATCCGATCGGCGAATTCCTCGAGACCTTGCCGGCGTGGGAAGAAGCGAAAAGGGATTCACTCGGCGAGTTCCTGCGCTCGCAGAACGGCGGCGGCGCGCCCGAGACGACCGGCTCGGTCCGCAAGGGGAACTGAGACGATGCAGTTCACGCGCGAGTTCGAAGCCGGATCGGCGGAGAGCTTTCTCCGCCGGCTGCGGCCGTGGCTCAGGCCCTCGGCAGGCGTGGTTTCGCGCTTCCGCATCGGCCTCCTCATCCTTGGTTTCGCCGCGGTCTATGGCGTGATCGCGCTTCGCCTGGTCCATCTCGGCATCGCGCCCGAGAGCCACATTTCCCGCCGGGGCGCGGCATCCGACGCCGTCGCCGCCGCGCGGCCCGACATTCTCGACCGCGCCGGACGGCTGCTCGCGACCGACGTCAAGACCGCCTCGCTCTATGGCGATCCGCGCCGTATCATCGATGTCGACGAGGCGGTCGAACTCATCACCGCCGTGCTGCCCGATCTTGACGCCACCGAGGTGCGCGACCGGCTCGCGTCGAAGCGCAGCTTCGTGTGGCTGAAGCGTGAGATCACACCGCGACAACAGGCCGAGATCCATCAGTTCGGCATCCCGGGGGTGGGGTTCCTGCGCGAGAGCAAGCGCGTCTATCCGGCGGGCTCCGAAACTGCCCATGTGCTCGGCCACGTGAATGTGGACAATGCCGGCACCGCCGGTCTCGAAAAATGGATCGATGGGCGCGGTCTTGCCGAATTGCACCAGGCCGGGCTCGCGAGCGGACGGGCGCTCGAGCCGGTCGCGCTCGCCCTCGATCTTTCCGTTCAGCATGCCATGCGCGACGAGCTCATCGCTGCCATGGAACGCTACAAGGCCAATGCCGCCGCCGGGCTCGTCCTCGACGTCAGCACCGGCGAGATCCTCGCCCTGGTGTCGCTCCCCGATTACGACCCGAACCGGCCAGGGCGCTCGATCGACCCCAGCCGGCTCAACCGTCTCACCACCGGCGTGTTCGAGATGGGCTCGACCTACAAGGCGCTCACCGTCGCCATGGCGCTCGATTCCGGCAAGGTCACGCTCGCTTCCACCTTCGACGCGCGCGAGCCCCTGCGCTACGGCACTTTCACCGTCGACGATTTCCACGCGCTTCGCCGCGTGCTCACGGTGCCCGAGATCTTCACCCATTCCTCCAACATCGGCAGCGCGAAGATGGCGCTCGCGCTCGGCATCGATGCCCACCGCGCCTTCCTGAAGAAAATGGGCCAGCTCGATCGCCTGCGCACGGAGCTGCCAGAGAGCGCCGAGCCGCTTCTCCCCAAGAACTGGAGCGAGCTTTCCACCGTCACCATCGCCTTCGGCCACGGCCTCTCGGTCGCGCCGCTGCAGGCGGTGATGGCGACGGCGGCGCTCGTCAACGGCGGCAAGCTCATTCCGCCGACCTTCCTGAAGCGCACGGAGGAAGAGGCGCGCTCGCTCGCCGTGCGCGTGATCAAATCCGAGACCAGCGACCAGATGCGCTATCTTCTGCGCCTCAATGTCGAGAAGGGCACGGCGAGCCGCGCCGAGGTCGAGGGCTATTATGTAGGCGGCAAGACCGGCACCTCCGAGAAGGTGGTGCGCGGACGCTACGCCAAGGACAAGCTGATCACGGCCTTCATGGGGGTGTTTCCCGTCGACCAGCCGCGCTATCTCACCCTCGTCATGCTCGACGAGCCGCAGGCGACGTCCGAGACCAAGGGTCAGGCGACCTCCGGCCTCAATGCGGTCCCGACCGCGGGCAAGATCATCGCCCGCATCGCGCCGCTTTTGGGTCTCAAACCGAGGCCCGATCTTCCGTCCGCCGAGAGCCTGCTGAAGCCGGCGCGCCAGGCGGCGAACTGACGCCTGAAGCAATCGGACCATACCGATGCCGGGGAAACAGCTCGAACTCCGCGATCTCCTCGGCCCCGAAGGCGAACAGACGCCGGCCGGGATCGCGGTCGCGGGCCTCACCGCCGACAGCCGGCAAGTGAAGCCGGGCATGGTGTTCGTCGCGGTCGCGGGCTCCCGCGCCGACGGGCTCCGGTATGCCGCCGATGCGGCAAGGCGTGGCGCCGCCGCCGTCATCGGCGAAGGCGAGCGCCCCGCCGATCTGCAGAAACCCACTCCTTATATACGCGTCGCCGACGCGCGCGCCGGTCTCGCCGGCGCGGCGGCGCGGCGCCACCCGCGCCAGCCCGCGACCGTCGCTGCGGTCACCGGCACCAATGGCAAGACTTCGGTGGTCGCCTTCACCCGCCAGATCTGGGCGGCGCTCGGGAACAAAGCCGCGAGCCTCGGCACCCTCGGCCTGGTCGCGCCGGCGGGCGAGATCAAGGGCAGCCTGACCACGCCCGATCCGGTGGCACTGCATCAGTTGCTCGACCGGCTCACGGGCGAAGGCGTGACCCATCTCGCCCTCGAGGCTTCCTCCCACGGCCTCGACCAACGCCGCCTCGATGGCGTCCGGCTTGCCGCCGGCGCCTTCACCAACCTCACGCGCGATCATCTCGACTATCACAAGACGCTTGAGGCCTATCGGACGGCGAAGCTCAGGCTGTTTGACACGTTACTGCCCACAGGCGCTGCGGCGGTCGTCAATGCCGACAGCGCGGAAGCAGGCATCATCGCGACGATCGCGTCCGAGCGCGGTCTTCGCCTCGTCTCCGTCGGCCGCAAGGGCGAGGACCTCGGCTTGTGTGAGACGGCAACGGAGGGATTTGGCGAAATTCTCACCATTCGCGCCGGCGGCAAGGACCGGCGCGTGAAGTTTCCGCTGGTCGGCGCCTTTCAGGTCTCCAATGCGCTGGTGGCCGCGGGTCTCGCGATCGCCACCGGCGCCGCGGCCGCCGATGCGCTGGCGGCTCTCGAAACACTCACCGGCGCCACCGGCCGTCTTGAACGGGTCGCCGAGAAGAACGGTGCACCGATCTTCGTCGACTATGCTCATACGCCGGATGCGCTCGCCAACGCTCTCGATGCGCTCAGACCCTATGCCAAGCGGCTCCTCGTCGTGTTCGGCTGCGGCGGCGACCGCGACCCCGGCAAGCGCCCGCTGATGGGCGAGATCGCGGTCCGGCGCGCGACCCGCGTCATCGTCACCGACGACAATCCGCGCACCGAAGACCCGGCCGCGATCCGCCGGGCGATCCTTCAGGCTGCGCCCGGCGCCGTCGAGATCGGCGATCGGGCGGCGGCGATCAAGGCCGCAGTCGCGGAGCTTTCCTCCGGCGACGTGCTGCTCGTCGCCGGCAAGGGACATGAAACCGGCCAAATCCTGGGCGACCGGACAGTGCCATTCTCGGATCACGCGGTAGTGCGCGCGGCCCTCGGGGAGGGGAAATGATGAGCGATCCGCTGTGGACGCTCGATGCGCTCGTCGCGGCGACCGGTGGCCGCCTCCACGGGCAACCGGGCAAGGCCATCACCGGGATTTCCATCGATAGCCGGACCGCCGAGCGCGACGCGGTCTTCTTCGCCATCAAGGGCGATCGCGTCGACGGCCACGACTATGTCGCCGATGCGCTCGCGCACGGCGCGGCGCTCGCCGTCGTCGCCGAGGAGAAGCTTGGCGCCATGCCGGCGGGCGCGGCCCTTCTGGTCGTCGCCGATGTGCTCGAGGCCTTGCGCGCGCTCGCCCGCGCCGCGCGGATGCGATCACAAGCGAGGATCGCCGCCGTCACCGGTTCGGCCGGCAAGACCGGCACCAAGGAGGCGCTCCGCCTCGCGCTCGCGCGCGAAGGCGAGACCCACGCCTCGGTCGCCTCCTTTAATAACCACTGGGGCGTGCCCCTGTCGCTCGCGCGCTTGCCCGCGAGCGCGCGCTTCGCCGCCTTCGAGCTCGGCATGAATCATGCCGGCGAGATCACGCCGCTTTCCCGCCTGGTGCGTCCGCACGTCGCGATCATCACCGCGGTGGAGCCGGTGCATCTCGAGTTTTTCTCCGGCGTGGAGGCGATCGCCGACGCCAAGGCGGAAATCTTCGCGGGCGTCGAGACCGGCGGCGCCGCGGTGCTGCCACGCGACAATCCACATTTCGAGCGTCTCGCCGCCGCCGCCCGGGCGGCGGGCGTGCAACGGGTGATCGGCTTCGGCGCGCATACACAAGCCGAAGCGCGCCTTCTCGATCAAGCGTTGGAAGCCGACTGTTCGACCGTGCGCGCGGTGATCCTCGGCGACGAGATCGCCTACAAGATCGGCATGCCCGGCCGCCATCTGGTGCAGAACAGCCTGGCGGTGCTCGCTTGCGCCAAGCTCATGGGCGCCGATCTCGCGATTGTCGCGATGGCGCTCGCCGGGCTTGCCCCTCCGCCCGGCCGCGGGGACCGTATCGTGCTCGATCTCGGAACCGGCGAGGCGCTCTTGATCGACGAGAGCTACAACGCCAATCCCGCCTCCATGCGCGCGGCGCTGGATGTGCTCGGCCAGGCCGCGGTCGGTGCGCGCGGCCGGCGCATCGCCGTGCTCGGCGACATGCTGGAGCTGGGGGTTGAAGCCCGCGCCCACCATCGCGCGCTCGCCGAAGCCGTCGTGGCGGCGGGCGTGGACCTGGTATTCTGCGCCGGTCCCTTCATGCGTGAACTATGGGATGCCTTGCCTGCGGCGCGGCGCGGCGGCTATGCGGAGACCGCGAATCTGCTCGAATCGGAGATCGTGGCGGTGCTTCGTCCCGGCGATGCGGTCATGGTCAAGGGATCGAACGCCAGCCGCATGGCCCTGATCGTGAAAACCCTGACCGACCGGTTCCGCGCGCGCGCACCGGCCGCGGACGTGACAGCCTGAAGGAGGCATCGTGCTCTACTGGCTATCCCAATTTTCGAACGTCTCCGAAATTCTCGGGCCGCTCAACGTGTTTCGCTACATCACCTTCCGCACCGGCGGGGCGGTGGTGACGGCGCTCTTGTTCGTCTTTCTGTTCGGGCCGATGATCATCGAGCGTCTGCGCGTGACCCAGGGCAGGGGCCAGCCGATCCGCAACGACGGGCCGCAATCCCATCTCGTGACCAAGAAAGGCACGCCCACCATGGGCGGGCTGATGATTCTCTCCGGGCTGGTGGTGGCGACGCTCCTGTGGGCGAACCTCGCCAATGGTTACGTCTGGGTGGTGCTCGCGGTCACGCTCGGCTTCGGCGGGATCGGGTTCTACGACGACTATCTCAAGATCACGAATAGCTCGGCCCAGGGTCTCTCGGCGCGCACGCGGCTCGCGCTCGAAGCCGTCATCGCCGGGGCGGCGGTGATCGTCATGGTGCAGATCGGCCGCGCGCCGCTGTCGACCTCGATCGCATTTCCCCTGTTCAAGGATCTCGTCATCAATCTCGGCTGGTTCTTCGTCGTGCTCGGTGCCTTCGTGATCGTCGGGGCCGGCAACGCGGTGAATCTGACCGACGGGCTCGACGGGCTCGCCATCGTGCCGGTGATGATCGCGGCGGCGAGCTTCGCGCTCATCGCCTACCTCGTCGGCAATGTGGTGTTCTCGGACTATCTGCAGATCCGCCACGTCTCGGGCGCGGGCGAACTCGCCGTGGTGTGCGGCGCGATGATCGGCGCGGGGCTAGGATTCCTGTGGTTCAACGCGCCGCCCGCCTCGATCTTCATGGGCGACACCGGCTCGCTCTCGCTCGGCGGCCTCCTGGGCGCGATCGCGGTGGCGACCAAGCACGAGATCGCACTCGCGATCATCGGCGGCCTGTTCGTGCTGGAGGCGGTTTCGGTGATCGTGCAGGTGGTCTCCTTCAAGCTCACCGGCAAGCGCGTCTTCAAGATGGCGCCGGTCCACCACCATTTCGAGCAGCTCGGCTGGACCGAGGCGCAGATCGTGATCCGGTTCTGGATCGTCGCCATCGTGCTCGCGCTGCTGGGGCTTTCGACGCTGAAGCTGCGTTGAGGATCGAAGCGAGCGATGACTCCCGTCACCGTTTTTCGCGGCCGCACCGTCGCCGTGTTCGGACTGGGCGCTTCCGGGCTCTCGACCTGCGCGGCGCTCGCCGCCGGCGGGGCGTCGGTCATCGCCTTCGACGATCAGGCGGCGAAGGTCGCGGAAGCGGCGGCGAAGGGTTATACGACCCGGAATTTGCGCGAGATCGACTGGAAGACCATCGCCGCATTAATTCTCTCGCCGGGCGTTTCGCTCACCCATCCTGAGATGCACTGGTCGGTCAAGCTCGCCCACCTGGCGGTGGTCGAAGTCATCGGCGACATCGAATTGTTCTGCCGCCAGCGGCGCGCGCTCGCCACCCGTTCACCCTTCGCCGCCATCACCGGCACCAACGGCAAGTCCACGACCACCGCGCTCCTCGGCCATGTGCTGGCGAAGGCCGGGCGCGAGGTCGCGGTCGGCGGCAATCTCGGCACGCCCATCCTCTCGCTCGCGCCGCCGAGTCAAGCCCGCGTTCACGTCATCGAATGCTCCTCGTTCCAGATCGATCTCGCCCCGACGCTCGATCCAAGCGTCGGCATCCTCCTCAATCTCGCCCCCGATCATCTCGATCGCCATGGTACCCTGGCGAATTACGTTGCGATCAAGGAGCGGCTGATCGCGGGCGTCGAGCGGGCGGGCACGGCCGTCATCGGCGTGGACGACGAATATTGTCAGGCGATCGCCGACCATGCCGAGCGGGCCGGCACCCGCGTGGTGCGCGTATCCATGCGCCGGCGCGCTCTCTCCGGCATCTATCTCGAGGGCGAGCGTCTGGTGGACGCCGAGGACGGCAAGGAGCGCTCTTCCATCCCGCTTTCCGGCATCGGCAACCTGCGCGGCGTGCACAATGCCCAGAATGCGGCATGCGCTTACGCCGCGGCGCGCTCGTTCGGCGTTCCCGCGCACGAAATCGCCATCGCCTTGAAGAGTTTCCCCGGCCTCGCCCATCGCATGCAGGAGGTCGGCTGCAAGGGCGCGATCCTGTTCATCAACGATTCCAAGGCGACCAATGTGGATGCCGCGGCGCGGGCGCTGGCGAGCTTCTCCGATATTTTCTGGATCGCCGGCGGGCGTGCGAAGCAGGGCGGACTGAAGGTGCTGGAAGGCTATTTCCATCGCATCCGCAAGGCCTACCTCATCGGCGAGGCGGCGCGGGATTTCGCCGCCTCGATCGAGGGTGTCGTGCAATACGAGATCGTGGGCACGCTCGAGCGCGCGGTCGAGATCGCGACAGAGGACGCGGAACGCTCGCCGGCGAAGGAACCGGTCGTGCTGTTGTCTCCGGCCTGCGCGAGCTTCGACCAGTTTCCGAACTTCGAGGTGCGCGGGGATACCTTCCGTAAACTCGTTCGTGCGATTCCTGGAGTAGTCGTCGTGGGTGCGGAAAAGGAGACCGTATCATGATGTCGCGGGCTGAGCGCACGCTCCTCGGCGAATGGTGGTGGACCGTCGACCGGCTGCTCCTCGGTGCGCTCATCGCGCTCGTGCTCGTGGGCATCGTTCTCCTGCTGGCGGCGAGCCCGCCGGTCGCGATCCGTCTTGGCCTCGATCCCTTCCACTTCGTGAACCGGCAGGCGATCTATCTCGCGCCGGCGCTCGTGGTGCTGACGGCGACCTCGCTGCTCAGTCCGCGCCAGGTCCGGCGAGCGGCGCTCATCGTCTTCTTGATCAGCCTCGCGCTGGTCGCTGCGACGCTCGTGGTCGGACCGGAGGTCAAGGGCGCGCGGCGCTGGATCAATTTCTTCGGCATGAGCCTGCAGCCTTCCGAGTTCCTGAAGCCCGCATTCGTGGTGCTCGTCGCCTGGGCCTTCGCCGAGAGCGGGCGCCGGCCCGAAATGCCGGCCACGCTCGTCGCCTGCGCTCTCCTCGGCATCGTGATCGCGCTGCTCGTGCAGCAACCCGATTTCGGACAGACCGTGCTGATCGTGCTGATCTGGTGCGGGCTGTTTTTTCTCTCCGGCCTTGCCTGGACCTGGGTGATTGGCCTTCTCACCACCGGCATCGCCGGCATCGCCGCCGCCTATCATTTTATCCCGCATGTGGCGGCGCGCATCCGTCGCTTCGTCGATCCCGGCTCGGGCGACACCTTCCAGATCGACACCGCGCTCGAATCGTTCGTGCACGGAGGTTGGCTCGGCCGCGGCCCGGGCGAGGGGACGGTGAAGCGAATTCTCCCCGATGGACATACCGACTTCATCTTCGCGGTGGCGGCCGAGGAATTCGGGATCGCACTTTGCCTGATCGTGGTCGGCCTGTTCGCCTTCGTCGTGCTGCGCGCGCTCTTCCATGCGCTGCGCGATGAGGATCCGTTCGCACGCCTCGCGGTCGCGGGCCTGGCTCTCCTGTTCGGCCTGCAATCCTCGATCGCGATGGCGGTGAACCTACATCTCCTGCCGGCCAAGGGCATGACCTTGCCCTTCATCTCCTATGGCGGTTCGTCGCTCATTTCGCTCGCCTATGGCATGGGCATGCTGGTCGCGCTCACGCGCAAGCGGCCGCGCGCCGAGGCGATCGCCGAGCTCGAACACGAGGTCGCGCAAACGGGCGCGCACGGGGGTGCACGCGCATGAGCGCGGGCGCGGAGGCGCCGCTCGTCCTCATCGCTGCCGGCGGCACTGGAGGTCATCTGTTTTCCGCCGAGGCCTTGGCCGGCGCGCTCCAACGGCGCGGGATTACGGTCGATCTTGCGACTGATCGGCGCGCTGCGCCCTATGCCGAGAGCTTTCCGGCGCGCCGCGTACATGTGTTGCCGTCGGACACGGTGCGGGAAAGAAATCCGTTCGCGTTCGTTCGCGCCGCCCTACGGCTCGCATTCGGCATGCTGCGCGCGCTGTTTCTCCTGCGGCGCATCAGACCCGCCGCGGTGGTCGGCTTCGGCGGCTATCCGACGGTGCCGCCCGTGCTCGCGGCCGCGCTCCTCGGCGTGCCGCGCCTGGTGCACGAGCAGAACGCGGTGATGGGGCGCGCCAATCGTTTGCTCGCGGGACGTGCCACCGCGATCGCCACCGGCTATCCGAATATTCTCGCGTATTCGCCGCGGCTCGCCGCCAAGGCGGTGCATGTCGGCAATCCGGTGCGGGCGGCCGTGCGTGCAGCCGCCGAGCGCCCCTATGAGGCACCCCGCGACAAGGATGCAATCCGGCTCATGGTGTTCGGCGGCAGCCAGGGCGCGCGGATCATGAGCGAGGTGGTGCCGGCCGCGATCGAGCGGCTTCCCGCCGTGCTGCGCCCGCGCATCGAGGTTACGCAGCAATGCCGGCGGGAGGATCTGGACGCGGTGCGAGGGATTTATGCCCGGCTCGGAGTGAAAGCCGAGCTTGCCGCCTTCTTCGACGATCTGCCGGCGCGCATCGCGCGGAGCCATCTCGTGATTGCGCGCTCGGGCGCTTCCACCGTCGCCGAACTCGCGGTGATCGGCCGCCCTGCGGTGTTGGTGCCGCTGCCCCACGCGATCGATCAGGACCAGCTCGCCAATGCCACCACGCTGGCGGCGACCGGGGCTGCGCGGCTGATCCGCCAGGAGGATTTCACCGCCCTCAACCTCAGCCAGGAATTGACCCGGCTTCTGACCGCGCCGGCGGCGCTTGCCGCCATGGCCGGCGCGGCGCGGCGGGTGGGACGCGCCGACGCGGCCGAGCGACTCGCCGACGAGGTTGTCCGCGTTGCCCGCATCGCGCAAATGGGCGACAAGAGCCCAGCATGAAACTTCCCCACGAGATCGGCCCGATCCATTTCGTCGGCATTGGCGGCATCGGCATGAGCGGCATCGCCGAGGTGCTCGCCAATCTCGGCTATCAGGTGCGCGGCTCCGACGTCGCCGAAAGCGCCAATGTCAAACGGCTGCTCGCGAAGGGCATTCAGATCGCGATCGGCCACGACGCCCGGAACGTCGAGGGTGCGGCCGTCCTCGTCGTCTCCTCGGCGGTGAAGCGCGACAATTCCGAGCTCGCCGCCGCCCGCGCCAAAAGGCTGCCGGTCGTGCGCCGGGCCGAGATGCTCGCCGAGCTGATGCGGTTGAAATCCTGCGTGGCGATTGCCGGCACCCACGGCAAGACCACCACCACCTCGCTGGTGGCGGCGCTCCTCGACGCCGGCAGCTTCGATCCGACCGTGATCAACGGCGGCATCATCAATGCCTACGGCACCAACGCGCGCCTCGGCGGCGGCACCTGGATGGTGGTCGAGGCCGACGAATCCGACGGCACCTTCCTCAAGCTTCCGGCCGATATCGCCGTCGTCACCAATATCGACCCCGAGCACCTCGACCATTTCGGAACCTTCGAGGCGGTCAAGGAGGCGTTCCACGCCTTCGTTGAGAACGTTCCGTTCTACGGCTTCGCGGTGATGTGCCTCGATCATCCGGTGGTGCGGGACGAGATCGGCCGCATCGAGGACCGGCGCGTCGTCACCTATGGCATCGATGCGGGGGCCGACGTGCGCCTCGCCGACGTGAAGCTCGACGGCGGGGTCTCGCGCTTCCGCGTTGTGTTGCGCGCCCGCGACGGCAAGACGGCGCACGAGATCGGCGATCTCGCGCTCCCCATGCCCGGCCACTACAATGCGCTCAACGCCACGGCGGCGATCGCGGTCGCCCATGAGCTGGGCGTGCCCCATGACCGCATCCGCAAGGCATTGGCGAAATTCGGCGGCGTCAATCGGCGCTTCACCCGCATCGGAGAATGGAATGGGGTCGCGGTGTTCGACGATTACGCCCACCATCCAGTCGAGATCGCGGCTGTGCTCAAGGCCGCGCGCGCCTCGACCAAGGGCCAGGTAGTCGCGGTGATGCAGCCGCACCGCTTTACTCGACTGCGTGATCTGTTCGACCAGTTCTCTAGCTGCTTCAGCGATGCCGATCATGTGATCGTAGCGCCGGTCTATCCGGCGGGCGAGGCGCCGATCGCGGGCATCGACCGCGACGCGCTGGTCAAGGGGGCGCGCGCGCGAGGTCATCGCAATGTGTTCGCACTCGATGCGCCCGAACGGCTTGCCGGCATGGTCAGGAAAATCGTGAAACCCGGCGACTATGTGGTCTGTCTCGGCGCCGGCTCCATCACCCAATGGGCGCAAGCATTGCCGGGCGAGCTCGCGGCGCTCGCCGCCAAGGACGGCTCATGACGGCGAGTCTGACCGCCTCCCGGGACATCGTGCCCGAGCTTGCCGCCGCCATGCCGGACTTGCGCGGACGGCTGATCGCCCGCCAGCCCATGGCCGATCTCACCTGGTTCCGGGTCGGCGGTCCGGCCCAGGCGCTCTTCTCCCCCGCTGACGAGGATGATCTCGCCTATTTCCTCGCTCGTCTCCCGGCCGAAGTGCCGGTGACCGTGGTCGGGCTCGGCTCCAATCTTCTGGTGCGTGACGGCGGGATCGCGGGCGTGGCGATCCGGCTCGGGCGCGGCTTCAACGACATCGCGGTCGAAGGCAATCATGTGCGCGTCGGCGGCGCGGTCCCCGACGTGCGGGCGGCGCAGGCGGCGGCGCAGGCGGGACTCGCCGGGCTCTCCTTCTATCGCGGCGTGCCGGGCGCGATCGGCGGCGCGCTGCGCATGAACGCCGGCGCCTATGGGCGCGAGACCAAGGACGTGCTCATGGAAGCGCGCGCGGTCGATCGCACGGGCAAGGTGCGGGTGCTTTCCAACGCCGATTTCGGCTTCTCCTATCGCCATGCCAAGGCGCCCGCCGGTCTCGTGTTCACCCAGGCGGTCTTTCGCGGCGAGCCCGGCGATCCTGCCGCCATCGCCGCCGAGATGGCGAAGGTCACCGAGGTGCGCGAGGCGACCCAGCCGGTCAAGAGCCGCACCGGCGGCTCGACCTTCAAGAATCCGCCGGGCAAGAAGGCCTGGAAATTGATCGAGGCGGCGAGCTGCCGCGGGCTCAAGGTCGGCGACGCCGAGGTGTCGGAGATGCATTGCAACTTTCTCATCAATCGCGGCAACGCCACCGCCGTCGATATCGAGGCGCTGGGCGAGGAAGTACGCCGGCGGGTGAAGGAGCATTCGGGCGTCATGCTCGAATGGGAGATCGTTCGTGTCGGAGTGGCGAAGGATTTCTGAGATGGCAGGTTCGAAACACGTCGCGGTGCTGATGGGCGGCTGGTCGGCCGAGCGCGAGGTCTCGCTGCGCTCGGGCAAGCATTGCGCCGACGCGCTCGAGCGCCATGGCTACAAGGTCAGCCGCGTCGACGTCGACCGCGACGTCGCCGAGGTGCTGGCGCGTCTGAAACCCGACGTCGCCTTCAATGTGCTGCATGGGCGGCCGGGGGAGGACGGGACCATTCAGGGGATTCTGGAAATCCTGCGCATTCCCTATACCCACTCGGGCGTGCTCGCCTCGGCGCTCGCCATGAACAAGCCGGTAGCCAAGATCGTAATTGCGGCGGCCGGCGTTCCGGTCCCCCAAGGACGGGTGGTCACCCGGAGTGAGGCGGCCAAGGCCCATGTCATGACCCGGCCCTATGTGCTGAAGCCCACCGCCGAGGGCTCCTCGGTCGGCGTCTTTATCGTGACCGAGAATCACGCCCATCCACCCCAGGAGCTCACCCGGCCCGATTGGCCCTATGGGGAGGCCCTTTTGGCGGAGCGCTATGTGGCCGGGCTCGAGCTCACCTGCGCGGTCATGGGGAAGGAGGCGCTGGGGGTGATTGAGATCGAGCCGGCCACGAAATTCTACGATTATGAGGCCAAATATGCCCCCGGCGGCTCCCGCCACATCCTGCCGGCGCGAATTTCACCAAATATTTACCAACAGGTGCGGAATCTCGCTTTGACGGCGCATCAGGCGCTTGGCTGCCGGGGGGTGACCCGGGCGGACTTCCGTTTCGACCACCGCCCGCAAGCCTCGGGGGACCTCGTCTGTTTGGAGGTCAATACCCAGCCCGGCATGACCGAGACGTCGCTGGTGCCGGAACTCGCGGCCCATGCGGGTCGTCCGTTCGGCGAGCTGGTAAAATGGATCGTGGAGGACGCTTCTCTCGACCGCTGATCCCGCGGCTCCGGCCGCGGGCAACGGCTGAATTCGCGCCGCCCAGCCGCTTCGTCCTGTTCCTGCGCCGCGCGCTGGTGCGTCTGTCCGACCGGCCCGTCCTGCGCCACTTCGAATTCACCTTCCTGATCGTGCTCATCGCCGCGACCGCGGGTTACGGCGCGGTTCGCGGCGAACATACCGAAATATTTCTCGCCGGGCTCCGCAGTGCCGGCGATGTCGCCGCCCGCTCGGTCGGCTTCGGGATCGCGACGGTCGAGATCCGGGGCCTCAGCCATGTCGCCCGCGCCGACTTGCTGCGCGAGGCGGGCGTGACTGCGGCCTCCTCGCTTCCGCTCATCGACGCCGAAGCCGTGCGCGAAAGCCTGAAGCGCAATCCCTGGATCGCCGAGGCGACGGTGCGCAAGCTCTATCCCGACCGGCTCGAGATCGCGGTCGAGGAACGCGAAGCCTTCGCGCTCTGGCAGCGGGGCGAAAAGCTCAACCTGATCGCACGCGACGGCACCGTGCTCGAGTCCGGGATCGAAACCAAGCCGGCCGAGCTGCTGCTCGTCGTCGGCATCGGCGCCGAGAAGCGCGCCGGCGCCTTCATCGATTTGATCGACCGCTTTCCCGAGATCCGCGCCGTCTTGCGCGCGGGCGTGCTGGTCGCCGAACGGCGCTGGAACCTGCGCCTCAAGAACGGCATCGACGTGCGTCTGCCGGAAGACGACCCTGCGCTTGCGCTCGAGCGGCTCGCCGTGCTCGACCGGGAAAAACAAATCCTCTCCCGCGACGTCACCGTGATCGATCTGCGCGTACCGGATCAGGTCATGGTCCGCCTCTCCGACGAAGCGGCCGAAGCACGCGCGGCGATGCTCAAGCAGAGGCCAGCGAAACGCAAGGGAGCGGATACATGAGTTCCGCTCTTGCCCGCGGGTTCGCTCCGCGCATGCGTCCGCTCAATCCGCGGCGGGCGGCCGTCGTCGCCGCGCTCGATATCGGCACCAGCAAGGTCGCCTGTCTGATCGCCCGCCTGAAGCCGCTACCGGGAGGCGAATTGATGCGCGGTCGCAGCCATTCGGTCGAACTGATCGGTTTCGGCCAAACGCGCGCGCGCGGCATCAAGGGCGGTACCGTCGTCGACATGATGCGCGCCGAGGAGGCGATCCGTCTCGCGGTCGATGTCGCCGAGCGGTCGGCCAAGCTTGAGATCGCCTCGGTCGTGCTGGCCGTCTCGGGCGGGCGGCTCGGCAGCCAATCCTTCGCGGCTTCCGTGCGTCTGCCGGGCCCGTCCGCCGAGGAGGGCGATATCGGCCGCGTGCTCGATGCGGCGAGCCTGCATTCCGTGCGCGACGGGCGCGCGGTGTTGCATTCCTTGCCGGTCGGCTTCGCGCTCGACTACCTCACCGGAATCCGCGATCCGCGCGGCATGCTCGGGCAGGTGCTGGCCGTCGATCTCCACGTGGTGACGGCGGAATTGCCGGCGCTCAAGAACCTGGTGCTGTGCGTCGAGCGCTGCCACCTCTCGGTCGAAGGCTTGATCGCGGCGCCCTATGCCGCCGGTCTCGCCGTGCTCACCGCCGATGAAGCCGAGATCGGCGCGACCGTAATTGATTTCGGCGCCGGCACCACCACCGCCGCGGTGTTCTCGAACGGCGATTTCGTTCATCTCGACGGCATCGCGCTCGGCGGCAACCACGTGACCATGGACCTCGCGCGCGGGCTTTCGGCCCGCGTCGCCGGAGCCGAGCGCCTGAAGACGCTCCACGGCAGCGTGCTCGCAGGCAGCGCCGACGAAACCGAAGTCATCACCATCCCGGCGGTCGCAGAAGACGACCGGGACGGACCGAACGCGGTGTCGCGTTCGCAGATCGTGCGCATGGTGCGCCCGCGCATCGAGGAGATTCTCGAACTTCTGCGCGACCGGCTGAAGAGCGCGAACATGCTCGCGGCGGCGAGCCGCCGGGTGGCGCTCACCGGAGGCGCCGCGCAACTGATCGGGCTCAGCGAGCTCGTCGGGCGCGTGTTCGGCGCCACCGCCCGCATCGGTCGCCCGCTGGGAATGAGCCAATTTTCCGAACAGGCGAAGGGACCCGCGTTCGCGGTGGCGGCCGGGCTCCTCGCTTATCCGCAATTCGCGGCCCGGGAGCATTTCGAGCCGCGCCGGCGCTATGCGCAGGGCGAGGTCAATTACATCAGGCGCGTGGGACGTTGGCTGAGGGAAAGCTTTTGAAGACGGACGACGCAAACTGCCGGCTGCGGCCGGTGTGAGACGAGAGGGAACAGCGCTTCGGCGCCGAGAGGGTAACCACCATGACCATCAATCTGAAGAAACCTGACATCCGCGAGCAGAAACCGCACATCGTCGTGTTCGGCGTCGGCGGAGCAGGCGGCAATGCCGTCAACAACATGATCTCGGCCGGGCTCATGGGGTGCGAATTCGTCGTCGCCAACACCGACGCGCAGGCGCTCACCTCCTCCAAAGCCAAGCGCATCGTTCAGATGGGCGTCGAGGCGACGCAGGGCCTCGGTGCCGGCTCCCACCCTGAAGTCGGACGCGCCGCCGCCGAGGAAGTGATCGACGAGATCCGCGATCATCTCGCCGGCGCCCACATGGCCTTCATCACCGCCGGCATGGGCGGTGGCACCGGCACCGGTGCGGCTCCGGTCATTGCCCGCATCACGCGCGAGCTCGGCGTCCTCACTCTCGGCGTCGTGACCAAGCCCTTCCATTTCGAAGGCCAGCGCCGCATGCGCGTCGCCGAAGCCGGGATCAACGAACTTGCCAAGAGCGTCGATACCCTGATCGTCATTCCGAACCAGAATCTGTTCCGGGTGGCGAACGACAAGACCACCTTCTCCGACGCCTTCGCCATGGCCGATCAGGTGCTCTATTCGGGTGTCGCCTGCATTACCGATCTGATGGTGAAGGAGGGATTGATCAATCTCGACTTCGCCGACGTGCGCACCGTCATGCGCGAAATGGGCAAGGCGATGATGGGCACCGGCGAAGCCTCGGGCGAAAAGCGGGCGCTCACCGCCGCCGAGGCCGCAATCGCCAATCCGCTGCTCGACGAGGTCTCGATGCGCGGGGCGAAAGGCCTGCTCATCTCGATCACCGGCGGCAAGGACCTCACCCTCTATGAAGTCGACGAGGCCGCGACCCGCATCCGCGAGGAAGTCGATCCCGACGCCAACATCATCCTGGGCGCGACTTTCGACCAGAGTCTCGATGGGATCATCCGCGTGTCGGTGGTGGCGACCGGCATAGAGGGGATATCGAAACCGGAAACGATTTCGTCGAGCAAAGCCCGCTTCAGCGCCGCTTCGCTCGCCGGCCGCATGGCGGTCGCGCGCGCCTTCGAGCCGCGGGCGCCGCAGGCGACCCACGAGGTCTACGAGTCCGATCCGGCGTACGCGGCCGAAGCCTACGACGAGTACGCGCCGCTCGCTCCCGAGACCGCGATCGACGACGTGACCATCCGGCCGCTGCCGCCGAGACCGTCTTTCTTCGAGCCGTTCTCCGATGAGCGGGCCGCCGAATCGGTGGAAGAACCGATCCAGCCCTTCCTCCCGCCACGGCCCGAGCGTCCAGGGTATCGCGCCCCGCGCATGCCCCGAATCGAGGAGCTGCCCATGCCTGCCCAGAACGAGATCCGTGCCAGTCGCGGAGAAGAGACCGAACACCAAGCAATCGAACGCAAGCGCATGTCGCTGTTGCAACGCCTGGCCCGGGTCGGGCTCGGCCGCCGCGAGGAGAAGGAGCCGCCATTCGAGGCTCACACGCTGTCCCGCCCAAGCGGGCGCAACGAGGCCGAGCCGCGCGCGGCGCATGATCGCCGTCAAACCGAACAGGTATCGGAGTATTCCAGGCGCCCGGCGGGCCGCATGGCCGAGCCCGAGCCGCAGGGCCGTGCCCGCGGGCACAATGAGGACGACGAATTGGAGATTCCGGCCTTCCTTCGCCGCCAGGCCAACTAGCGCGCGATCAGCAAAAGTGGGTACCGGTTTTGCGGACGCAATCAAGCTTGCGCAGATTGCGTAGACTTATCTGCGACTCGCGCGCTAACTTATTCATCTGGCGCATGATCTTATCGGCGAACCGGTTTCCACTTCGCCGGATCATGCGCTAGGCCCGGTTCTCCACAGAATCATATCCACAGGGGCGCCCGGCTTTCCGGTCGGGCGCTTTTCTGTTGTTTCGGGCAGGGCGGAAAATGGCGGGAAACGGGCGTGATCGCGTCCGGAATTGGTAACAAATGGTAAGAAACCGTGACTTGCGACTCTACTCACCCCCAGTATCGTTTCGCTAACCACAAGCAGCCGCGCGGGTTGTTGCCTTTTTAGACCCGGTTCGGGCGGCCGTATACGGTGACGGGGAGCGTGGGGCAGGGGTCCGAAGGCGCGTTCAGGGCGACCAAGGGATCCCGGACAGTGGGCATGCGGGCAACTTACCAGACAACGCTGGCACAGCGCGTCGATCTCATGGGCCGTGGGGTTCATGGCGGGACGCCGGCCACGGTCTCGCTGCTTCCCGCCGATCCCAACACCGGCATCGTGTTCTCGCGGCCGAGCCAGAACGGCGCCCGCCATCGTGTCATCAGCGCCTCGCCCGGGGCTGTCCGCAATACCGATTTCGCCACCGTGATCGGCGACGGCAACGGCGCACTCTGCTCGACCGTCGAACATCTGCTCGCGGCCTTCGTCGGGCTCGAGATCGACAACGTGATCGTCGAGGTCGATGGCGGCGAGGTGCCGATCTTCGATGGCAGTGCCGCCGCCTTTGTCGAGGCGATCCAGCAGGCCGGACTCGAGACCCAGGCCACGCCGCGCCGCTATCTCAAGGTGCTGAAGCCCGTGCGGATCGAGGACGGCCGTTCGCTCGGCGAGCTCCTGCCTTACGACGCCGGCTTCCGCATCGAGATCGAAATCGATTTCGACCATTGCCTGATCGGCCGTCAGCGCTATGCCGCGACCTTGACGCGCGAAACCTTCGAGCGCGATCTCGCCCGCGCCCGCACCTTCGGCTTCATGTGCGACGTGGCGAAGCTGTGGAGCGCCGGCTACGCGCTCGGCGCCTCGCTCGACAACACCATCTGCGTCGCCGACGACCGCATCCTCAATCCGAACGGTCTGCGCTATCCCGACGAATTCGTCCGTCACAAGGCGCTCGACGCGGTCGGCGATCTGGCGCTGGCGGGCCTGCCCATCCTCGGGCGCTACCGCTCCATCTGTGGCGGCCACAAGCTCAATGCCCAGGTGGTTGCCGCGCTCGCGGCCGACCGCTCCGCCTGGGCCGTGATCGAAGCCAAGCGCCGCCGCGCGCGCGGTCACGCCGATCTCGGCGCTCCGGTCGCGGTTCCGGCCTATCGCGCCGAACAGTCTTAACCGAATTGCCACAATCGCGACCTATTCCATCGCTAGCGGGCTAGCGGGGAAAGCCTCATCATGGGTAGTAGAGGCGGCTGGCTTGCGTCAGCTGCGCCTCGGCTGGCCGAGCGAGGGTAGGGTTCATGCGTCGTTTTCTCGACGGTTTCCGCGACGCTGGGCGGGGCATTCTTCTCTGCCTCGCCGTCGCGACGGCGCTTACCGTTCCGCTCGGGGGTTGCGCCGGCGACAAGAACAAGCTCCCTCCCGACGAGCCCGCCGACAAGCTCTACAACGAGGGGCTCACGCTGCTGAACCGGCGCGAGTTCGGGGACGCTGCGAAGAAGTTCGAGGAAGTCGACCGCCAGCATCCTTATTCGGAATGGGCGCGCAAATCGCTGCTGATGTCGGCCTTCTCCTATTACGAGATCGGCAAACACGAAGAGACGATCCAGGCCGCCAAGCGTTATGTGGCGCTCCACCCCGGCAGTTCCGACGCGGCCTATGCGCAGTACCTGATGGCCTCGTCCTATTACGACCAGATCCCGGACGTCACCCGCGACCAGGCCCGCACCGAGAAGGCGATGGAAGCGCTCGCCGAGGTGGCCCGTAAATATCCCGACACCGAATATGCGGAGAGCGCCAGGAAGAAGATCGAAGTCGCGCGCGACCAGCTCGCCGGCAAGGAGATGATGATCGGGCGCTACTATCTCGATCAGCGCAACTATCCCGGCGCGATCAACCGCTTTAAGGCGGTCGTCACCCAGTATCAGACCGCGCGCCATGTCGAGGAGGCGTTGATGCGACTGACCGAGGCCTATATGGCCATGGGCATCGTCAACGAGGCGCAGACCGCGGCCGCCGTCCTCGGCCACAATTTCCCGAATAGCCCCTGGTACCAGGACGCCTACAAACTCGTTCAATCGGGCGGCGCCGCGCCGCAGGAGGACAAGGGCTCCTGGATCAGCCGCGCGTTCGGCCTCAAACAGGGCTGAGGCAGCCGTTTCACGGCCACCGTCGTTTGCGACGGCTTGTGATCCTCTACGCCAGTTGAGATAGACTTCCGACGCCCAAGGGGGAACTCCGGGCGCATGCTGGTCCATCTCTCGATCCGCGACATCGTTCTCATCGATCGCCTCGACGTCGACCTCGCCCAGCGACTCACGGTGCTGACCGGCGAGACCGGGGCCGGCAAGTCGATCGTGCTCGACGCCTTCGCGCTCGCCCTGGGGGCGCGCGGCGATGCCGCCCTCGTCCGCCTGGGCGCCGAGCATGGCCAAGTCGCCGCCTCCTTCGACGTAAAGCCCGATCACCCCGCCCGCGCGCTGCTTGCGGCCAACGACCTCGATGGCGACGGCGACCTCATCCTGCGCCGCCTGCAGTTCGCCGACGGACGCACCCGCGCCTTCATCAACGACCAGCCGGTGACGGTGCAGGTCTTGCGCGAGGTCGGCCGGCGCCTGGTGGAGATTCACGGTCAGCATGACGAGCGCGCGCTGGTCGATTCCGCCACCCACCGCTCCCTGCTCGATGCCTTTGGCGGCCATCTCGATCGCACCGCCGGATTGGGCCGGCTGTGGACGCGATGGAAGGAGGCCGAGACTGCGGCCGCGTCCGAGCGCGAACGGCTCGCACGCGCCTTCGCCGAGGCCGACTACATTCGCAACGCGGTCGAGGAACTGACCGGGCTCGCCCCGCAGGCGGGCGAGGAACAGACGCTCGCCGATCGCCGCGCCGCCTTGATGCGCGCGGAAAAGGCCGCCGACGATCTGCGCGATGCCCATGATGCGCTCGCCGGATCCGCCTCGCCGGTGCCCACGCTCTCGGCGGCGCTACGCCGGCTCGAGCGTCGCGTCGCCGAGGCGGGCGATCTCGTCGGCCAGCCGGTGAAGGCGCTCGATCAAGCCCTGCAATCGATCGAGGAGGCGCGCGCGGGTCTCGAAGCCGCGCTTGGGCTCGCCAATTTCGATCCCAAGGAGCTGGAGAAGATCGAGGAGCGCCTCTTCAGCTTGCGCGCGGCCGCGCGCAAATATGGCGCGACGGTCGAACAACTGCCGGCGGTGGCGGTGCGCTTCAAATCCGACTTGGAAGCGATCGACCGCGGCGCCGAACAGCTGGCCGCGCTGGATGCGGCCGCCGGCGAAGCCGAGAAGACTTTCCGCGCCGCCGCCGAAGCGCTGTCGCAGGCACGGCGCAAGGCCGCCACCGCGCTCGATGCCGCGGTCAATGGGGAACTCGCGCCGCTGAAGCTCGAGCGCGCCGAATTCCAGAGCCATATCGAAAGCGATCCCGCCGCGCCCGGCCCCGAAGGCTTCGACCGGGTCGAATTCTGGGTGCGCACCAATCCGGGCGCGCGGCCCGGCCCCTTGATGAAGGTCGCCTCGGGCGGCGAGCTCGCGCGCTTTCTGCTGGCGCTCAAGGTGGTGCTCGCCGACCGCGGCTCGGCGCCGACGCTGGTGTTCGACGAGATCGACACCGCGGTGGGCGGCGCCGTCTCCGACGCGATCGGCGCAAGGCTCGCACGCCTCGGTGTCAAGGTGCAGGTGCTTGCCGTCACCCATGCGCCGCAGGTGGCGGCCCGCGCCGAGCATCATTTCCTGGTGGTGAAGGAATCGATCGACGGCGCCAAGCGCGTCGCCACCCGCATGCGTGCGCTCGATCCGGCGACGAAGCGGGAGGAGATCGCCCGCATGCTCGCCGGCGCGGAGGTGACCGAGGAAGCGCGCAAGGCGGCGGAGCGGCTGATCGCGGGGGCGGCGCGATGAAGCGCGGGGGCGCTGTCAAGCCGGTCGAGGACCTGAGCGAGAAGGAAGCGAAGGCCGAGCACGCGCGCCTGGAAGCCGAGATCGCCGGGCACGACCGGCGCTACTACCGAGAGGACGCACCCACCATCTCGGACGCCGAGTACGATGCGCTGCGGCAGCGCTATGAGAGCATCGAAAAGCGTTTTTTCTCCCTGCATACGCTGACGAGTCTCACGCGCCGGGTCGGCGCCGCGCCGGCGGCGAAATTCAGGAAAGTGCGGCACGCGGTGCCGATGCTGTCGCTGGCGAACGGCTTCAGCAAGGAGGACGTCACCGATTTCGTCGAGCGCATTCGCCGTTTTCTGGGGCTGAAGCCCGACGCCGAACTCGCCTTCACCTGCGAGCCCAAGATCGACGGGCTGTCGTGCTCGCTGCGCTACGAGAGGGGCGTGCTCGCGGTCGCGGCCACCCGCGGCGACGGGGAGGAAGGCGAGGACGTCACCGCCAATGTGCGCACCATCAAGGAGCTGCCGCATGAGCTGAAGGGACGCGGCGTTCCGGACCTGATCGAGGTGCGCGGCGAGGTCTATATGGGCCACGACGATTTCCTCGCGCTCAACCAGCGACAGGAGAAGGAGGGAAAACCGGTCTTCGCCAATCCAAGGAACGCGGCGGCGGGCTCGCTGCGCCAGCTCGATTCCGCGATCACCGCGAGCCGGCCGCTTCGCTTCTTCGCCTATGGCTGGGGCGAGGCGGACAAGCTTCCGGCCGACACCCAGTTCGAGGTGATCAAGAGCTTCGCAAGCTGGGGCCTGCCCACCAACAAGCTCATGCGGCGCTGCGAACGCGTCGAGCAGATGATCGCCCATTACCGCGACATCGAATCCAAACGCGCGAGTCTCGGCTACGACATCGACGGCGTGGTCTACAAGCTCGACCGCATCGACTGGCAGGAACGGCTCGGCGCGGTGTCGCGCACGCCGCGCTGGGCGCTCGCCCACAAGTTCCCGGCCGAGAAAGCGATCACCGTCGTGAAGGCGATCGAGATCCAGGTCGGGCGCACCGGCGCGCTCACGCCGGTCGCCAAGCTCGCGCCGGTGACGGTCGGCGGCGTGGTGGTGTCGAATGCGACATTGCACAACGAGGACGAGATCGCGCGCAAGGACGTGCGCGTGGGCGATACCGTGATCGTGCAGCGCGCCGGCGACGTGATCCCGCAAGTG
>JAHFPO010000221.1 GCA_023266695.1 Hyphomicrobiales bacterium | reverse complement strand
GCCAAAAGATTGATCACGCTTTCCCCAGCAACGCGAACGATCGGGGCGAACGTAACTAGAACTTGTGTCAAGAACATTAGTTAGATCAGTGGGTTATTTGCCCACTTGTCGTCTGGAACAAAATAGGTACATTGGCCCGACCCCGGCGGACTTATCCGCATTGCCGCTCCTGACAGGGGCGTGGGAGAACAGGGAGACAGTCAATGTCCGCAGTTCTGAAAGTGGTCGAAAAAGAAGGCATGGAAAGCAAGAACAAGGCGCTGGACGCCGCTCTCGCCCAGATCGAGCGGGCCTTCGGCAAGGGCTCGATCATGAAACTCGGCCAGCGCGAGGCGCTGGAGATCGAGGCGATCTCGACCGGCTCGCTGGGGCTCGATATCGCGCTCGGCATCGGCGGCCTGCCCCGCGGCCGCGTCGTCGAGATCTATGGCCCCGAGAGCTCGGGCAAGACGACCTTGGCGCTGCACGTCGTGGCCGAATCCCAGAAGAAGGGCGGCGCCTGCGCCTTCATCGATGCCGAGCATGCACTCGATCCGGGTTACGCCAAGAAGCTTGGCGTCGACATCGACAACCTCCTGATCTCCCAGCCCGACGCTGGCGAGCAGGCGCTTGAGATCGCCGACACCCTGGTGCGGTCGGGCGCCATCGACGTGCTGGTGATCGATTCGGTGGCGGCCCTGGTGCCCAGGGCCGAGCTCGAGGGCGAGATGGGCGATTCGTTGCCCGGCCTGCAGGCCCGCCTGATGAGCCAGGCGCTGCGCAAGCTCACCGCCTCGATCTCCAAGTCCAACACCCTGGTGATCTTCATCAACCAGATCCGCATGAAGATCGGCGTCATGTTCGGCAGCCCCGAGACCACGACGGGCGGCAATGCGCTGAAGTTCTACGCCTCGGTGCGCCTCGACATCCGCCGCATCGGCGCGCTCAAGGACAAGGACGAGGTGGTCGGCAACGCCACGCGCGTGAAGGTGGTGAAGAACAAGGTGGCGCCGCCGTTCAAGGTCGTCGAGTTCGACATCATGTACGGCGAGGGCGTGAGCAAGACCGGCGAGCTGATCGACCTCGGCGAGAAGGCCGGCGTGGTCGAGAAGTCGGGCTCCTGGTACTCCTACGACGGCCAGCGCATCGGCCAGGGCCGCGAGAACGCCAAGAACTATCTCAAGGAACATCCCGAGGTCGCCCAGGCGATCGAGAACAAGGTGCGCTCCAACGCGGGCATTCTCGCCGGCGCCCTGATGGACGGCGGCAAGGAAGACGACGACGAGGAGGAATAGTCCTCGTTTGTCATCCCGAGGCCCCAGGCCGAGGGATCATCTTTAGGCCATGAGCAAAGAAGTTTAGCGACAAGGATCCCCCTGTCTCCTGTCGCCGGGCCGGTGCTGTACCCCCACGCGCAGCATCGGCCCAATTTTTTGCGCAAAGCGCAAAAATGGCGGGCGGCAGCGCATTCACATGCGCGAGAGCCCGCACCGTGAAGAAAGAATCATGGTGGCGCATCGCGACCCGTGGCCGACGAAAGTCCTCTCAAAAATCGCTGCACCCACTCCGGTCCCGTCCGCTTCGTTGCCTTGCGCGGCCTCGTGCGGGCCCAAACCATCAGCATTGCCAGCGGAAACCACTCGTCCTTTTCTTCCTGCAGGCCGCGCGCCGCCAACGAGACCTTCGGTACGGCAACCGGCGTGACGCCTTCCTGTTTGGGTCCCGAACAGAGCACAGCCGGCGATGTCACGAGATACTCGCGACAGATGAGCGGCCGCTCGCGGTGGATGGAACAGCTTTCCTCCTCGAGAAAAGGGCAGGCGAGGCCGAGCGCGAAGTAGGCGGCCGAGAGCTCGCGGTCGCTCCGTCCCTCGCGCATCTTCAGTCCCGCCGCATCGATCGTCTTCTCGGCGGCGGCGAAGCGTGCCGCGAGCGTCCGGCGGCTCTCGCCGGGCATTGCCTCGATCACTTGCAGCAGGCGCTCGCCTTCGCTGCGCGACACCGGTACGAGCTGGCGGCAACAGGCACCGCAGCCTTTGCGGCAGGAAATGGATTTGCCCGCTTCCGCCGCCTCCACCACCGCGTTCACCAATCCCTGTAGTGCCGGAACGATCTCGGCGGCGGGCACGGGCGCGCTCGGGACTGTGATCGGATGGACGACCCTGAGCTCGCCCACGGTGAGGCGCAAAGTTGCGGTGGAATGGGCCAAAGCGGCCATTTCCGGACGGTTCCCTGTTGTGGACGAAGCTGCCACGCGCACGCTACAAAACCGCATGCAAAGCGTCAGCGACATCCGCCGCACCTTCCTAGAGTACTTCCGCACGAACGGCCACGAGATCGTGCCGTCGAGCCCGCTCGTGCCGCGCAACGATCCGACGCTGATGTTCACCAACGCCGGCATGGTGCAGTTCAAGAACGTCTTCACCGGCCTGGAGCCGCGGTCCTACAACCGCGCCGCAACGTCACAGAAATGCGTGCGCGCCGGCGGCAAGCACAACGATCTCGAGAACGTGGGCTACACCGCGCGCCATCACACCTTCTTCGAGATGCTGGGCAACTTCTCGTTCGGCGACTATTTCAAGGAACGCGCGATCGAGCTCGCCTGGAACCTCATCACCAAGGAATACGGCCTGCCCGCCGATCGCCTGCTGGTCACCGTGTTCAGCGAGGACGAGGAGGCGGCGGGCTACTGGCGCAAGATTACCGGCTTCTCCAACAGCAAGATCATCCGTATCCCGACCTCGGATAACTTCTGGGCGATGGGCGATACCGGCCCGTGCGGGCCGTGCTCGGAGATCTTCTACGACCACGGCGAGGGT
>JAHFPO010000017.1 GCA_023266695.1 Hyphomicrobiales bacterium | reverse complement strand
GCGCGCGTGCGCTTCTGGATCGCCGTGAGCACGGGGCGGCGCGCGGCATCGCCGCGATCGAACGGCACCGCGGGCACGCGATCGACGCCCAGGATGCGCACGATCTCCTCGACGAGATCGGCCTTGCCCTCGATATCGCCGCGGAAGCTCGGCACTGCGACCTTGACCTTTTCGCCCGAGCCCGCGACCAGGAAGCCGAGCGCGGTGAGCACGCGTTTGATCTCGGCGGGCTTGGTCTCGAGCCCGGCGAGGCGGCGCACATCGGCGAGCGAGAAATCGATCACTCGCTCCGCCTCCGGGATCGCGCCGGCGAGCACGATCTCGGACGGCTCGCCGCCGCAATGTTCAAGAATGAGTTTTGTCGCGAGCTCGAGCCCCGGCAGGGTGAAGGCGGGATCGACGCCGCGCTCGAAGCGGAAGCGCGCGTCCGATTGGATCGCGAGCTTGCGGCCGGCGTGGGCGATATTGGCGGGATCCCAGAGCGCGGATTCGATGAGCACGTCACGGGTCGTCGGCGAGCAGCCGGACGCCTCGCCGCCCATGATGCCGGCAAGGGATTCCACGCCCCTGTCGTCCGCGATCACGCACATCTCGGGATCGAGCTCATAGCTCTTCCCGTCTAGGGCGGCGAGCGTCTCGCCCTTCCTGGCGCGGCGCACCACGAGATCGCCCGCGACCTTCGCCGCGTCGAAGACATGGAGTGGGCGCGCGCGGTCGAAGGTGACGAGATTGGTGATGTCCACCAGCGCGTTGATGGAGCGCAGCCCGATCGCGCCGAGGCGCTGTTGCAGCCATTCGGGCGAGGGACCATTCTTCACGCCGCGGATGAGCCGGAGCGCGAAGGCGGGACACAGCGAAGGCGTCTTGCCGAAATCGAGCTTCACCTTGACCGGTGAGGGGAATTTGCCCTTCACCGGTTTGATGCCGGCGTCCTTGAATACGCCGAGCTGGGCCGCCGCGAGATCGCGCGCGATGCCGTGAACGCCGAGGCAATCGGCCCGGTTGGGGGTCACCGCCACCTCGAGCACCGGATCATCGAGGCCGAGAAGCGGGGCGAACGGTTTCCCCAGCGGCGCGTCGGCGGAGAGTTCGATGATGCCCTCGTGCTCGTCGGAAATTCCCATCTCGCGCGCGGAGACGAGCATGCCGCGGCTCTCGACGCCGCGCACCGCGGCGATCTTGAGCTCAAGCCCGGTGCCGGGGATGAGCGTGCTGGGCCGCGCGAACACCCCCATCATGCCGGCGCGCGCGTTAGCGGCGCCGCACACCACTTGCACCGGCGCGCCGTCGCCGGTCTCGACCCGGCATACTTTCAGCTTGTCGGCATTGGGATGTTTCTCGACTGAGATCACGCGCGCGATGGTGAAGGGGGCGAGCGCCTTCGCCCGGTCGTGAACCGCCTCCACTTCGAGGCCGATCATGGTGAGCTTGTCCGCGATCTCGGCAAGCGCGGCGTCGGTGTCGAGATGCTCCTTGAGCCAGGAGAGGGTGAACTTCATGGGCTCAATCCCCCGGCGAGCGTCGGGAAATCGAGCGGCCGGAAGCCGTAGTGCTGGAGCCAGCGCACGTCCGCCTCGAAGAAGGCGCGCAAGTCCGGCATGCCGTATTTCAGCATGGCGATGCGGTCGATCCCCAAGCCCCAGGCGAAGCCTTGATATTCGTTGGGATCGAGCCCGCAATTCCTCAGCACGTTCGGATGCACCATCCCGCAGCCAAGGATCTCCATCCAGTCCGCGCCCTTGCCGAAGCGCACCTCACCGCCCTTGCGGTCGCACTGGATGTCCACTTCCATCGACGGTTCGGTGAACGGAAAGAACGATGGCCGGAAGCGCATCCCGACCTGCGGCACCTCGAAGAACGCCTTGCAGAATTCTTCCAGAATCCATTTCAGATGACCGAGGTGCGATGACTTGTCGATCACCAGTCCCTCGACCTGATGGAACATGGGCGTATGGGTCTGGTCCGAGTCGACGCGATAGGTGCGGCCGGGAATGATCACGCGGATCGGCGGCTTCTCAGCCTGCATGGTGCGGATCTGCACCGGCGAGGTGTGGGTTCGCAGCAGCAGACGCGAGCCGTCGGGCTTCGGCGGAAAGAAGAACGTGTCGTGCATGTCCCGCGCCGGATGGCTCTCGGGAATGTTGAGCTTGGTGAAATTGTAGTCGTCGGTCTCGATGTCGGGACCTTCCGCGATCGCGAAGCCCATGTCGGCGAAGATCGCGGTGATCTCGTCGATCACCTGGCTCACCGGATGAATGCGCCCGCGCTCGGACGGCGCCTCGCGCACCGGCAAGGTGACGTCGACGATATCGGCGGCGAGCTGTTGGGTGAGGGCGGCATGCCGCAAGTGATCGCGGCGCGCGCCGAGCGCCCCGCTCACCCGGTCCTTGAGGCCGTTGATCGCCGGACCCTGGGTCCTGCGCTCTTCCGGCGACATCGATCCGAGCGTCTTCAGGAGTTCCGACACCGATCCCTTCTTGCCGAGCGCCGCGACCCGGACGGCTTCGAGCGCCGCCTCGTCCTGGGCAGCGCCGATGGCGGCGAGAAGATCGGCTTCGAGCCTTGCGAGATCGGACATGGGTCGCCCGGAGGGTCCTGGAATCACGTTTGCGCTGCTACCTATACCCGAACAGCCACCGCACGGGGCCGGTCATCGGCGCCGCGCGGAGCGAGCCTCGGGCAGGCGGGGAATCTCGCTCAGGCGAGCGCGGCGCGCGCCTTGTCGACCAAGGCCTTGAAGGCCTCGGGCTCGCGCACGGCGAGATCGGCGAGCACCTTGCGGTCGATCCCGACCCCGGCCTTGCCGAGACCGTCGATCAATCGGCCGTAGGTGAGCCCGCATTCGCGCGCCGCCGCATTGATGCGCTGGATCCACAGGGCGCGGAACGTGCGCTTGCGGTTCTTGCGGTCGCGATAGGCGTATTGATTGGCCTTGTCGACCGCTTGCTTGGCGATGCGGATGGTGTTCTTGCGCCGCCCATAATAGCCCTTGGCGGCCTTGAACACCTTCTTGTGCTTGGCGTGGGACGTCACGCCGCGTTTGACGCGGGCCATGGCAATGTCTCCTCGGATCAGAAAGCCAAATCAGCCGTAGGGCATGAAGATCTTGCGGATGTGCTTGGCGTCGGACTCCGACAGCACCCGGGTGCCGCGCTGGTTCCGAATCTGCTTGTTGGTCCGCTTGATCATCCCGTGCCGCTTGCCGGCCTGGGAGGCGATCACCTTGCCGGTCGAGGAGAGCTTGAAGCGCTTCTTCGCCCCGGACTTGGTCTTGAGCTTGGGCATTTGGCTCGTCTCCATGGATCGTGCGGCGGGCGAGCCCGCCTTCGACCCTCATCTGGTGCTCGATGAGCGTTCATGAGTCGCCACGGCAGCCCTTTGGCCGGGCGGCTCGAAGGCCGTCTCGATAGCGGAGGCGGCTCCGGTTTTCAAGGGAAAGGCATGGATACCGACTCAGCGCGGCGCCAGGATCATGACGATCTGCCGGCCTTCCGACATGGGCTCGGCCTCGACCTTGGCTAGATTTGCCATGTCCTCGCGTACGCGCTGCAACAGCTTGTAGCCGAGCTCCTGATGCGCCATTTCACGGCCGCGGAAGCGAAGCGTGACCTTGACCTTGTCGCCTTCCTCGAAGAAGCGCCGCATCGAACGCATCTTCACCTGGTAGTCGTGTTTGTCGATGCCGGGTCTGAGCTTGATTTCCTTGACCTCGACCGTCTTCTGCTTCTTGCGCGCTTCGGCCGCCTTCTTCTGCGCCTGGTATTTGAATTTGCCGTAATCGAGGATCTTGCAAATCGGGGGACTGGTGTTGGGCGATATCTCGACGAGGTCGAGCCCGGCCTCTCGAGCGAGGGTGATGGCGTCCTGGGTCGGCGTCACGCCGCGGTTGGTTCCCTCATGGTCGATCAGCTGTACCTCTCGGACGCGGATGTCTTCATTGACGCGCGGCCCATCCTTCTGGACCGGCGCTGCGGCTCTCATGGGTCGGCGAATGGGTGTCGTCTCCTCTCCAGTTGATCGGCGTGCTCCGCTCGGGACAAGGCGCCCGCGCGAAGCACTCCCGGAGGATTGAAAGAAACGCGGCTCAAGTCAACGTCTAGGCCTTCACCAATCCACGGCGAGCCGCTGCCACCTCGGCATAGACCGCAAGCATCCGCTCGGTGAAGGCCTGGCGCGGGAAACGGGAGGCCACGAAAACCCGCCCGCGCGCACCCATGGCCTTGCGGGCGGGCTCGCCCATGGCCAGAACCTTGAACAGCGTCTGGGCAAGCTCGCCCGCGTTTCCGGCCGGGTAGAGCAATCCGGTTGCCCGGGTCTCGGCGGCGAAAGGAGGCGCCAAGACCACTTCGCCGCAGGCGCCGGCGTCCGAGACGACGACCGGCACGCCCATGGCCTGCGCTTCCAGCATGGCGCGTTGCGGGCCCCCCGGCGGCAACACGGTCGAGACCGCGATATCGGCGAGCGCATAGGCTGCCGGCATGTCTGGGCAGTGACCGACGAATCGAATGATCTCGGTGAGATTCGACTGGTGGACGCGGTCCCACAGTTCGGCCGCGTGGCGACCGCGATTCTGATCCTCGCCCGCCAGCACGCAGACGAAACTCTTGAGGCCCGCTTCGCGCAGCCGCAGGGCGGCGTCGACCAGAATAGACGGACCCTTGCGCCGCGTGAGGCGCCCCGGCAGCAGCACGACCCGCTCGCCCGGCCGCAAGCCCCATGCGCGCGCGACCGCCTCGCGCCGCGCGTCATCGATGCGCGTGGGATCGAACAGGGAAACATCGACGCCGCGATCAACCAACGCGATCCGTTCTCGCGGCGTGCCGTAGCGCACCTCGATGAGATGGGCCAAGCGCTCGCCGAGCGCGATCACCCGCGCGCCGCGAACCATCACGCTGTTATAGAGGCGCTTCAGCGCGTGTTGCTCGCGATAGCTGCTGTCATAGGTGGTGATGAAGGGAACCGATGCGAGCTTGGCCGCCAGCAGGCAGCTCCACGCCGGTGCGCGGCTCTGCGCATGCAAGAGATCGGCGCGGGTCGCGCGCGCGAGCGCGGCGAGCCGGTGAGCGTTCACGACGATCTGCGATGGATTCTTGGTCGCGACCGGCAAGCGCACGAGGGTCGCGCCGATCTGCGCGAGGTCCGCTTCCAGGCGGCCGCCCTCGGAGACGATGATGGCGCGGTGCCCGGCGGCGACAAGCGCTTCCGCCACCTGCACCACGCCGCGCCCGGTGCCCCCCGACCGAAGATCGGGGATCACCTGCACGACGGTCAGAGGATCGGACGGGCAATGGGGGTCGTTGGCGAGCACCGGGGGCTTCTAGAAGGCAGTTGCGGCGGCCGCAAGGCAGCTTGCGCGGTTGTCCCACGCGTCGTAGCTCCCGGCGCGGAACGCGATCATGGACGTGCAGCTCTTGCATCTTGAAGTCGGCGCAGGCGTCGCGGCGCGACAAATTGCCGTACGCCGGCAAGAGGGCAAAGCCCCCGGCCTGTTCTGGCTCGGCGGGCTCAAATCCGACATGCGCGGCACCAAGGCGGAGGCGTTGGCGGCGCATTCAGCCCGCACCGGCCGTGCCTGTGTGCGCTTCGATTATTCGGGTCACGGCGAATCGGGCGGCCGCTTCGATAAAGGCACGATCTCGCGCTGGCTCGAGGAGGCGATCGCCGTATTCGAGGCCCACGCGCGCGGTCCCCATATCGTCGTCGGCTCCTCCATGGGCGGCTGGATCGCGCTCCTGCTCGCCCGCGCGCTGGCCGGCCGTCCCGTCGCGGGGGCGAATCTCGCCGGTCTCCTGCTGATCGCTCCCGCGCCCGATTTCACCGAAGAGCTGATGTGGGCGAAATTTTCCCCCGAGGAGAAACAGGAGATCGAGGAGAACGGTCTGTGGCTGCGCCCCTCGGCCTATGGCGAGGAGCCCTATCCGATCACCCGCGGGCTCATCGAAGACGGCAGGCGACATCTCTTGCTTGATCAGTCGATCGAGGTGGGCTGCCCGGTGCGCATTCTGCAGGGAGTCGAGGACCGGGACGTGCCTTGGCGCCACGCGCTGAAGCTCGTCTCCTGCCTCGCCCGCGACGACGTGGTAATGACGCTGGTGAAGGACGGCGATCACCGTCTGTCGCGGCCCGAGGACATCGAACGGATCATCCGCGTGGTCGACGAATTGGCGGGCGAGGGCTAGGGCGTGATCCCGAAAAAGCCTGCCCCGGACTTGATCCGGGGTGGGAACCGGTTTTCGGATAAGATCACGCCCAAAATCAAAATGTTAGCGGGGCAGGCCGATTCAATTCGAACTGATCAGACTCTAGGCGGCGGTCGCCGACTGCCATTCCTCGATCACCATCGGGTCGCTCTCCCGCGGCCGATGGGTTTCCGCGATCTGCATGAAGGTTGCGGCAGGCAACAGCCGCGCGAGCGCCCACACCGCCGCACCGCGCACCAGCGCCGAAGGATCGTCGATCAACCGCTCCGCCTCGCTCGCAAGCGAGGGATCGCCCGCATTGCCGATCGCAACGAGCACGTTGCGCAGGAACCGGTCGCGCCCGGTGCGCTTGATCGGGCTCTTGGCGAAACGCGCGCGAAACGCCGCGTCATCGAGCCGGGCAAGCTCGGCGAGCGCCGGCGCGCGATTCTCGGCGCGCGCCGCAAGCCGCGCCTCGTGGCCCGCTTGCGCGAACTTGTTCCACGGACAGACCGCGAGGCAATCGTCGCAGCCATAGATGCGGTTGCCCATGAGCGGGCGCAGCTCGCGCGGGATCGGTCCCCTGTGCTCGATGGTGAGATAGGAAATGCAGCGCCGGGCATCGAGCTGATAGGGCGCAGGGAAGGCCTTGGTCGGACAGATGTCGAGACAGGCCCGACAGCTCCCGCAATAGTCGGGCTCGGGCTCGTCGGCGGGAAGCTCCAGATTGGTGAACAGCACGCCGAGAAAGAGCCAGGAGCCGTGCGCGCGCGAGACGAGATTGGTGTGCTTGCCCTGCCAGCCGAGGCCGGCGGCCTCGGCGAGCGGTTTCTCCATCACCGGCGCGGTATCGACGAAAACTTTGAGCTCACTCGCGGTCTCCTTCTTGAGCCACTCGGCGAGGCGCTTGAGCTTGCCCTTGATGAGGTCGTGATAGTCGTCGCCGCCGGCATAGACCGAGATCGCGCCGCGCTCGCGCCGGGGGAGCACGGCGAGCGGGTCGTCTTGCGGGCCGTAATTCAAGCCCAACACCACCACCCGCTTCACCTCGGGCCATAAAATACGAGGGTCGGCGCGGCGGTCGCGCGTACGCTCCATCCAATCCATGTCGCCGTGGGCGCCGAGATGAAGCCAGTCGTGGAGATGCGGCGCGGCCTTGCCGATCGCCTCGGGCCGGGTCACTCCGATCGCATCGAATCCCTCCGCGCGCGCGCGCGCGGCGAGCGCCGTCTTGATCGCGGCCGGGTCTAGAAGTCGAGGTCGGCGTAGGTCGGAGCTGGCTCCATCCCTGGCAGACTTTCGGCAAGCAGCGGCCGGAACGCCGGGCGCGACTTCACCCGCGCGTACCAACTCTTGGCGGTCTCGTCCTCGTCCCACGGCACGTCACCCAGGTAATCGGCCGCGGAAAGATGCGCCGCCGCCGCCAGATCGGCATAGCTCAGGCGGTCGCCCGCGAGCCAGTTCCGCGCCTTCAACAGCCAGCCGATATAGCGCAGATGATAGCGGATATTCGAGCGCGCCGCACGGATCGCGGCGGAATCGGGCGCCCCGCCGCCTTCCGATTCCGGCAAATGACGCTTGATGATTTTCTCCTGCACCAGATGTTCCGTCACCTCGGCGAAGAATTTATCGTGGAACCAGGAGACGAGACGGCGCACCTCGACGCGCCCGCCGGGATCGAGCGGCAGGAGCCGCCGGTCGGCATGGCCGGCGCCATGTTTCTCGTCGAGATATTCGGCGATCACCAGGGCGCCCGGCACGGCGAGACCGTTCTCGATCAGCACCGGCGTGGTGCCGGCGGGATTGAGCGCGAGGAACTCCGGCCGTCGCTTCCACACCGGCTCCTCGGTGAGCTCGAACGCAATGCCGTATTCGCCGAGCACGAGACGGACGAAACGGGAATGCGGGCATAATGAATGATGAAGGAGCTGCATCAGTGGGACGCCGAATGGAAGGCACGAAGCGGGAGGCACGAACTTGCCGTCGATCGGGGCGATCCTAGGGCGTGATTCCGAAAAGTGGGAATCGGTTTTCGGATAAGATCACGCCCAAAATCAAAATGTTAGCGGGGCAGGCCGATTCAATTCGAACTGATCAGACTCTAGGGCGGCATTGATCTTGAGGCCAATTGCGGGCGGGCCTCAGCCGGGAGAGAATCAGCCCTGATTCGGTGCCGTCCCGTTCCCGTCCCCCCGGATAGAGCCCATGACTTTCGGTCAGTTGCTCGAAGCCTTGCTCCTTGGCCTGCTCGAGGGGCTCACCGAATTCATCCCGGTCTCCTCGACCGGACATCTTCTGCTCGCCGGCTATTTTCTCGGCTTTCAGAGCACCGGCAAGACCTTCGAGGTGCTGATCCAGCTCGGCGCCATCCTGGCGGTGGTGGTGATCTATTTCACCAGGTTGTGGCGCGTGCTGCTCGCGCTGCCAAGCGATCCGGCGGCGCGCAACTTCGTCATCGGCCTCGTCGTCGCCTTCCTGCCGGCGGCCGTGGTCGGCGCGACCTTCCACGGTTTCATCAAGAGCGTGCTGTTCGAGCGGCCGGCGCTCATCTGCACGACCCTCATCGTTGGCGGCGTCGTGCTGTTCTTCGTCGACCGCATGAAGCTCCAACCGAAATACACCGACGCGATGCGATTCCCGCTGCTGCTCGCCTTGAAGATCGGGCTGTTCCAGACCCTCGCGCTCATTCCGGGTATGTCGCGCTCGGGCTCGACCATCGTGGGTGCGCTCCTCATGGGCTGTGACCGGCGGGCGGCGGCCGAATTCTCCTTCTTCCTCGCCATGCCCACCATGCTCGGCGCCTTCGTCTTTGATCTCTACAAGAACCGCTCGCTGCTCACGCTCGACGACGGGCTGTTGATCGTGCTCGGCTTCATCGCCGCCTTCTGCGCGGCGTTGGTCGTGGTGCGCGCGCTTCTCGACTTCGTGTCGCGCAACGGCTTCGCATACTTCGCCTTGTGGCGAATCCTGATCGGCGGCCTCGGGCTGGTCGGGCTCTATTTTGTGCGGTGAGAGGGCCGTCTCAGGCGGCGGGCCGCGAGAACTGCCCGGCCTTGCGAAAGCGCCAGAGGTAGGTCGGCAGCACCGTCTCGAGCGCGGTCGGCGCGATCCCGAGCCCCTTGAGCGTGCGACCTTCGCGCTCGGCCTCCACCGACACCACGTTGTCGCGCTCGAGCAAGCTCACCTGGTCGCGGGTGAGGAGCGGCTTCGGCAGAAACTCCAGAAAGAAGGCCTGCAATCGCGCCAAGGCGAAGGGGAGCGGCACCAGCAGCCGCCGGCGGCCGATCTCTCGCAACATGATCTCCATCAGCTCGCGGAAGGTCTTCACCGCCGGTCCGCCGAGCTCGTAGGTCACGCCCCCGCGCGCGCGGCCCTCTAAGCTCGCCGCGAGCGCGGCCGCCACGTCGCCGACGAACACCGGCTGAAACCGCGTCCTGCCGCCGCCGATGAGCGGCAGCGCCGGCGAGAAGCGCGCGATCGCGGCAAATCGATTGAAGAAATCATCCTCGGGTCCGAACACGATGGAGGAGCGCAGGATCACCGCCTGCGGCACGGCTGCGAGCGCCGCCGCCTCGCCCGCCGCCTTGGTGCGGGCATAGGCCGATCGAGACGAGCGATCGGCGCCGATCGCGGAGATGTGGACGAGACGAGCGCCCGCCGCCGCCGCGGCGCGCGCCACCGCGGCCGCCCCTTCGGCCTGCACCGCCTCGAAGCTCTGCCGGCCGCGCTCGTACAGAATCCCGACCAGATTGACGACGGCTTCGGCTCCTTCGGCCGCGTGGACGACCGAGTCGGGGAATCGCAAATTGGCCTGGACTGCGTGAATCTGGCCGACCATGCCGAGCGGCTGGAGATGGTAGGCGAGGTCGGGGCGTCTCACCGCGACACGAATGCGCCATCCGCCCTTGGCGAGCGCGCGCACCACGTGGCGGCCGATGAACCCCGATCCGCCATAGATGGTGACGAGACGATCAATGGCCGTCTGCGCCATGAGAAAAGCCTCGCTGGAACTGCGCCGGGAACGCCGGGCGAGCGATACTCGATCGTTCCACCGGCGTCCACAAGCGGAGCGCTTGCTTCCCCATCGATTGACAAGCCAAAAGGCGAGGCCCTACCTATCGCGCGAAGCCCAGGTGGCGGAATTGGTAGACGCGCTGGTTTCAGGTACCAGTGGTGCAAGCCGTGGAGGTTCGAGTCCTCTCCTGGGCACCAGTCTCACGGGTAAATATTTGGCTACGATTCGTACATTTATTTCCGATACACTCTTGTGAATCTGGTGTCTACGATCGCCTCACGCGTGACCATCGAACGATGACCATCCGTCTCCACCGCGGCGACCTTCCCGACCTCACCGGCTATGGCGCGGTGGTCGCGATCGACACTGAAACGCTGGGCTTGAATCCCAATCGCGACCGGCTGTGCGTGGCGCAGCTCTCGGCCGGCGACGGATCGGCCGATGTGGTGCAGTTTCCGCCCGGCGAACCCTCGGCGTCGAATCTCGTGAAGCTCCTCAAGGATCCGAAACGGCTCAAGCTCTTCCATTACGCTCGCTTCGATCTCGCGATCCTTTACAAGACGTTCGGCGTGATGCCGGAGCCGGTCTATTGCACCAAGATCGCATCGAAGCTCGCGCGCACCTATACCGACAAGCATGGCCTCAAGGACCTGGTTCGCGAACTGCTCGGGCTCGATCTCTCCAAGCAGCAGCAGAGCTCGGATTGGGGTGCCGAAACACTCTCGGACGCGCAGCTCGCCTATGCCGCCGCCGACGTGCTCCATCTCCATGCGCTCAAGGAGCGGCTCGACGAGATGCTCGCCCGCGAGGGCCGCGCTGAATTTGCCGAGGCCTGTTTCCGCTTCCTGCCGACCCGCGCGCGTCTCGATCTTGCCGGCTGGGCGGAAGAGGATCCATTCGTCCATTCCTGAACCAAGCGCGGTTCGGCTTGCGCCGATGATCCAAGCCCCCCATGTTGGGAGGTGAATCGTCAAGCGTTCCTCGTCCGCGGGAATGCCGCAATTATCCCCTTCATGAGGGCTCGAAATACGAGCATCACATGAGTCGTACCGCCCCCTCCGGTCAATTGGCCGCGGCGAACCTCTACGCCGCCGCTGCCATGGCGCGTCTGCGCGCGGTCGCGTTCAGCAAAGCCCGGCGTCACAGCCGAAGGGTGTATTTTCTACGCTACGCCTTGCCCGTAGCGGTAATCGGCGGTCTCGTGCTCATCGTGCTCGGCAGTTGGCTCGATCCGCTGCGCTTCTACCGCGCATTGCCGATCGAGTTCGGCAAGCTTTCGATCTCGGGCAACAAGCTCACCATGGAAGCACCGAAACTTTCGGGCTTCACCCGCGACCAGCGGCCCTATTCCGTCACGGCGCATTCCGCCTCGCAGGATTTGACGAAGCCCGATGTCGTCGAGCTCTCGGACATCCAGGGCCGGGTCGAGCGCGACGACCGGACCATGACCGAATTGCGAGCCAGGAGCGGCCTCTACGATACCAAGTCCGAGTTCATCCATCTATTCGGCGGGATCGTGATTCAATCGGGCGACGGCTATCAAATTTGGTTGAGCGAGGCGGATATCGAAGTTCGCAAAGGTCACGTCGTCTCCAACCATCCCGTCAATGCCGCGTTCCCGGACGGAACCCTGCAAGCGAACCGGCTCGAGGTCTTCGACCACGGTGCACTCGCGGTGTTTGATGGCGGCGTCACCATGACGGTGACGCCGCCTCCACCCGCCGACTCTGGAGCCAGGAAAGAAAAAAAATGACAGCCCGAGCCCGCGCAGCGCTGACCGCCTTGCTCGTCGCCGCCATTTGTTGCGCCGGCGCTTCTACTCGTGCCGTCTCGCAAGGCGCCCCCGTGAAGGCCTCGGCGAACAAAAAAGAGGACGGAACGAACTTGCCGAACGCGTTCCAGGGCTTCTCGCGCAATCGCAAGGATCCGGTGAAGATCGAAGCCAATACCCTCGAGGTCCACGATCGCGACAAGTACGCGATCTTCATCGGCAATGTCTTCGTTCAGCAAGGCGAATCGACGATGCGCTGCCGCCAGCTCAAGGTGTTCTATGAGAACACGGTCATCTCGGGGAAGAAAGGCAAGACTCCCTCACCCGCCCAAACCGCAGAGCCGGCCCCAACCGGAAAGGCAACGCCGGCCGGACAGACCGTCCAGAACAACCCGGAACAACGAATCCGCCGACTCGAGGCGATGGGCGGAGTCATCATTGCGAGCAAGGACCAGAAAGCGACCGGCGACTTTGGCGTCTTCGATATGCAGACCAATACGGCTACCATCACCGGCAACGTGGTGGTCACCCAGGGTCCGAACCTGCTGCGCGGCGAGAAGCTCGTCGTCGACCTGAATACCGGCTGGTCGCATATGGAAGCGAGCGGAAAGGCCGGTCCGGGCCGCGTTCAAGGCCTGTTCGTGCCGAACAGCGCCAAGGACGGCAAGACTGCGCAACCGAAGAAATGAGCCGATTAACCCAACAACAATTACCATAAGAATCATCGAGCGGACGGGCAAATCGTCGCCGACCCTGTAACCAACAATTCGTCTCCGCGTTGCCACCGGCCGGAGGACGGAATATTACGCGCACGAGACCGAAACGCGCCGATACGGGGAAACCGTGCTGAAGCTCCTGTCCTGGCTCCGTTCGAAACCGGCCCGCGACGAGCCGTCCGCGGCCGTTGCCGACGTTTGGCGGCTCGACGCGGGCTCGCCCCGCTACGCGAATCGCCGGCCGGTCCCCGAGCCGCGTCCGGCACCCGATTCGCGCAAAGCGCCTCGCCACTCTCCCGCTTCCATGCCGCGTCCCGTCGCGCGCGAAGGAATCCTGGTGGCGAACGGGCTGGTGAAGAGTTTCGGTGGCCGCCGCGTGGTGAACAACGTGAATCTCGATCTCGTGCGCGGCGAAGCGGTCGGTTTGCTGGGCCCCAATGGCGCCGGCAAGACCACGGTCTTCTACATGATCGTGGGACTCATTCGCGCCGATGCGGGCAGGATCAAGTTGGATGGCTATGACGTGACCGAACTTCCCATGTACCGGCGTGCGCGCCTCGGCATCGGCTATCTGCCACAGGAGCCGTCGATCTTCCGCGGTCTCACGGTCGAGGACAATATTCGCGCGGTGCTGGAAGTGGTCGAGCCCGATCGACGGCGGCGCGAAGAGGAGCTCGACGCACTGCTCGACGAGTTCAACATCGATCGGGTGAGACGTTCGCCCGCGATCGCGCTTTCGGGCGGCGAGCGCCGACGCGTCGAGATCGCGCGCTCACTAGCGACGCGCCCCTCCTACATGCTGCTCGACGAGCCCTTCGCCGGCATCGACCCGATCGCGGTGGGCGATATTCAGGCGCTGGTGCGCCATCTCACCCGACGCGGCATCGGCGTGCTCGTCACCGATCATAATGTGCGCGAGACGCTCGGCCTCGTCGATCGCGCCTATATCGTCCATTCCGGTTCGATCCTGATGGAGGGCGTTCCCGACGAGATTGTGAATAGCAAGGAAGTCCGCCGGCTTTACCTCGGCGAGGAATTCCAGCTGTAACGGGCCACGAGATGAGAACCACTCGATGAATGGGTCGACCCCTCGCAAGGAACCGCCGCGGCGGCGAGCCTGATGGCGCTATCGCAGAAACTCCAGCTTCGGCAAAGCCAGTCGCTGGTGATGACGCCGCAGCTGATGCAGGCGATCAAGCTCTTGCAGCTGTCGAGCCTCGATCTCGCGGCCTATGTGGAAGCGGAGCTCGAGCGCAATCCGCTTCTGGAGCGCGTGGAGGAACCCGCGCGGCCAGCCGAAGAAACTGGCGCCGAAGCCGGAACGGCATCGGTGGGGTCGGACGAGAGCGCCGAGCCGGCGGGCGAGGAAGTCCGCGCCGAAGACTGGTCCGACGAGCGATCCGAGGCCGGGCGCAACGAGATCGAGGATCGGCTTGATCCGAATCCCGAAAACGCCTCAGCCGAGGATGCGTCCGAATCCGCCTCGCCCAAGGCCCCAGGCGAGACTCCGGGCTATTCCGAATGGGCCGGCGTCGGCCGCGGCGGTCGCGGGGACGATGACTACAATCTCGAAGCCTTCGTCTCCGCCGAGACGACCCTCGCCGAACATCTCGCCCGCCAGCTCACGCTCGCCATCACGGATCCCGTCCAGCGCATGATCGGCCAGCACCTGATCGATCTGGTCGACGAGGCGGGCTATGTGCGCGGCGATCTCGCCGCCGTCGCCGAAAAGCTCGGCGCGCCGATTGAGGAGATCGAAGCCGTGCTCGCAATCCTGCAGACCTTCGATCCGCCCGGCGTGTGCGCGCGCGATCTTGCCGAATGCCTGGCGATCCAGCTCAAGGAGCGCGACCGCTACGACCCGGCCATGCGCGAGCTCATCACCCACCTCGATCTCCTGGCGAAGCGCGATTTTGCAGGCCTCAAGCGCATTTGCGGAGTCGACGAGGAGGATCTCACCGACATGACCGGTGAGATTCGCCGGCTCGATCCGAAACCGGGGCTCGCCTTCGGCGGCGGCGTGGTGCAGCCGATCGTGCCCGACGTTTTCGTTCGCGCCAATCCCGACGGCACCTGGACGGTCGAGCTCAATTCCGACACGCTGCCGCGCGTTCTCGTCAGCCAGAATTATTACTCCAAGGTCTCGAAGAACGCGAAGAGCGACAAGGAGCGCGCATTCCTGACCGGGTGCCTGCAAACTGCAACCTGGCTCACGCGCGCGCTCGACCAACGCGCCCGCACCATCCTGAAAGTCGCGATCGAGATCGTGCGCCAGCAGGATGCTTTCCTCGCCTACGGCGTCCAGCATCTGCGTCCCTTGAACCTCAGGATGGTGGCCGACGCTATCGGCATGCACGAATCGACGGTCTCGCGCGTGACCGCGAACAAGTACATGGCCACGCCGCGCGGCATCTTCGAGCTGAAATATTTCTTCTCCTCGGCAATACCCGCCACCGGTGCCGGCGAGGCTCATTCATCCGAAGCGGTGCGTCATCGCATCAAAGAGATGATCGACGCCGAAAGCCGCGAGGCCGTGCTCTCCGACGACACCATCGTGCAGCGGTTGCGCGAGGCGGGAATTGAGATCGCTCGGCGCACGGTCGCGAAATATCGCGAATCGATGCGCATTCCATCCTCGGTCCAGCGCCGGCGCGAAAAAAAGGCATCCAATCTCTCTGGCTGATTCGTCCAACCGATTCCCATTGACCCCGGCGGGGGCCGCTCCTATGGTCCCGCGCTTCCAAACCCCAAACACATCGTCGCGACGCTTCGGCCACGGAAATCCCTCATGCCGCTCAGCGATCTTCTCGTTCCGAAGGCGGTCTTCCCCGCGCTCAAGGTCAACAACAAGAAACAGGCGATCCAGGAGCTCTCCGCCAAAGCCGCCGAGCTCATCGGTCGCGACGAACGGGAGATCTTCGAGACGCTTTTGCAGCGCGAACGCCTCGGCTCGACCGGGGTCGGCAACGGCGTGGCGATTCCACACGGCAAATTGCCGAAGCTGGACAAGCTCGTGGGGCTGTTTGCGCGGCTCACCAAGCCGATCGATTTCGAAGCGCTCGACGGCGAGCCGGTCGATCTCGTCTTTCTCCTGCTCGCGCCGGAGGCGGCGGGCGCCGATCACCTGAAGGCGCTCGCCCGCATCGCTCGCCTGTTACGCGACGATCAGATCGCGAAAAAACTGCGCGCCGTCCGCGACGCCGATACGGTCTATGCGATGCTGACGACGCCGCCCGCGAGCCACGCGGCCTGATTGCTCAGAGAGCCGAGCCCGAAATCCGCCCCTAGAGCGTGATCCCGAAAAGTGGGAACCGGTTTTCGGATAAGATCACGCCCAAAATCAAAATGTTAGCAGGGCAGGCCGATTCAATTCGAACTGATCAGACTCTAAGGATCAGTGCACGCTGACGGTGTCGAGCTCGTGCTCGCGCGCGTTGGCGAGCGCCGCCTCGCGGCTGTCGGTGATCAGGATGGGCGTGCCGTCCGCCGCATGGAGCGAGAACAGCTGCAGGCCCGGTGCGAGCACCGGCGCTTGCGGGAACAGCGCGGGCACATCCTCCGAACGGATCGCGCGCACATAGGCGATCCGGCCGCCGCCGAGGATGGCGAAGGCTTCGGGGGTCAGCACCAACTCGCTTTTCTCGTTCACGCCCTTGTTCATAGTCCCGTACTCCTGGCCCGACTGGGCCTGCACTTACTTGCCCATCGCGATCTCGATCCGGCGCGGCATGCGCACCTTCTCGGGCCGTTCGAGGTCGACCGCCAACAAGCCGTCGCGCAACTCGGCGCCCGCCACCTGCATGCCGTCGGCGAGAACGAAGGTGCGCTGGAACTGCCGCGCGGCGATGCCGCGATGGAGGAACACGCGTTCCTTGTCCTCCTCCGCCTGGCGGCCGCGGATGAGGAGCTCTTTCTCCTCGACCACGACCTCGAGCTCGTCGCGGGAGAAGCCGGCGACCGCGAGCGTGATTCTCAGCCGCTCCGGCCGTTCGCCGTCACCGGCCACGCGCTCGATGTTGTAGGGCGGATAGCCGTCGCCCGCCTTGGCGACCCGATCGAGCGCTCGCTCGATCTCCTCGAAACCGAGGAGGAAAGGGCTCGACAACGAAGGAACCCGTGACATGACGCGCAAAGCCCTCTTTCGAAGCGACCTTGTGGGGCCCGTTTCGGCACCCCGGAACCGGAGTCGTCGCGAACCCGGCTCGCCGCCGATATAGGAATCACCGCAGCGATCCGCAAGACGCGGGCGGCTCGCCTATTCAGCCCGCATCCCATCGGCTAGGGATGCCGCTAGTCGCCCTCGACAGGAGAGCAAGCGTTGCGCATAGCCATCATGGGGTCGGGCGGAGTGGGCGGCTATTTCGGCGCCCGGCTCGTGCAGGGCGGCGCCGATGTCATCTTCATCGCGCGCGGCGCCCATCTTCAGGCCATGAGAGAGCGCGGGCTGACGATCGAAAGCGCGCACGATCCGATCCGTCTTCCCAAGGTGAATGCGACCGGCGATCCCGTCACCATCGGCCGGGTCGATCTCGTCCTGTTCGCCGTGAAACTGTGGGACACCGAAGCCGCGGCCCGCTCGATCCTGCCGCTGATCGGTTCGGACACCGGGATTATTTCTTTCCAGAACGGCGTGCAGAAGGACGACATGCTGCGTCCGATCGTGGGCGACGGCGCCGTCATGGGCGGCGTCGGCTATGTGGCGGCGGCGCTCAGCCGGCCGGGGGTGATCGCGCAGACCGGCACGATGCAGCGCCTGCTGTTCGGCGAATACGACGGCCGGCGCTCGCCGCGCGCTGAAGCGCTGCTCGCGGCCTGCCGGCGCGGCGGCATCAACGCCGAAATCAGTTCCGATATCCGGCGCGAGATCTGGCAGAAATTTGTCTTTCTGGTCGCACTCTCCGCCACCACGACCGCGATGCGCCTGCCGGTCGGACCGATCCGCGAGCATCCGCTGACGCGGAAGTTTTTGCTCGATCTGATGAAGGAGGTGGTGGCGGTCGGCCGTGCCCACGGCGTGGCGCTGCCGGAGGATTACGCGGATGAGCGGCTCGCCTTCGCCGACGGGCTCCCCGCCGACATGATCGCTTCGATGTTTCACGACCTCAAGCAGGGCAAGCCCCTGGAGCTCGCCTGGCTCAGCGGCGGCGTGGTCGATCTCGGAGCCGCGGCCGGCGTGCCGACGCCGGCGAACCGCGCCGTGCGCGACATATTGGTGTTGCACGCCGCGGGCAGCCGAGAGACTTGAGTGGCCGATGCCCCGCGGAATTGATGCTTTCGACTGGATCGACGGCCTTCATCGGGAGCCATCGGTACGGCCCGGCCCGTCTTCGCTACGCGGGCTACGATTGGCAGCTTTCGCCGCTACGGCATGCCAGCCGAACTATCTATCGGAGGAGACTGGTGGAGCCAGGCGGAGTCGAACCGCCGACCTCTTGAATGCCATTCAAGCGCTCTCCCAACTGAGCTATGGCCCCACTTGCCGCCGGACCGGCCCGCGGGCCGGGATTGGGATTCGAAACGGATTCTCGTTGGTCTCGCCGCGGCGGCGCTCGGCTTCACCCGAACGGGCCGCTTTCAAGCACAAGCCCAGGGCGCGCTCAAGTGGCGCGCTCAAGTCTCGTCGTCCTCCTCCACCTTCTCGCCGATGATGTCGGAGACGTCGCCCGGCTCCTCCTCTTCCTGTTCGAGGAAAGTATCGTCCGCCTCCTTGGTCACGATCTCGACCTCCTCGTCGGGTTCGGCCTCGGCGTCGGGCACGGCGGTCTTCGCTTTACCCTTCTCTTCCGCGTCGACGTCTTCGAGGGAAATGACCTCGACCTCGGCAGGCTGCGGCAGCTCGGGTTCCTCCACCGCCGCGACCGGAGGCGGGGCAGGCTGTGGGCGCGCCGCCGCTGGCGTCCGCGTCGGGACCGCCGCCGCCTCGTAGATCGTCCCGCACTTCGGGCATACGATCGAATCACGGGCGAGGTCGTAGAATTTCGCCCCGCAGCTGCCGCAAATCCGTTTGATGCCAAGCTCGGGCTTCGCCACGACGATCGCTCCCTGCGCCCGGAAAAAGGGCGCCTCCATTGGACTGCGCTCGGGTGCCTGTCAAGATCGAAAACGCCGGAGCCGCGCATTCGTGACGGGACCGGTGACGCATGCTAGAGCCTCGCTCCGAATGCGAGGACAGATGATGCCGACGGCCTCGCCCGCCGCCACCCCTGCTGTGCCCGCCCCGCTCGTCGCCCGCCGCTCACAACGGCTTGCGGGCCGCGTGCGGGTTCCGGGCGACAAATCGATCTCGCACCGCGCGCTCTTGATCGGGCTGCTCGCCGTCGGCGCCACCGACATCGAAGGATTGCTGGAAGGCGAGGATGTGCTTGCGACCGCGCGCGCCTGCGCTTTGCTCGGGGCCGCAGTCGAGCGCCTCGCTCCCGGCCGCTGGCGCGTGCGGGGGGTGGGCGTGGGATCGCTGCTTGCGCCCGACGCCGTGCTCGATTTCGGCAATTCCGGCACCGGCGTGCGGTTGGCGATGGGGGTAGTCGCCGGCCATCCGATCGAAGCCGTCTTCGACGGCGATCAAAGTCTGCGCCGGCGGCCGATGCGCCGCGTGCTCGAGCCGCTCGCGCGCATGGGGGCGGCGATCATCGATGAGGCCGAAGGCGGACAGTTGCCGCTGCGGCTCAGGGGCGCCGAGGATGCGATTCCGATCGTGTTCGAAAGTTCCGTCCCCTCGGCCCAGGTGAAATCGGCGGTGCTGTTGTGCGGTCTCGCTGCGCCCGGCGAGACCACCGTGATCGAGGCCGAGGCGACGCGCGACCATACCGAGCGCATGCTCGCCTATTTCGGCGCCGAACTCGGGATCACGCCGCACGGCGAGCACGGCAGACGCATCACGCTCAAGGGCCGGCCGGAACTCGTGCCGCGGCCGATCGGAGTGCCGGCCGATCCTTCCTCCTCCGCCTTTCCGCTCATTGCGGCGCTGGTCGTGCCGGACTCCGATTTGATTCTGGAAGACGTGCTCGCCAATCCCCTGCGCACCGGTCTCCTCGTTACCCTGAAAGAGATGGGGGCGAACATCGAGGAGATCGATCGGCGCGAGCAAGGCGGCGAGCCGGTGGTCGACTTGCGCGTGCGCGCGTCAAATCTTCGCGGCGTCGAGGTACCGACCGCGCGCGCGCCGTCGATGATCGACGAATATCCCGTGCTCGCCGTTGCCGCCGCCTTCGCCGAGGGCGAAACCAGAATGCGCGGCTTGTCGGAATTGCGCGTGAAGGAATCCGATCGTCTGGCCGCGATCGCCGCCGGCCTCGCCGCCAACGGCGTCGAGCACGAGGTCGCGGGCGACGATCTGATCGTGCGCGGCGGGTCAGGCCGCGTCCGCGGCGGCGGCACGGTCATGACCCACATGGATCATCGCATCGCCATGGCCTTTCTTGTGATGGGGCTCGCGAGCGACAAGCCGGTCGCGGTCGACGACACCTCCTTCATCGCCACCAGCTTTCCGGGCTTCGCCGAGCTGATGCGCGGACTCGGCGCCGATCTCTCATGATCATCACCATCGACGGGCCCGCGGCCTCGGGCAAGGGCACGCTCGCGCGCCGGCTCGCCGATCATTTCAAATTGCCCCATCTCGACACCGGCCTGATCTATCGCGCCGTCGCCGCACGCGTGCTTGCTGAAGGTCGCCCCCTCGACGACGTCGAAGCCGCGGTGACGGCGGCTCGGGCAGTCGATCTCGGCAAGCTCGACCGCGATCGCCTCGGCGGCGCGGCGCTTGGCGAGGCGGCATCGCGCGTCGCTGCCTATCCCGAGGTGCGCACGGCCCTCCTCGATCTGCAACGGGATTTCGCCCGCCGCCCCGGCGGCGCCGTGCTCGACGGCCGCGATACCGGAACGGTCGTTTGCCCCGCGGCGGAGGTGAAGATCTACGTCACCGCGACGCCGGAAGCCCGCGCCAGCCGCCGTCACCGCGAACTCGCGGGGCGCGGGGAAACGCTCACCCCTGACGAGGTGATCGCCGACATCCGCCGCCGTGATGCGCGCGACAGCGGACGGGCCTCGGCGCCTCTCAAACCCGCCCCCGATGCCGTCTTGCTCGATACCACCGACTTGGATATAGAAGCCGCATTCCAGGAGGTCCTGAGGATCATCGCCGCGCGTAAATAGACAGGGTGCGGCATCGCCCGCGCCCTGTTTGCCATTCTAAGGAGTTGGAATGCCCGCAACCGCCACCCATCCGACCCGGGAGGATTTTGCCGCCCTCTTGGAGGAATCCTTCGGCCGTGTCGACCTGCAGGAAGGTTCCGTCGTCAAGGGTAAGGTCGTTGCCATCGAAAAGGACATCGCCGTCATCGACATCGGATTGAAGACCGAGGGCCGAGTGCCGCTGAAGGAATTCGCGGGGCCGGGCCGCGAGGCCGCTCTCAAGGTCGGCGACGAGGTCGAGGTCTTTCTCGACCGGATCGAGAATGCGCTCGGCGAGGCGGTGCTGTCGCGCGACAAGGCGCGGCGCGAGGAGAGCTGGGGCCGGCTCGAGAAGGCGTTTCAGGCGAACGAAAAGGTCCACGGCGTCATCTTCAACCAGGTGAAGGGCGGTTACACCGTCGATCTCGACGGCGCCGTCGCCTTTCTGCCGCGCAGCCAGGTCGACATTCGCCCGATCCGCGACATCAGCCCGCTCATGCACAATCAGCAGCCGTTCCAGATCCTGAAAATGGATCGCCGGCGCGGCAACATCGTGGTCTCGCGCCGTACCGTCTTGGAGGAGACCCGCGCCGGCCAGCGCCAGGAGCTCGTCTCCAGCCTCGAGGAAGGCCAGGTCATCGACGGCGCGGTGAAGAACATCACCGACTACGGTGCCTTCGTCGATCTCGGCGGCATCGACGGCTTACTCCATGTCACCGACATCGCCTGGCGGCGCGTCAATCACCCGACCGAGATCTTGAATATCGGCCAGACGGTGAAAGTGAAGATCATCAAGATCAACCACGAAACCCACCGCATCTCGCTCGGCATGAAACAGCTGCAGGGCGATCCGTGGGAAGGCATCGAGGGAAAATATCCGGTCGGCACCAAGGTCAAGGGCCGCGTCACCAACATCACCGACTACGGCGCCTTCGTGGAGCTGGAACCTGGCATCGAGGGGCTCGTCCACGTCTCCGAAATGTCGTGGACCAAGAAGAACGTGCATCCGGGCAAGATCATCTCGACCTCGCAAGAGGTCGAGGTCGCGATCCTCGAGGTCGACCCGGTGAAACGCCGCATCTCGCTCGGCCTCAAGCAAACGCTCCCCAATCCCTGGGAAGTGTTCGCCGAGAAGCATCCGGTCGGCTCCTCCCTCGAGGGCGAGGTCAAGAACAAGACCGAGTTCGGCTTGTTCCTCGGGCTGGAGGGCGATGTCGACGGCATGGTCCATCTCTCCGATCTCGACTGGAAACGGCCCGGAGAGCAGGTCATCGAGGAGTTCAAGAAGGGCGACACGGTGAAAGCGGTCGTGCTCGACGTCGATGTCGAGAAGGAACGCATCTCGCTCGGCATCAAGCAATTGCAGGGCGATCCGTTCGCGCAGGCCGGCGACCTCAAGAAGGGCGCCATCGTCACCTGCGAGGTGACCGTCGTGCACGAATCCGGCATCGACGTGAAGGTCGTCGGCACCGATCTCACCTCGTTCATCAAGCGTTAGGAACTCGCGCGCGACCGCTCCGAGCAGCGCCCCGAGCGTTTCGCCGTGGGTAACAAGGTCGACGGGCGGGTGACCTTGTTCGACAAGCGCGCCCGCAAGGTCACGGTCTCGATCAAGGCGCGCGAGATCGCCGAGGAGAAGGAGGCCGTCGCTCAGTATGGCTCTTCCGACGCCGGCGCCACCCTCGGCGATATCCTCGGCTCGGTTCTGAAGCGCGCGACCGAGAAGAAGAAGAAATAACGCCAAGGGCCGCCGGGCGGCTCAGGAGGCCGGCGTCCGGCCGTTTGCATTTCAATTACCCGTTTTGAAACAAAGCCTTGATGGCGTCCCGCGGGCGGCGTTAGTTTCCCGCCCGAACGATTCTCGGACGGGACGCCGCCCACCGGAGGTCCATCATGTCCCTAGACGCCGATACCCTCGTCGATCGCCGCCGGTTGCGGCGGAAGCTCACCCTGTGGCGCGTGCTCGCGCTCCTCGCCGTCGTCGCCGCCATCGGCGCGATCGTAACGGCGACGGGCGGTACCAAACTGATCGGCGAGTCGAGTCCTCACGTCGCGCGCGTCACCATCGGCGGGCTCATCCGCAACGACCGCGCGCGTCTCGAACTACTCGACAAGATCTCGAAATCCGGCGCCCGCGCCGTGATTCTCACTATCGACAGCCCGGGCGGCACGGTCGCCGGCGCGGAGTCGCTCTATGCCGGCATCCGCCGCCTGGCCGAGAAAAAGCCGGTGGTCGCGGTGGTGGAAGGCGTGGCAGCTTCGGGCGCCTATATCACCGCGCTCGGAGCCGATCGCATCTTCGCCCCCCGTAATGCCATCGTCGGATCGAT